>NZ_PSVZ01000013.1:0-92822 GCF_002932315.1 Rathayibacter sp. AY1C9
GGACGGGGTGGGGAAACACGGGCGTCACACGGGTGGGGTTCACTGGGGGGAGACGCCCGACGGGCGCGGGACGGAGGCGCTGCATGGACCTGAACACGATCCAGCGCGTCCGGGTGGTGCGCGAGCGCTCCGAGCTGGCGGGCCGCGGGCCGCGCTCAGCGGTCATCGGAGGCGGCTCCTGGGTGTTCTCCCTCCCCCACGACCACCTCGACGAGCTCCTCGACCTGCAGGGATTCGCGTGGGAGCCGATCGTGCGCACGGACGCCGGGCTCTCGATCGCGGCGACCTGCACGCTCAGCGAGCTCGCCGCGATGCCCGACGCGGGCGACACAGCCCACCCGCTCTTCTTCCAGTGCTGCACGGCACTGCTGGGCTCCTTCAAGATCTGGAACGTCGCCACTGTCGGCGGCAACATCGCCAACGCCCTGCCCGCAGGACCGATGATCAGCCTCGCCGCCGCGCTCGACGCCACCGCCCTCGTCTGGCGGGCCGACGGCTCGGACGTCGCCGTGCCGGTCGCCGAGCTCGTGACCGGCAACATGACCACTTCCCTGGCCCAGGACGACGTCATCCGCTCGATCGAGATCGCGCTCTCCTCCCTCCGGGCGCGCACCGCGTTCCGCAAGACGGCGCTCTCCCCTCTCGGACGCTCCGGCGCCGTCGTCATCGGCCGCCTCGACACCGACGGCGCGTTCGTGCTCACGATCACCGCGGCGACCGTCCGGCCGGAGCTGCTCCGCTTCGCCGCCGCTCCCTCCTCGGCCGAGCTCGCCGCGGCCGTCGACGGCGTCGCGACCTGGTTCACCGACCCGCACGGAGCCGCCGACTGGCGCCACGCCGTCGTCCGCGTGCTCGCCGAGGAGATCCGCTCCGAGCTGGCCGGAGGCGCCCGATGAGGTTCACCGTCAACGGGGAGCCGGTCGACGCCTCCCCCCGCCCCGGCCAGGTGCTGCGCACCCTCCTCCGCGACCACGAGCACTTCGAGGTGAAGAAGGGGTGCGACGCCGGCGACTGCGGCGCCTGCTCCGTCCTCGTCGACGGGACGCCGTTCCACTCCTGCCTCTACCCCGCCCACCGCGTCGAGGGCCGCGAGGTGACGACCGCGGCCGGCCTCGGCACGCCCGAGGAGCCGAGCGCGGTGCAGGAGGCGTTCGTCGAGGCCGGCGCGTTCCAGTGCGGCTTCTGCACGGCCGGCATGGTGGTCACGGCCACGGCGCTCGACGGAGTCCGCGCCGAGGACGTGCCGCGGCTGATGAAGGGCAACCTCTGCCGGTGCACGGGCTACCGCCCCATCCGCGAGGCCGTGACGGGCGCCTGCGCGTCCGGGCACGGCGCGCACGCGGCCGAGCCGTCCGGAGCGGATCGCACGGAGGCCCCGGTCCGCGGACGGCACGCGGCCCCGCCGTCGGGTCTCACCCCCGTCCGCCGCACCGGTCGCCCGTCGGCCGAGGAGTCCCGGGTCGGCCGCTCGCTCGGCGCGCCCGCCGGCCGGCGGATCGTCCAGGGCCGCGAGCCGTTCACCCTCGACGTCGCCGTCCCCGGCCTGCTGCACCTGAAGGTCGTCCAGAGCCCGCACGCCCACGCGCGCATCCGCTCGATCGACACGACCGCCGCCCGCGCGATGCGGGGCGTCGTCGCGGTCCTCACCGCCGAGGACGTCCCGGACGTCCTCTACTCCACCGCCCGCCACGAGTCCCGGCTCGACGACCCGGACGACACGCGCATGCTCGACACGGTCGTCCGGTTCCGCGGGCAGCGCGTGGCCGTGGTGGTCGCGGAGTCGGTGGCCGAGGCGGAGGCGGCCTGCCGCGCCGTCGAGGTCGACTACGAGGTGCTGCCCGCCGTCTTCGACCCGGAGGAGGCGCGCTCGGCCGGCGCGCCGCTCCTGCACGCCGACAAGGATCCGATCGCCTCGCGCATCGCCCGGCCGGAGGCGAACGTCGTCGCGGAGCTCCACGGAGAGTACGGGGACGTGGCCGCCGGACTCGCGGAGGCCGACGTGGTCGTCGAGGGCCGGTACTCGACCTCCCGGGTCGCGCACACGGCGCTCGAGACCCACGGCACCATCGGCTGGCTCGAGGGCGGAGAGCTGGTGCTGCGGACCTCGACGCAGGTGCCCTTCCTCGTGCGCGACGAGATCGCGCGCCTGTTCGACCGCGATCCGTCGACCGTCCGCGTCTTCACGGCACGGGTGGGCGGCGGCTTCGGCGGCAAGCAGGAGATCCTGACGGAGGACGTCGTCGCCCTCGCCGTGCTCGCCACCGGCCGGCCCGTGCAGTTCGAGTTCACCCGGAGCGACGAGTTCACGATGGCCCCCTGCCGACACCCGATGCGGGTCGGCGTCACGCTCGGCGCCCGGCGCGACGGACGGCTGACCGCCCTCGCCGTGGACGTGCTCTCGGACACCGGCGCCTACGGCAACCACGGACCCGGCGTGATGTTCCACGGCACCTCGGAGTCGGTCGCCGTCTACAGCGCGCCCAGCAAGCGCGTCGACGCGCAGGCCGTCTACACGAACAACCTCCCCTCGGGGGCGTTCCGCGGCTACGGCCTCGGGCAGGTGATCTTCGGCATCGAGTCGGCGATGGACGATCTCGCCCGCGAGCTCGGGATCGACCCGTTCGAGCTGCGGCGGATCAACGCGGTGCGCCCGGGCGAGCCGCTGGTGGTCACGCACGTCGAGGGCGACGACATCGGCTTCGCCTCCTACGGGCTCGACCAGTGCCTCGACCTCACCGAGGCGGCCCTGGCCGGCGGCGGCGGCTCCCCCGCCCCCGACGGACCGGGGTGGCGGACAGGGCAGGGCACGGCACTGGCGATGATCGCCACCATCCCACCGCGGGGCCACTTCTCGGAGGCGACCGTCACCGTCGACGCCGAGGGAGTGCTGACCATCGGCGTCGGCACGGCCGAGTTCGGCAACGGGACGACCACCGTGCACACGCAGCTGGTCGCGAGCGCCTTCCGCGCCTCGGCCGACCGGGTGCGGATCCGCCAGTCCGACACGGACGCGGCCCGCTACGACACCGGAGCGTTCGGCAGCGCCGGCACGGTGGTCGCGGGCAAGGCCGTCCACTCGGCCGCGACGCGCCTCCTCGCCGAGCTGCAGGCGCTCGCGAAGCGGCTGACCGGGCACGACGAGACCTTCGAGCCCGACGACGAGGGCCTGCTCGCTCCGGACGGCACCCGGGTCGCGTTCGCCGATCTGGTCCGCGCGGCCGGCGGACCGGTCACCGCGACCGGGAGCGAGGACGGCGCTCAGCGCTCGCTCGCGTTCAACGTCCAGGGCTTCCGGGTCGCGGTGCACGAGCCGACGGGCGAGGTGCGGATCCTGCAGTCGGTGCAGGCGGCCGACGCCGGCTTCGTGATCAACCCGGCGCAGTGCCGCGGGCAGGTCGAGGGCGGAGTGGCGCAGGCGATCGGCTCGGCGCTGTACGAGGAGGTGATCCTCGACGGCGAGGGCACCGTGACCACGGCCATCCTCCGGAACTACCACATCCCGCAGATGGCGGACGTGCCCGAGACCGAGGTGCTCTTCGCGGACACCGCCGACGAGCTCGGGCCGTTCGGCGCGAAGTCGATGAGCGAGGCGCCCTACAACCCGGTCGCCCCCGCACTCGCCAACGCCGTCCGCGACGCGATCGGCGTGCGGCCGACCGAGCTGCCGCTCTCCCGCGACCGGATCTGGCGGCTCCTGCACCCGGACGCCGCCCCGGTCGCGACCGTCGAGGCGGAGGCGCCGCCCGGTTGAACGACGACGAGCTGAGCGCCGATCGGCTGCCGCAGCTCAGACGCGCGACGCCAGCTCCGTGCTCGCCCGGGCGACCTCGCGGGCGATCGCGTCCTCGTCCGCGTTCACCAGCCGTCCCTCCCGCACCGTCGGGCGACCCTGCACCAGGAGCAGGCTCAGCGGGGGCTGCGCTCCGAGTGCGAGCGCCGCGACCGGGTCCGCGATGCCCGCGTGCTCGATCCCGTCGATCCGCCAGAGCGCGAGGTCGGCGAGCTTGCCGACCTCGATCGAGCCGATCTCGTCCTGCCGACCGAGCACCCGGGCCCCGCCGATGGTGGCGACCGAGAGCGCCTGCCGGGCGCTCATCCGGTCGGCGCCGGCGCGCAGGCGGTTCATCAGCACCGCGGCGCGGATCTCGGAGCCGAGCTGACCGGACTCGTTCGACGCCGCGCCGTCCACGCCGAGGCCGACCGGGGCTCCCGCAGCCAGCAGCTGCGGGATCGGCGCGATGCCCGCCGCGAGCCGGCCGTTCGAGGACGGGCAGTGCGCGACTCCGGTGCCCGTGGCCGCGAACTTCGCGATCGCGTCGGCGTCGAGGTGGACGCAGTGCGCCATCCAGACGTCGTCGCCGAGCCAGCCGAGCGACTCCAGGTGGTCGGTGGGCGAGAGGCCGAACGCCTCCCGCGTGTAGGCGTCCTCCTCCACGGTCTCGGAGCCGTGGGTGTGCAGCCGGACCCCGAGCTGACGGGCGAGGACGGCCGACTCTCGCAGCAGGTCGGTGGTCACCGAGAACGGCGAGCACGGGGCGATCGCGACCCGCACCATCGCGTCGGCGGAGGCGTCGTGGTACAGCTGGACCGCCTCTCCGCTGGCCTGGAGCGCGGCCGCCGTGGTCTCGACGGCGAAGTCCGGCGGGAGGCCGCCCCGGGACTCGCCGAGGTCCATCGACCCGCGGGTCGCGTGCAGCCGGAGGCCGAGGGTGCCGGCCGCGTCGACGATGCCGCCGACGATGTCGCCGGAGCCCCGAGGGAAGACGTAGTGGTGGTCGGCGACGGTGCTGCAGCCGGACCGGGCGAGGACGCCCATCGCGCCGAGGGCGGCGGAGCGGGTCAGGTCGGCGTCGATGCGGGACCAGGCGGGGTAGAGCGCGACGAGCCAGTCGAAAAGGATCGAGTCCTGCGCCCAGCCGCGGGTGAGCCACTGGTAGAGGTGGTGGTGCGTGTTGACGAGCCCGGGAGTGAGCAGGTGGCCGCGGCCGTCGACCCGCGTGAGCGCGATCGCCTCCTGCGCCGGCAGGCCCGTCGGGGACCGTCCGTCGAGGGCCCACGCCGGAGGGTCGCCGGCTCCGACGGCGACGATGCGGGAGTCGTCGACGACGACGTGGCCGACGGGGTGCTCGGTCCCGTGCGCGTCGACGGTGGCGACGTGGGCTCCGGTGAGGACGTGGCGCTGCATGCCCCGAGCATGGCAGCGCGGTGTTTCGCGGCCGTTTCCCGCCGGAGTGCGAGCAGGCCGGCGCGATCACGACGGCGCGCCATCGAGGGAGGACGTGCGGCTCAGCGCGCCGCGTGGATCGGGCCCGAGCGCCCCGCGAGCGGCTCCCCGGACGTCCCCGTGCGCGCGGCGAGGACCTCCGCGAGGATCGACACGGCCGTCTCCTCCGGCGTCGACGCGCCGATGTCCAGGCCGATCGGCGAGTGCAGGCGGGCGAGCGCCTCCTCCGTCACTCCCGCCTCGCGCAGCAGCCGCAGCCGCCGCTCATGGGTGCGCCGCGACCCCATCGCGCCGACGTAGGCGACCGGGAGCGCGAGCGCGGTCTCGAGCAGCGGGATGTCGAACTTCTCGTCGTGCGTGAGCACCGCGATCACGGTGCGCGAATCGACCTCGGCGCGGGCGAGGTGGTCGGACGGCCACTCGACCACGACCTCGTCGGCGCCGGAGAAGCGCTCGGCGGTCGCGAACACCGGACGCGCGTCGCAGACGGTCACGCGGTAGCCGAGCAGGGCGCCTGCGGAGCAGAGCGCGGCGGAGAAGTCGACGGCGCCGTAGATCAGCAGGCGCGGCCGCTCGGCGTGCACGATGTAGGCGATCTCAAGCTCGGCGCTCCGGCAGGCGGTCTCGACCGTGGCCGAGCGGCCGGAGGCCAGGCGCGCCTCGCGCTCGGCGAGGATGCGGCGGGCGGTGTCCTCGTCCAGGTGCGGGCCGACGACGTCCTGGAGGCGCGTCGCTCCGGTGAGGACGAGGCCGATCAGCTCCTCCGGGCCGCCGACGACGATCGCCAGCGCGGCCGAGCGGCCGGCGCGGGCGGCGCGCAGCTCGGCGAGGACCGCGGTGGAGCCGGAGTCGACGACCTGGCCGAACACGCGCAGCTGCCCCCCGCAGGACAGGCCCGCGGCGAAGGCCGCCTCGTCGTCGAAGCCGAAGTGCTCGGACGCGCTGCCCGAGGTGCCGAGCACCTCCTGGGCCAGCGCGTACGCCTGCGCCTCGACGCAGCCGCCGGAGATCGAGCCGATCGCGCGCCCCTCCGCGTCCACCGCCATCGAGGACCCGAGAGCGCGGGGAGCCGAGCCGAAGACGTGCGTGACCGTGACGACCGCGACGCTCCCGCCCGCCTCGACGCGCTCGAGCAGGGGGTCGGCGATGTCGAGCACGACGGCCTCCTCTTCTCGGACGGGAGGCGACGGCGCCGGGGCTGCGGGAAGGCCGGGCGGAGCCGCCGACGGGCGCTCACACGCAGGAAACATGCCGAGTATAGGGTCGATCCATGCCTGACGACGCTCCCTTCCTCGACCTCGTGATCCGCGCCTCCGACGTGCTGACCGAGAACGGCCGGCGTCCGGCCAGCATCGCGATCGCCGAGGGCCTGATCGTCGCGGTCGGCGAGCGGGACGCCCCCTGGCGGACCACGGAGGAGATCGTCCTCCCCGAGGGCCAGGTCCTGATCCCGGGGATCGTCGACACCCACGTGCACGTCAACGAGCCGGGCCGCACGGAGTGGGAGGGCTTCGCCTCCGCCACCCGCGCGGCCGCCGCCGGGGGCGTCACCACGATCATCGACATGCCGCTGAACTCGATCCCGCCGACCACCACGGTGTCGGGGCTCGAGGCCAAGCGCGCGGCCGCCGGGCCGCAGGCGCAGGTGGACGTCGGATTCTGGGGCGGGGCGATCCCCTCGAACCTCGGCACGCTGCGCGAGCTCCACGACGCGGGCGTCTTCGGCTTCAAGTGCTTCCTCTCGCCGAGCGGAGTGGACGAGTTCCCGCACCTGAGCCGGGAGCAGCTCGTCGAGGCGATGCGCGAGATCGCCGCCTTCGACGGACTGCTGATCGTGCACGCCGAGGACCCGGCCGAGCTGGAGGCGAGCGCGCTGGAGCCCGGCGCCTCCTACGGCGAGTTCGTCGACTCCCGCCCGCCCGCCTCCGAGCGCAACGCGATCCTGCACGTGATCGAGGCCGTCCGCGAGACCGGCTGCCGCGCGCACATCCTGCACCTCTCCTCCGCCGACGCGCTGCCGCTCCTGCGCGAGGCGAAGGCCGAGGGGCTGCCGATCTCCGCCGAGACCTGCCCGCACTACCTCACCTTCGACGCCGGCTCGATCCCCGACGGCGGCACGCAGTTCAAGTGCTGCCCGCCGATCCGCGACGAGCGCAATCGCGAGCAGCTCTGGAAGGGGCTGCTCGACGGGACGATCGACATCATCGCCTCGGACCACTCCCCCGCCACCGCCGAGCTGAAGCTCCCCGCCGGCGGCGACTTCGGCGTCGCCTGGGGCGGGATCTCGGGACTCGAGCTGAGCTTCCGCGCGGTCTGGACCGGGGCCCGCGAGCGGGGCATCCCGCTCGAGCAGGTCGTCGCCTGGATGTCCACGGCGACCGCCGCGTTCGCCGGGCTCGGCCAGAAGGGCCTGCTGCACGCGGGATCCGACGCCGACCTGGTCGCGTTCGACCCGGAGGCGCAGTGGCGCGTGGACGTCGACGCCCTCTCGCACCGGAACCCCGTCTCGGCCTACGAGGGCCGCGTCCTCCGCGGCGCCGTCGCCGCCACCTGGGTCGGCGGCCGACGCGTCACCGCCGCGACGGTCCCGCCCGCCGGGCGCCTCCTCAGCCGCCCCTGACCTCGACCCGCCGATGCCCCGCCTCCCTGACGACACCTCGGGGAGCTCCCCCCGCTCACGCCGAGCGCCGCCGTGTCATCGGCAGGTTTCGAGCGTGTGAACGGAGGCGGGTCGGAGCCGCGGAGCGGGCGGATCGCACAAGACTCGGAGTCCCGGCGGCGGCTCCTCGGGATGCTCCGCCGGTGCGCGGAGCCCCCGGCAGGCGCGAGGCTGGCAGACGGGCTCGCAGGAGCCGCGAGCAGGACGGTCACCACCGCGTGACCGGGCCCGGCCGCACGGAACGGACAGGAGCGGACATGTCGATCATCCTCGGGGACCACCAGTACGGGAAGGCCGAGAACCGCGTCGTGCGGATCTACCGCGAGACCCCGCGGCACGAGATCCACGACGTCAACGTCTCCACGGCCCTCCGCGGCGACTTCGAGGCCGCGCACCGAGAGGGCGACCAGTCGGCCGTCCTGCCCACGGACACGCAGAAGCAGACGGCGTACGCCTTCGCCAAGGAGAAGGGCCTGCGCTCGATCGAGCCCTACGGCCTCGAGCTGGCCCGCCACTTCGTCGACGGCTACGAGCCCGTCCACGGCGCCCGCATCGAGATCGAGGAGTTCGCCTGGGAGCGCGTGCTGGTGGACGGGCGCGAGCACGACCACACCTGGGTCCGGAAGGGCCAGGAGACGCGGATCGCGTCGGTCACGGTCGAGGGCTCGGGCGACGAGCGGCGGATCTGGATCACCGGCGGCTTCAAGGACCTCACGATCCTGAAGTCCACGGGGAGCGAGTTCCACGGCTTCCTCACCGACCCGTACACGGTCCTCCAGCCGACGAACGACCGGGTGATGGCGACCTCGCTGGTCGCGAAGTGGCGCTTCGCCCTGAGCGAGGACGAGATCGCGGCGATGGACTGGGAGGCGGTCTACGCGGGCGTCAAGGCGCTCATGACGAGCCGCTTCGCGACCGTGCACTCCCTCGCCCTCCAGCAGACGCTCTTCGAGATGGGGAAGGCGGTCCTGGAGGAGTACCCGCAGATCGTCGAGATCCGTCTCTCCGCGCCGAACAAGCACCACTTCGTCTACGACCTCTCGCCCTTCGGCGTCGAGAACGACAACGAGGTCTTCCACGCCGCCGACCGCCCCTACGGGCTGATCCAGGCGAGCGTCACCCGCGACGACGCGCCGCCCGCGGGATCCGCCTGGACCGCCTACACGGGCCTGGTGTGACCGGCGCCGGGGGCGTCCACCGGGGGCACGTGCTGCACGTCGCCGGGGGTGCGACGCTCGCGACCGCGCGGGAGTCGCTGGTGTCGATCCCGGACGGCGCTCTCGCCGTGGACGAGGACGGCACGATCGCCTGGGTCGGTCCGTACCGCGAGCTGCCGGACCGCTTCGCTCTCCTGCCGGTCTCCGGCGACGCCGCGTCGATCCTGCTGCCCGGCTTCGTCGACGCGCACGTGCACTTCCCCCAGACGTTCTCGACCGACGGCTTCGGCGGCGGCCAGCTGCTCGAGTGGCTCGACCGGACGGTGTTCCCGGCGGAGGCGCGGCTCGCCGACCCGGAGTTCGCCGACGTCGTCGCGCGCGCCTTCACCCGGCGGCGGGTGGCCGCGGGCACGACCGCCGCGATGGTCTTCGGCTCCGCGTTCCCGGCCGCGCAGAACGCCCTCTTCGAGCGCACCCGCGAGGCGGGGCTGCGGATCGTGTCGGGGCGCGGGATCCAGACCACGGGCCCGGCCTCGGCGGCGCCCCTGATCACCTCGGAGGCGGAGGCGCTGACGCTCGCGTCGGAGGAGATCGACCGCTGGCACGGGAGGAACCCGCTCCTGCAGGTCGCGCTCGTCCCGCGGTTCTCGCTGTCCGTCACTCCCCGGACCCTCGGAGCGCTCGGCGACCTCTACGACGACGTCCGCGGACGCGGCGTCTACGTGCACAGCCACCTCAACGAGAACGACCGGCCCGGCGACGGCGAGATCGCCGCCGTGCTCGGCTCGTACGGCACCCGCAGCTACCTCGACACCTACGACGGGCTCTTCCTGCCCGGCTCCGCGCGCGGCGGCTCCTCCCTCCTCGGGCCGCGCACGATCCTCGCTCACGCCGTGCACTGCCAGGACGCGGAGCTGCACCGGATGGAGGAGACCGGCACCTCGATCGCCCACTGCCCGACCTCGCAGCAGTTCCTCGGCTCCGGCACCATGCCCTGGCGCCGGACCGTCGCCTCGGGGGTCACCGTCGCCCTCGGCACGGACGTGGGCGCGGGCGACGAGTGGCTGCTGGCGCGAGTGGCGAACGACGCCTTCAAGGTGCACCTCTCGGAGCCCGGCGACGCGGCCGTCGCCCTGCATCCGGCCGAGCTCCTGTTCACGGCGACGCTCGCCGGCGCGCGGGCGCTCGACCAGGAGGACCGGTTCGGCAGCCTTGACCCCGGGAAGGACGCGGACTTCCTCCGCATCGAGCCCGACCGGTGGGAGCCGCTCGCCGACGTCCTCGCCCACGGGATCCGCGCGGACGACGAGGAGGAGGCGACGGCCCAGCTGCTCTTCGCCCTGCTGATGACCCTGCGCGAGCCGGCGATCGCCGCGGTGCACGTCCGGGGCAGGCGGATCGCGTCTCCGGAGTGACGGGGCCGGCCGGGGCGGCGCGGTGCGGACCGCGCGCACCCGGCCGTCAGCGCAGGCGCAGCGCCAGGAACAGGTCGGCGCGGTCCGCGGTGTCCGACAGGTCGCGCTGCGTCAGCTCCTCCACCCTCGCGATGCGGTACCGCACCGTGTTCAGGTGCAGGTGCGTCTGCTCCGCCGTGCGCACCCACGAGCCGCCGCAGTCGAGGAACGCCGCGAGCGTGGCGACCAGCTGCGAGCCGTAGCGCGCGTCGTGCTCGACGAGCCGCCCGAGCACCAGCTCGACGAACACCGAGCGCAGGTGGTCGGGGACCGCACTCAGCAGCTGCACGGCGGAGGTGACCTCCCCGGAGTCGCTGACCCGCACCGGAGCGTCGTCGCCAGGAGAGCCCGGCAGCAGCATCCCGTAGCGTGCCGAGCGGAGGGCGCCGCCGAGCGCGGGCAGCGGAGTCGCGGCGCTCGTCCCGACGCGCAGCACGGCGCCCGGCCACGCGGCTCCCGCTCGTCGCAGCGCCGAGGTGACGACGGCGAGCGGATCCGCGCCGGTGGGGATCGCATCGGTCGCCTCGGTGGGCAGCACCGCCACCGCGCAGCCCTGGGCGTCGCGTCCGACCACGGCGCGGCCCAGGTGCGCGGCGGCGTCGACCAGGACACGGCGCGCCAGGTCCGGGGGCGCGTCGCCCTCGAACTCGGCGGCGACCACGGCGCACCGCCCGGCGCCGCCGAGTCCGAGCTGCCGCAGGTACACCGCGGCCTCGGGCTGCTCGCTGTCCTCCTCCACGAGTTCGAGCAGGCGGTCGGCGAGAGCGGAGTCGGCCGAGAGCGCCGCCTCCCGCTGCAGCCGGTAGACCCCCACGACTCCGGCGAGCTCGGTCACGGCGTCCAGTACTGCGGCGGGCCAGTCGTTCCAGTCGCCCCCGACGACGACCAGCCAGGAGGTGGCGCGGTGCTCGCCCGCTCCGGCGACCGTGAGGACCGACAGGGCGCCGCCGCGGGCGTCCGCGACCACGACCGGGCTGCGCCGGGCCGTGAGCGCCGCGTGCACGACCCGCTCGATCTCCCCCAGCCCCAGGGGCGAGGCGGAGGCCGCGGTCCGGCCGGTCGCGGTCAGCACCGACACGGGGAGTCCGAGCTCGCGCGAGGTGCGCGTGACGAGCTCGTCGAGCTGCTGCCCCCGGTAGACCTCCGTCAGCAGCTCCCGCTGGCGGGCGAGGGCTGCCGTCAGCCGGGCCACGCGGTCGCCGGCGAGAGCGTTCGACAGGTGCGCCGTGATCGCGCCGAACGACACCTCGGCCGGCACGGCGATCAGCGGGACGTCGTGCTCGCGGCAGGCGACGACGAGGTCGTCCGGCACGAAGCCCAGCAGCCCCTCGCCGGCGAGCAGAGCGCTGGCACCCGAGTCCGCGACCGCGGCGACGAAGGCCGCGCTGTTCTGGGCGTCCCGACGCCAGACCAGACCGGTCAGCACCAGCTGGTCGCGCGAGATGTAGCGGCGCGGATCGAGGAGATCGGTCGTGAAGATGCCGTCGACCGGCCGCGCGAGCGCCCCGTCGCCGGCGACCAGCACGCGCAGCCGCAGCTGCGGCGCGTCGAGGACGTCCTGCAGCTGCATCAGCTGCCCCGGTAGGTCGAGTAGGCGAAGGGGCTGAGCAGGAGCGGGATGTGGAAGTGCGCCTCCTCGTCGTCGAGGCGGAAGGCGACGACGACCTCGGGGTAGAACGACTCGGTGCCCGAGGCGGCGAACCAGGCGCCGGTGTCGAAGACGACCCGGTGCACCCCGGCGGCCAGGCGCTCCGGCCCGAAGGCCGCCACGCGGCCGTCGTCGTCGGTGCGGGCCTCGGCGAGGCGCTCCCAGCCGGAGCCGACACGGGCGTCGAGAGCCACCGGGACCCCGCGCGCGGGGCGGCCGCGGACGGCGTCGAGCACGTGGGTGGTGACGCGGCTGGCGTGCCCGCTCATCGTGCGGCCTCCGCCCGGACGAGGCGCCCGTCGTCGAGGCCGCGGACCCGCAGCACCGTGATCTCCCGCAGCTGCTCCGCGACGATGCGGGCCTCCGTCTCGTCGTCGAGCCCGAGTCTCCGCTCCAGCTCCGCGACGACCTCGGCCCGGTCGCGGCCGGCCGCACGGAGGAGGAACATGCGCCCGAACCGCTCCTCGTAGGCGCGGTTGCCGGCCAGCAGCCGCCGGGTCAGCTCCTCGTCGCCCGTGCGGCTCGCCGCCTGCTCCGCGGCCGAGAACGCGGAGGAGCGCCCCGCGCCCGCGTGCCGCTCGCCGATCCGGGGGTGGTCGGCCAGCGCCGCCTCCACCTCCTCCTCGGTGAGCGTGCGCGCGGCCCGCTCGGCCGCGTCGGCCAGCGCGTCGGCCGACGGGTAGGGCGCGCCGGAGGCGACCTCGTCGGCCCAGCGCGGGACGGCGAGGCACGCGAGCAGCACGTCGCGGGCAGTCTCGGATCGGGTGTCGGTCATGCGGTCTCCTTCGTCCGGCGGAGCAGGGGCTCGGCCTGCGGCACGATGGTCGGATGGATCTGGTCGGGAGTCGGGACCTCGTCGGGCTGGTGCTCGCGGCCGGTGCGGGGCGCCGGGCGGGCGGCCCGAAAGCGCTGCGGTGCGACGCGGCGGGAGTTCCCTGGGTGGAGCGAGCCGTCGAGAGGCTCCGCGCGGTGGGCTGCGAGCGGGTGCTCGTGGTCCTGGGCGCGGAGGCCGGACGGGCGCGCCTCCTGGTGCCGCCGTCCGCGGACGTGGTCGTCGCGGCGGAGTGGGAGACCGGCCTCTCGGCGTCGCTCCGCGCGGGTCTCGCCGCGGCCGAGGGCGTCGCCGCGCTGGTCGCCCTGGTCGACCTGCCCGAGGAGCCGCCGAGCGTGGGGGCCCGGCTGCTCGCGGAGGCGCCGGTCGCGCCGGACGTGCTCGCCCGCGCGGTCTTCCGCGGTCGGCCCGGTCATCCGGTGCTGCTGGGACGGGACCACTGGCCGGAGCTCCTCGAGGGCGTGCACGGCGACTCCGGCGCGCGCGACCTGCTCCGCGCGAGGGGCGCGCGGGGGGTGGAGTGCGGCGATCTGTGGTCGGGAGCCGACCGCGACGGGCCGGACTGAGCGGTTCACGCCAGGCCCGCGTCGTCGAGGGCGGCGGCCAGCGCCCGCCAGGCCAGGGTCGCGCAGACGGAGCGGACGGGATTGCCCGCCACCGCGAGCAGCGCCTGCTCCTCGCCGGCGAGAGCACCCTCCCGGTGCGCCATCGCCGCGAGGAACGCGTCGATCCGCTCCCGTACCGCCGGCGCCGGCAGCCCGTCGAGACCGTCCACGAGCAGCGACGCGGATCCCCGTGAGACCTCGCACCCCCGCCCGCTCCAGGCGAGGCGCACCTGCTCGACGCCGCCGTCGACGCGCAGCTCGATCCGGTCGCCGCAGGTGGGGGTGATGAGCTCGGCACGGCCGAGGGACGGAGTCGGGTCGGCCTGCCCGACGGGGTCCTTGGCGTGCGCACGGATCAGCTCCGCCGCCTCGCTCACGGCCGGTCCTCCAGCTCGGCGAGCTCCGCGTAGGCCGTGCTGATCCCGGCGATCCGCTCGCGCGACTCCCTCGGCGACGCCCCGAGCACTCCGGAGGCCACGAGCGCGACCGCGCTCATCGCCGCCGCGTAGCTGTCCAGCGCCGTGCCGCTGTCGACCGGGCACTCCAGCCAGACCGCCGCGTGCTCCGCGTAGCGCCGGGCGGGCGGATCCGCGAGGAGCACCACGCGCACCTCGCGCGCGGCGAGCGTCCCGATCAGGGCGGCGAAGGAGGCGGGGCGGCGGCGGAAGCCGACCAGCACCACGACGTCCTCGGCTCCGAGCCCCTCGAGCTCCTCACCGAGCGACTGGCCGGGCTGCGGGGCGATCCGGACGCGTCCGCGCGCCTGCGCGAGCTGCTGGCGCAGGTGCAGCGCCACCGGGTAGCTGTTGCGCAGTCCGATCACGACGACCTCGCGCGCTCCCGCGATCAGCCGCACCGCCTCCTCCAGCCGCCCGTCGCCGAACGCGGCGGCCAGCCGGGCCAGGTTCGCCCGCTCGCTCTCGAGGTGCGCGGCGAGCGGATCCCCCTGTCCCTGCGCGGGACCGACTGGCACACCGGAGGACCGCAGCGCCCGGGCGTGCTCGCGCACCTCCTGCGAGTTCGAGAACCCCAGGCGGCGGAACAGCCGCGAGACCGTGGCCTTGGACACTCCGCTGTGCTGGGCGAGCTCGGTCGCCGTGTAGACGGCCAGGTCGCCGAGGTGGTCGAGGATGAAGTCGGCCGCCCGCTGCTCCTGCCGCGACAGCGCGGCGTAGCCGGCATCGATGCGGTGACCGATGCTCGTCGAGGGGGCCGGGGCGGGGGTCACGCGGTCGGCGTCCCGTGGGCGAGCGCCAGCACGGCCGCCTCGAACGCGTCGAGCGCGGTCGCGACGTCGGCCTCGGTCACGTTCTCGTCCGGGTGGTGGCTGACGCCGCCCTCGCAGCGGAGGAAGAGCATCGCGTACTCGGCGAGGTCGGCGACCGCCATCGCGTCGTGGCCGGCCTTGGAGAACAGCACCATCGGCTCCGCGTCCCCGGTCGCGCGGATGCCCGCGCGCACGACGTCCTGCAGCCGAGAGGAGGCGACGACCGCGGGGGCCGAATGGGTCTCCTCCACCGTCAGCGCGAGACGGCGGCGCGACGCCGACTCCGACATCGCGTGCTCGATGGCGTCCCACGCCGTGTCGCGCTGGGCGTCGGTCTCGGCGCGGAGGTCGAGGCTGAACTCGACCCGGCCGGGGATGACGTTGACCGCGCCCGGGAAGGTCTCGAGCCGGCCGACCGTGGCGATCACGCCCTGCTCCCGCGCGATGCGCTCCACCGCGAGCACGGCCTCGGCCGCCCCGGTGAGCGCGTCGCGGCGGCGGTCGAGCGGAACTCCGCCCGCGTGCCCGGCCTTGCCGGTGAGGGTGAGTGCGAAGCGGCGGGCGCCCGCGATCGAGGAGACCACGGCGAGGGCGCGGTCAGCCTCCTCCAGGTAGGGGCCCTGCTCGATGTGCGCCTCGAGGTAGGCGAGAACGTCCTGCGCGTCGCGCGCGGCGGTGCGGATGCGCGAGGGGTCCAGCCCGAACTCGTGGAACGCCTCGACGAGCGTCGTCCCGTCGGCGTCCTCGAGCTCCCACCAGTGCTCGTCCCAGGTGCCGGCGAGGGCGCGGGAGCCGAGGAGCGCTGTGCCGAAGCGGGTGCCCTCCTCGTCGCCGAACGCGACGACCTCGACGGCGAACGGCAGGCGCCGGCCCGCCCCCTGCAGGCGCGACACCACGGCGATCGCGAGCATCACGCCGAGGATCCCGTCGTAGCGGCCCGCGTCGGGCACCGAGTCGAGGTGCGAGCCGAGCAGGAGCGCCGGGAGTCCCGGAGTCGCGCCCTCGTAGCGGCCGCACTGGTTGCCGGCCGCGTCCTGCCAGGTGCGCATGCCCGCCTCGGTCATCCAGCGCGCGGCCATCGCGTTCACCCGGGCGTGCTCGGGCGAGAGGTAGACCCGCTCGATGCCGTCGCGGCTGGAGGAGACCGCGGCGAGCTCGTCGCAGCGGGCCATGATCGCGGCGGCGTCGAGGGCGGGGGCGGCGGTGGCGGCGGGGGGCGCGGTCGTGGTGGCGGGGTCCGTGGTGGTGCCGGTCATGCGCGTGCCGCCCCGTAGACCTCGTAGGCCCCCGTGACTCCGCCGCCCACCGGCACGGAGGCGCCCGCGCGGCGCAGCACCGCCTCCAGCGCCGCCAGGGTGGTCAGCACCGCGTCCGTCCGGGCGTTGTAGCCCATCGTGCCGATGCGCCAGACCTTCCCGTGTAGCGGCCCGAAGGACGTGCCGATCTCGATGCCGAAGTCGGCGAGCATCTCCCCGCGCACCGCGTCACCGTTCACGCCCTGCGGGATGCGCACCGCGACGACGTTCGTCATCTTGTGCCCGACGTCGCCGAACACCTCGAGATCGAGGCCGCGGACTCCGGCGAGCATCGCCGACCCGTGCAGCGCGTGGCGGGCGACCGTCTCGTCCAGGCCCTCCTCGACGACGATGCGGGCGCACTCGCGCGCGCCGTAGAGCATCGTGGTCGCCTCGGTGTGGTGGTTGAGGCGGCGCGGCCCCCAGTAGTCGAAGATCATCCCGAGGTCGAAGTAGTTGGAGCGGACGCGGCGGGCGCTGACAGTGTCGCCCTCGTCGCGGATCCCCGCCTCGATGCTCCTGCGCGACTCGATCACCGCGACGGCCTTCTCCGAGAAGGTGACGGGAGCCGATCCGGACGGGCCGCCCAGGCACTTCTGGAGCCCCGCGGTGACCGCGTCGAGCCCGAGCTCGTCGGTCGCGAAGGCGTTGCCCGCGAGGGAGGCGGTGACGTCGGTGTAGAAGAGGGCGCCGTGCTTCTCGCAGAGGGCGCCGAGCTCCTCCAGCGGCTGCGCCATGGTGGTCGACGTGTCGCCGTGGACCACGGCCAGCATCTTCGGCTTCACCCGGGCCAGGGCCTCGGCGATCGCCGAGACGGGGAAGACCTGCCCCCACTCGGCCTCGATCACGTGCACCTCCGCGCCGCAGCGCTCCGCGATCTCCCGGAGGAGGTGCCCGAACCGCCCGAAGACCGGCACGAGCACGCGGTCGCCCGGCTCCAGCATCGAGACCAGCGCCGCCTCGATGCCCGCACGGCTCGTGCCGTCGACGAGCATCGTCTTCTCGTTGCGGGTGCGGAACACCTGCCGGTACAGCTCCTGCGTCTCCGTCATCGTCGCCGTCATGAACGGGTCGTACTGCCCGACCAGCTGCGCCGACATCGCACGCAGGACGCGCGGATCCGCGTTGATCGGGCCCGGCCCCATCAGCAGGCGCGGCGGCGGATCGACGGGGAGGAACGGTGCGGGCGCGGTCATGGGCCACCTCTTCACGAGCGGGAGAGAAACAGTCGTTTCACCCGGAGAGCCTATGCGACGGACGTTTCGCCGGTGTTTCGCGGTGTGGCGGGGGTCGAGATTCTCGACAGACGCTCCTCCACAGACGTCTTCCGGAAGCGGGTCCTCCCGATCGGGCGCATCTGCTGCCCGCGTGTCGGTGGTCGCTGGTTCAATACGGGTATGGCGGATGGGATGCGGCAGGGACTCGAGGAGGTCCGCGCCCTCGGCGGCCGTGCGGCGCTGCTCGCCCGCTCCGCGGCTCCGCTCCACCTCGCCTCCGCCGAGGCGCTGCACGAGGCGTACAGGGCTGCTCTGCGTCGCCCGGAGGCGTTCGCCCGCGGCAAGTCTCCCGCCGAGTCGCGCGACCTCGTGGAGCGCTCCGTCCGGGCCGAGCTCGCCGTCGCACTCGCCGTGTCCGAGCGTGTGGCCGCGCGCGAGCTCGAGCACGCCCGTCTGCTGGTCGACCACCTGCCCTGCACGCGCGCCGCGCTGGTCGAGGCGCGGTTGCGCTGGGAGGCGGGGCAGATCATCTGCGGAGTCGCGGCCACCCTGCCGCCGGCCACCCTCCCGGAGTTCGACGAGCGCGCCGCGGGACTGGCCGCCTCGATGACGCCGACCCAGCTGCGGCGACGCCTCGCCCGGCTGCGGGACGAACTCCACGAGAGTCCTTTGGCCGACCGGCACGCCCGCGCTCGGGAGGACCGGTCGGTCCGGGTCTCGCCCGAGCAGGACGGCATGGCCACGCTCTGCGCGACCCTCCCCGCTCCGGCAGCGTTCGGTGCGCTCGCGCGGCTCGACCGGATCGCCCGCGCCCTCCGCGACGGGAGCGGTGCAGCGGAGGAGCGCACGCTCGCGCAGCTGCGGGCCGACGCCCTGGTCGACCTGCTCTGCGACGGCGACGTGTCCGGCACGGCGCCGGGCGACGAGCGTCCGCGCACGTCCGCTCGCGGCATCCGGGCCGAGGTGCGTCTGACCCTCGCCGCGAGCACCGCGGCCGGGCAGGACGAGACCCCCGCGGAACTGGACGGCTACGGCCTCATCCCGGCCGGCGTCGCGCGCGAGCTCCTCGGAGCCGACTCGGCCGTCACCCCGGTGCTCACCCATCCGAGCACGGGCGCCGTGGTCTCCGTCGGACGCACGCACCGCCTCCCTCCCCCGCGGATGCGCCTCGCCCTCCAGCTGCGCGACCGGACCTGCCGCTTCCCCGGCTGCACCCGGCCCGCGGCGACCGCCGAGGCCGACCACACGCTCGAGTGGCGTCACGGAGGCGCCACCGCCCTCGACAACCTGGCGTCGCTCTGCGTCGCCCACCACCACGTCCGCCACGGCGACCGCTGGACCTACACGCTCCACCCCGACGGATCGGCCGACTGGACCACCCCCACGGGCCGCCGCGTGGTCACCCGTCCACCCGATCCGCCCGCGCCGCCAGCCCCGCCGCGGCGCAGGCCGAGCTTCAGCGATGCGCCGCCCCCGTTCTGACGGCGGAAGGAGCCGCGCTCCTGCAGGCGTGCTCCAGCGGGCGTGCTCGTGCACGCCCGCTCGCGCCGCGCGGGTCCGATCCACCGGCCTGTCTCAGCCGAGGGCCGAGCCGTGGAAGACGGTCGTCCGGCACGCCCGCCGACGAACCGGTCCACCGAGCCCGCACTCGCTGCACCCGGGCTCGTTCCACCCTCCGGGCTCGGCGCCCCTGCTCACCGCTGAGATCGCACTCGAAGACACCGATCACCGCAGCGACTCGGGCGCGACGGCGCAGCTTCCGCCTCGGATCCACGACGAGGGACGGAGGGACGGAGCGACGGAGGGACGGAGGGACGGAGCGAGAGAGAAAGGGAGAGGGAGAGGGAGAGGGAGAGGGAGAGGGAGAGGGAGAGGGAGAGGGAGAGGCGGCGAGCGGGAGAACGGGTCACGGCGTCCGCCCCGATTCACGACGAGGGAGAGGACGAGCTCGGGGCGTGGCCCCCTCAGAGCGTGCCGGCCAGCTCCAGCAGCGCGAGATCCGACCCCCGCGGTCCCACCAGGCAGAGCCCCACCGGAGCGCCGCCGACACTCAATCGCGGCACCGACAGCGCCGGATACCCGCCGATCCCGGCGACGCAGGTCAGGCCGAGCGTCGCCGTCCGCGCCGCGTCGATCGCCTCGGCCGACGCATCGAGGGCCGGCGCCACCGACGACGTCGACGGCAGGAGGAGCACCCGCCCCTCGAGCGCACGGTCGAGCGCCTCCCGGAACCCCGCGACCCGCGCCCGTGCGGCCGCCTCCGTCTGCTCGTCGACGAGCGAGGCCGCGTCGAAGCGCGCCTGCACGTCCGCCGCCAGCACTCCCGGATGCGCCGCGACCCACGAGCCGCTCGACCGCCACGCCTCCGCCGCCTGCACGAGCCGGAACGCCTCGAGCATCTCCGCCACGGGGGGCAGCTCGACCTCCTCGGTGCTCATCCTCCCGACGGCCGATCCGAACGCCGCCCGGACGGCCGCGTCCACTCCGCCCAGCAGTGCCGGCGCCACCGCGAGACTCCGCACCGGCGGGCCGGACGGCAGGCAGACCTCGGCCACCCGCCTCAGCGTGCCGAGGTCCCGCGTCAGCCACCCGACGGTGTCGAAGCTCGGCGCCAGCGGCAGCAGCCCCTCGACGGGCACTGCACCGTGGGTCGTCCTCAGCCCCCACAGGCCCTGGTAGGAGGCGGGTACCCGGATCGATCCCGCGGTGTCGGTCGCCAGCCCGACGGCTGCCTGCCCGAGCGACACGGCGGTCGCCGGTCCGCTCGACGATCCGCCCGGGATCGCTCCGGGCACGGCCGGATTGGGCGGCGTCCCGTAGCCGGAGTTCCGGCCGGCGATGCTGTAGGCGAACTCATCGGTCTGAGCGATCCCGCGCACCGACGCTCCCGCTGCGAGCAGCTGCGCGACGGCCGGAGCGGTCGCCGCCTCGATCGGCGCGGAAGCGAGGCGGGCCGGCACTCCCGCGCCGATCCGCTGGCCCTCGATCGCGAAGAGGTCCTTGACCGCGACGTCCAGTCCGTCGAGGGTCCCGGAGCCGGCGGCCGGCACGAGCGGCGCGCCGACGGCCCGCCAGACACGGGGGTCCAGCGCGGGCGAGGGCGCCTGCACCTGCGCGGCGCGCACCCTCCAGGTCCCGCCCTCGCGCGACCACAGCTGCGTGACGAGCCCGCGCCCGCCACGGGCCGGAGCGTTCACGCTGACCACGAGCGCCGTGTCCGCATCGACCGCCCGCACGTGCAGCTCGACCAGCTCCCGCACCGGCGCCCCGCCGCGACGACCCCGGAAGCCGGTGATGACCGCGTGGCCGACGAGCAGTCCGGAGGCGTCGCCCCGGAGCGTCGTCGGCGCGTCCACGAACGCGTCGGCGAGCGCCGCGACGTCGTCAGCCCCGAGCGCCGCCTCGTACGCCAGAACCGCGTCCACCAGCCCGTCCGGCAGGTCACCCTCGAGCGTCGTCACCCGCGGGTCAGTCATCGAAGTCGGCCGTCCGGACGCGGGCGTGCACGCCCTTCACCAGGTCGACGACCTGCGAGATGTCGAAGTCGGTCGCCGCGCTGAGGTAGGCGTAGGCGTGAGCCGGGTCCATCCCGTAGCGGGCCGCCAGCAGCGCGATGGCCGCGCGGACGCACTTCTGCACGGCGACGTCCAGGTCCTCGTCCATCCCGGTGGGCACGAGGAACTCGCCGGTCTCCCCCATCGGCCCGAGCAGCTCCCCGAACGCCGCGATCGCCTCGGCACGCGGGACGACCTCCAGGCGCACCCGGACGCGCAGGCTCGCCTCCATCGCCGTCAGCGCCACCTCGCCGTCGCCCTGCGCGAAGTGGGGATCGCCGACGTACGCGAGCGCGCCCGGGACCTGCACGGGAAGGTAGAGGCTGGTTCCGGCGGTCAGCAGTGCGATGTCGATGTTGCCCCCGTGCGCACCGGGCGGCACGGAGTGCGGGCGCTCCTCCCCTGCGACGGCGACGCCCATGATCCCGAGGAACGGCCGGAGCGGGAACCGGGCGGCCCGCTCTCCTCCCGGCACCAGCGGGATCACGCCGCGGAGACCGCCCTGCGCGTCCTCGTCGACGCGCGCGAAGACGCTGAACGGCCCCTCCTGCAGCGGGTACTCGCCCGGCAGCGCCCCGCGGCCGTGCCGGTTTGAGACGACTCCGTACGGCACGCGCGGCTCGGCCTCGAGGAGGGTCATCCGGAGCAGGTCCCCCGGCAGCGCTCCCCGGACGGCGATCGGCCCCGTGACCACGTGCGGCCCGTCCGTCTCGCCGTCGCGGAACGGCCCGTCCGCGGCGAGCGCGACCGCGTCGCGCAGCACCCCCTCCGGAGCGACACCGTGGCGGCCGAAGAAGGCGACCGGATCGCGGCCCTGATCCTCCAGCACGCCCTCGTGGCTGAGCGTGTCGATGACGACCTCGGCCCCCGAGTCGACGGTGAGCACGGACACGTCCGCCGCGCACGGCAGGCGCCCCCACAGCACCGAACCCGGCTCGGCCGGCAGGTAGTCCACCCCCGGCGGCACTCCCTCACCGGGCTGCACCGCCCACTCCGTCCACCGCATGCGCGTCCGCCTCCCGCGCGGCCCGTCCGCGCCGTCCGACCCTAACCGCGCCGTGTTTCGAGCATGTGCACGCGTGTGCCACGATTCTCCAGACCCGCCCCCGACGACAGGACTCCCGTGTTCCGACGCCTGCGCACCCGCTCCGAGGGCGCGACCCTCGGCCTGATGCTCGCCCTCACCTTCTCGACCGGCATCATCGACGCCGTCGGGTACCTCGGGCTCGACCGCGTCTTCGCCGGCAACATGACCGGCAACGTCGTCATCCTCGGCATGGCCCTCTCCGGCGCGGCCGACCTGCCCGTGGTCGGGCCCCTGATCGCGCTGGGCGCCTTCATGATCGGCGCGGTGATCGGCGGCCGGGTGCTCCGCCCGGTGAAGAAGGGCTGGACCTCGCGCTCGACCTGGCTCTTCGCGGTGGTCGGCATCCTGCTCGGCGTCCTGGCGATCGTGCTCGCGGTCGTGCCCGAGCACCCCGAGCCGCTCGCCTTCACCGTCACCGGCGCGCTGGGCGGGGCGATGGGCCTCCAGGCCGCGACCGCCCGCCACCTCGCCGTCAAGGACGTCACGACGGTCGTCGTCACCTCGACGATCACGGGCCTCGCTGCGGACTCCCGCCTGGCGGGTGGTTCCGGTCAGCCGTGGTTCCGCCGCGCGGCCGCGATCGTCCTGATCGCCGCGGGTGCCGGAGTCGGCGCGCTCGCCCTGCTGGTCGGACTCTGGCTCGGCCTGGCGATCGCCGCCGTCATCACGCTCGTCGCGACGCTGCTGGGCGAGCTCGTCGTCCACTCCCGGTACGCTCCGGCGCCCGCCGACGCCGCCGCCTGAGGCGGCGCCTTCCGGTGCCTCAGCGCGGCAGCTGCTGGCAGTGCGGGCAGAGGTGCGAGGAGCGGTTCATGAACGGCACCCGCACGATCGCCTCGCCGCACCGGGCGCACGGCTTCCCCGTCTGCCCGTAGGCGTGCAGGCTGTGCGAGAAGTAGCCGGAGGCGCCGTTCACGTTCACGTACTGCGCATCGAAGCTGGTGCCGCCCTCGGCAAGCGCCCGCTCGAGCACCGAGCGGACCTCGGCGAAGAGGCGGCGGATGCGCGCCTCGCCGAGCGACGAGCTCGGCCGCTCCGGGTGCAGCTCCGCCGCCCACAGCGACTCGTCCGCATAGATGTTCCCGATGCCGCTCACGAGCGTCTGGTCGAGCAGCGCCCGCTTGATCCCGCTGCTCCTCCTCGCCAGCGACGCGACGACCGAGCCCAGGTCGAAGGAGGGGTCGAGCGGATCGCGGGCGATGTGCGCGACCTGCGAGGGCACGGCGCGCAGCCAGCCGCCTCCGCGGGCCTCCACGCCCGCGTAGCCGCCCGGCGCTCCGTCCGGGGTCGGCACCAGAGCGTCGACCGCCATCGAGCCGAAGATCCGCTGGTCGACGAAGTGCAGGGCGAGCTCGCCGTGCTCGGGGTGCTCGATCCCGATCCGGATGCGCGCCAGCCGCGGCAGCGCCGCATCCGCCGTGCGCAGCAGCACCTGGCCGCTCATGCCGAGGTGCACCAGCAGCGCCTCGTCGCGGCCCGCGGGCAGCCAGAGGAACTTCCCGCGCCGCACCGCCGCTTCGAGCCGGCGCCCGACGAGCAGGCGCTCGAAGGTCCCGTGCGGATGCACGTGCCGCTTCAGCGAGCGCTCGTCGACGATCTCGACGCCGGTCACCAGGGAGCCGGTGACCGCGGGAGCGAGACCCGCCCGCACCACCTCGACCTCGGGCAGCTCGGGCACGGTCAGTCCGAGACCGCTGGAGCGACGGGTGCGCCGGGGGCCGCCAGACGCGTCCACGCGTCGAGCGCGGCGGCCATCTCGGCCGCCTTCTTGCTCGTCCCCTCGCCGCGAGCGGTGACGAGTCCGCCGACGATCACGGTGGCGACGAACACCTTGTTGTGGTCGGGGCCGGTGGCGGCGATCTCGTAGCGCGGGGCCGGCGCACCGCGCTCGGCGGCCGCCTCCTGGAGGCTCGTCTTCGGGTCCATCGAGACGCCGAAGCGGAGCGGATCGGCCCGGAGGGGGGCGATCAGGCGCAGCACCAGGTCGCGGGCCGCGTCGGGCCCGGTGCCCAGGTAGACGGCGCCGATGATGGCCTCGACGGTGTCGGCGAGGATCGACGCCTTGTCGCGGCCGCCGGTCAGCTCCTCGCCGCGTCCGAGGCGGAGGAACTCGCCCAGGCCGATGCCGCGGGCGATCTCGGCGAGCGCGACGGTCGAGACGAGGCTCGCCCGGCGCTTGGCCAGGTCGCCCTCGCTGAGGGCGGGGTACTCGGTGTAGAGCATGACGGTCACGGCCTGCCCGAGGATCGAGTCGCCGAGGAACTCGAGGCGCTCGTTGTGCGGGATGCCGCCGTGCTCGAAAGCGAACGACCGGTGCGTCAGGGCGAGCTCGAAGAGCTCACCGTCGAGGCTCACGCCGAGCGTGGCCTCCAGACGCGACCGGTCGTCGCTGGAGGGTCGTGCGGAGGTCTGGTTCACCATGGACCGCGGTCCGTTCGTCGAGAGGCGGTGCGCCCCGCGCCGTGCGGACCAGGAGCGGGATCAGACGTCGGCGACCTTGCGGCCCTTGTACTCGAGGAACAGCGCGGTGCCCGCGGAGTCCTCGACGACCTTGGCGCGGTGGGGAAGGCTGTAAACGACCTTGCCGTTCTCGATGGTCTTGACGAGGGTGGGGACCTCGGCCTTCCACTGCGAACGACGGGCGTGGGTGTTCGCGCGGGACTTCTTCCTCTTGGGAACAGCCATGATTCTCTCTTCTCTACCTCTAGTCGGATTCGGTGCGGGCGGTCGCGCCCTCACCGCTGTCTGCGGAAGCTCTGTCGGTGGAAGCTCCGGGCGCTACAGCCCCGCCGTCCTCCTCGCTCAACCCCGCGAGCGCGGCCCACCGGGAGTCGCGCGGCGCCTCGGGTTCGGGCGTGGAGGAATCGGCCAGCCGCTCCCCCGTGACGGGGTCGAGGCCCGGACAGTCCGGCCGGCAGACCGGCTGGAACGGCAGCGACAGAACCACCGCATCCCTGACCAGAGGTTCAAGATCCACGTGGTCGTCGTGAACCTCATAGTCGAAAGCTTCGTCAGAAGAGTACGCGAAAAGTTCCTGGAACTCGACATCGACAGGCAGGGAGATGTCGGTCAGGCACCGGCTGCACTCGCCGTCGGCCCTCGCCGACACCTCGACACTGGCCAGAATCCCCTCGTGCACGGACTCGAGCCGGACGTCGAGATCGACGGCCGATCCCTTGCGGACCGCGACGATCCCCTCGCCGAACTGCTCCGGCGCCTCGAGCTCGAGGCGGTGCTCGCGCATCTCGCCCGGTCGCCTCACGAGGTCGCGCACGTTCACGGTGAACGGCGTCTTCTTGAAAGTAGTCACGAGGGTCCAGCCTACCCCTCCCGGCCCCCTCCGGGGCCGGAGGGGCCGGGAGGAGCCGGGAGGGGCGGAGTCCGGGCTCAGGCGCCGCCGGCCTCCAGCGTCACGTCGATCGGCGCGTAGTCGGCACCGCTCGTGTCCACTCCCTCGTCGGCCAGCTCCGCGAGCGCCTTCTCGATGTACTCGTTCGAGTAGGCGGTGGCGGGCGGGTCCGCGCTGATGATCGTCGCCCCCGTCTCGTTCTCCGTCTCCTTCGCGATGTCGACCGTCTGCTGCCACGCGGCCTCGTCGATCATCCCGACGCCGCTCGTCGAGGGCCAGATCAGCTTGTTGACCTCGTTGGTCATCCAGAGCTGGTGGCTGGTGCCGAGCGTGGATCCGGCCGCGGTGACGATGTCGGCCGCCGCCTGCGGGTCGTCCTTCGCGAAGATCCAGCCCTTGATCGAGGCCTTGATGAAGGCGACCGTCTGCTCGGCGTACGCGTCGTCGTCGGCGAGCCTGCCCGCGTCCGCCCAGATCGCGTCCTGGAGCATCGCGGTCCCGATGTCGTTCCAGCTGATGACGTTCAGGTCGTCCGGCTGGTACAGCTCGCCTGTGGCGGGGTTCACGGTCTCGAGGACCTGGGCGTACTCGTTGTAGGTCATCGCCTGGGCCGCGTCGATGTCGCCCGCGAGGAAGCCGTTCATGTCGAACTGCTGCTGCACCAGCGAGATGTCGTCGAGGGAGACGCCGTCCTTCTGCATGCCGGCGAACAGCTCCCACTCGTTGCCGTAGCCCCAGCTGCCTACGCTCTTCCCGGCGAGGTCGGCGGGCGAGGTGATCCCCTTGTCCTTGAAGGAGATCTGCGTGGTGGCGCTGCGCTCGAAGATCTGCGCGACGTCGGTGATCCCGGCCCCCTGCTCGATCGAGCCGAGGACCTTGGGCACCCAGGAGATCGCGTAGTCCGCGTCGCCCGAGGCGAGCACGTCCTGGGGGACGATGTCGCCGCCTCCCTCGGCGATCGTCACGTCGAGGCCCTCGTCCTCGTAGTAGCCCTGGTCGAGCGCGGCGTAGTACCCGGCGAACTGCGCCTGGGCCACCCACTGCAGCTGCAGGGTGACCGGCGCGAGGCCGCCGGAGCTGGAAGCCGACCCCGGGTCGGAGCCGCCGGAGGCGCTGCAGCCGGTGAGCGCGAGGCCCACGGCCGCGAAGGCGGCGGTCGTCGTCAGGGTGATGCGGGTGCGTCTGGTCACGGGTCCTCCTGGTGCGGTCTGCGGGGTCGCCGGTGCGGCGCGCCCCGTGGTGCGGCGGTGCAGGTGGTGCTGTGGTGCAGGTGGCGCTGATGATGCGGGCGGTGCGGATGGTGCGTCGGGTGGAGTCGGGAATCGGGAGTCGGGAATCGGGAGGACCGAGGAGGGTGCGGGGACGCGCGGCGCCGCGCTCAGCGCAGCCGGCTGCGGCGCAGCGCGAACGCCTCGAGCGCGGCCGTCACGCAGTAGAACGCGAGGCCGACGAGCACGGCGCCCAGGACGTAGGCGTAGGCGAGCGCGTAGTCGCTGCCCGAGGCCGCCGTCGTGATCGACTTGCCGAGCCCGCCCACGGGTCCGCCGAAGTACTCGGCGACCAGCGCCGAGATCACCGCGAGCGAGGAGGCGATGCGGAGCCCCGTGAAGACGTAGGGCACCGCTCCCGGCAGCGTGATCGTGCGGGCGGTCTGCCAGGGGGTCGCCGCGTAGGCCTTCAGCAGGTCGCGGTGCACCGGAGCGGCCTGCCGCAGCCCGCGCAGCGTCGTCACGTACACCGGCACGAACACGGCGAGCGCCGCGACGAGCTGCCTCGCGGTCTCGGCGTTCGCTCCGAACATCGTGTAGAGCACCGGAGCGAGGGCGACGATCGGCACGACAGCGGCCGCGGCCACGATCGGCGCGACCAGTCCGTCGAACACCCGCGCGAGCGCCGAGAGTCCGGCGACCACGACCGCCAGCACTGCGCCGACCATCAGGCCGACCAGCGCGTTGCGGCCGGTCACCGCGCTGCCCTCGGCGACGGAGCCGAGGTTCGCGGCGAACTCCCGTCCGATCGCCAGCGGCGACGGGAGCACGAACGGCTGGATCGCCAGAGCGGTGACCCCGGCCTGCCAGAGCAGGACCGCGGCGATCCCGAGCACGACCGGCGCGAGCACGCTGCGCGCCAGCGCCGTCGTGCTCACCGGTTCTCCACTCCGCGCGGCACGGCGGCGGGATCGCCGTGCAGCAGCTCGCGCACGGCGCTCACGTCGCGGAAGAACGCCGTGTCCTCCCTGACCGCCGCGTCGCGCTCGGATGCTCCGGGGAGTCCGACCGGGAGGACGTCGCGGATCCTGCCCGGCCGCGGCGACATCACCACGACGCGGTCCGAGAGGAACACCGCCTCCGGGATCGAGTGGGTGACGAAGACGACGGCGGCGCCGGTCTCGCGCCGGATCCGCAGCAGCTCCGTCTGCATCCGCTCGCGGGTCATCTCGTCGAGCGCCCCGAACGGCTCGTCCATGAGGAGCAGGCGCGGGCTCTCGGCGAGCGCCCGCGCGATGGCGACGCGCTGCTGCATCCCGCCGGAGAGCTGGTCCGGGTAGGAGTCGGCGAAGTCGCCGAGCCCGACCAGCGCCAGCAGCTCGTCGACGCGCGAGCGCCGGGCGGTCGCGGCGACGCCGTGCAGCTCCAGCGGCAGGGCGATGTTCGCCCGGATCGTGCGCCACGGCAGGAGGCCCGCCTGCTGGAACGCGATCCCGTAGTCCTGGTCGAGCCTCGCCTGCCGGGCCGTCTTGCCGAACACGGCGATCGAGCCGGAGTCCGGCTCGTCGAGGTCGGCGATCAGCCGCAGCAGCGTCGACTTGCCGCAGCCGGACGGGCCGATCAGCGAGACGAACTCCCCCGCGGCCACCTCGAGCGAGACGTCCTGGAGCGCCGTGACGCTCGCGGCGCGGGCGGTGGTGAAGGTCCTCGTGACGGAGTCGACGACGACCGCGGATCCTGCAGGGCTCATGCGGGCTGCTCCCCTCGGCGGTACGGACGGAGGAGGGTGCCGAGCAGAGCGACGGCGCCGGCGGCCGCGAGGCCCACCAGCACCGCCCCGAGGATCGGCGCCCAGGGCTTGGCGGGGTCGCCTCCGGCAGCGGAGGCGAACTCGATGATCATGCGGCCGATCCCGCCGCGCAGGCCGATCGAGACCTCGGCGACGATCGTGCCGACGACGGCGCTGACCGCTCCGAGCCGGAGGGCCGGCAGCAGGTAGGGCACGCTCGCCGGCAGCCTCAGGCGCACCATCGTCTTCCACCAGCCGACGCCGTACACGTGCATCAGCTCGACCTGGTGGGCCGTCGGCGAGCCGAGCCCGCGGAGCGCCCCGATCGAGACGGGGAAGAACGCGAGGTAGGAGGCGATCAGGGCCACCGACATCCAGTTCTCCCAGGTCACCGGTCCGAGCTCGAGCTGCGACCCCCAGCGCCGCACCAGTGGGGCGATCGCGATCAGGGGCACCGTCTGGCTCAGCACGATCCAGGGCAGCACCGCCGACTCCGCCGTGCGGAACCGCTGCATCAGGAGAGCCAGGAGCAGCCCCACGACCGTGCCGACGACCCAGCCGACCGCGGCGATCCCGAGCGAGAAGGCGCTCGCCCCCACGACGGCCGACCAGAGCGCCGGGGCGTTCCGCGCTCCGGTGACCGGCTCGCCGAGCCGGGCCGCGATCTCCCAGAGGTGGGGCATCGCGATGGCGCTCGTGCGCGGGAGCACCGTGACTCCTCCGACGACCACCCCGGCCTCGGGCCCGAGCGCCTTCCAGCCCTCCCACACCAGCGCGAGCAGGAGCAGCCCGGCGGCGCCGAGCACGAGCCCGCGCGCGAGGGCCGGTCTCATGCGCGGGCCACGATGTGCTCGCGCAGCTCCGGGATGATCCGCTCGCCGTACACGCGCAGCGTCTCCTCCTTGTTGTCGTGCTGGAGGTAGCCCGCGAACTGCGTCACGCCGATGTCGGCGAGCGCCCGGAGCTTCTCGACGTGCTCGTCCGCCGTGCCCAGCACGCAGAAGCGCTCCACGATCTCGTCCGGCACGAAGGCGGTGTGGCTGTTGCCCGCGCGGCCGTGCTCGTTGTAGTCGTAGCCCTCGCGCCCGGCGATGTAGTCCGTCAGCGCCTGCGGCACCGCTCCGGAGGCGCCGTAGCGGCCCACGATGTCGGCCACGTGGTTGCCGACCATACCGCCGAACCAGCGGCACTGGTCGCGCATGTGCTCCCGGTCGGTGCCGACGTACATCGGCGCCGCGACGCAGAACTGCAGCGACTCGGGATCCCGGCCGGCGTTCGCCGCCGCCTCCTTGACGGCGCCGATCATCCAGCGCGCGATGTCCACGTCGGCCAGCTGCAGGATGAAGCCGTCGCCGACCTCGCCCGCGAGCTTCAGGGCGAGCGGGCCGTAGGCGGCCACCCACATCTCCAGGGACGAGCCCCGGCTCCACGGGAACTGCAGCGTCTGGCCGTTGTACTCGACCGGACGGCTGTTGGCGAGCTCGCGGATGACGTGGATCGACTCCCGCAGCGTCTTGAGCGTCGTCGGAGCTCCTCCGGTCACCCTCACCGCCGAGTCGCCGCGTCCGATCCCGCACACCGTGCGGTTCCCGTACATCTCGTTGAGCGTCGCGTGCAGCGAGGCGATGACCGTCCAGTCGCGCGTGGCGGGGTTGGTGACCATCGGGCCGACCGTGATCCGGTGCGTCCTCTCGAGGATCTGCGAGTAGATCACGTAGGGCTCCTGCCAGAGCAGGTGCGAGTCGAAGGTCCACGCGTAGTCGAAGCCGTGCGTCTCCGCGAGGACGGCGAGCGCGACGGTGCGCGAGGCGGGCGGGTTGGTCTGGAGGACGACTCCGAAGTCCATGGGGTTCCTTCTGCTCGATCAGGTGCTGGCTCGGATCGGGTGCCGGCTCAGATCAGGTACTGGCTCAGACCGCGCGGGATGTACGCCCCGTCGCCCTTCGTGCCGACGTAGGAGCCGTCGTCGACGACGACCCTGCCGCGGGAGATCACCGTGTCGACGTGGCCGTCGATCTCGAAGCCCTCCCAGGCCGAGTAGTCCATGTTCATGTGGTGGCTTCGGCCCTCGCCGATCCCGATCGAGGTGTGCCCGCTCGGGTCGTAGACGACGACGTCGCCGTCGGCCCCGGGCTGGATGACGCCCTTCCTCCCGTACATCCCGAACATCCGCGCCGGGGTGGTCGAGGTGAGCTCGACCCAGCGCGGCAGGGAGATCTGCCCCGACACCACGCCCTGGTACATCAGGTCGATCCGGTGCTCCACCGAGCCGATGCCGTTGGGGATCTTCGAGAAGTCGCCGATCCCCATGTCCTTCTGGCCCTTCATGCAGAAGGGGCAGTGGTCGGTCGAGACCATCTGGATGTCGTTGGTGCGCAGCGACTGCCACATGTGGTGCTGATGCCCCTCCGCCTTCGAGCGCAGCGGCGTGGAGCACACCCACTTCGCACCCTCGAAGCCCGGAGCGCCGAGCTGCTCCTCGAGCGAGAGGTAGAGGTACTGCGGGCAGGTCTCCCCGAAGACGTTCATGCCGCGGTCGCGGGCCTGGGCGATCTGCTCCACCGCCTGCTTCGCGGAGACGTGCACCACGTACAGCGGCGCGCCGGTGAGGTCGGCGATCATGATCGCCCGGTGCGTCGCCTCCTCCTCCGCCTGCCAGGGGCGAGAGGTGCCGTGGAAGTACGGCGCGGTGTTCCCGGCGGCGAGGGTCTGCTTCACCAGTTCGTCGATGAGGGCGCCGTTCTCGGCGTGCATCATCATCATCGCGCCGTTCTCCGCGCCCTTCTGGAACGCCCGGAGGATCTGCCCGTCGTCCGAGAGGAACACGCCCTTGTAGGCCATGAACAGCTTGAAGCTGGTCACCCCCTCGCGCATCAGCTCGTCCATCGCGACGAGCGAGGAGTCCTGCACGTCCGAGAGGATCTGGTGGAAGCCGTAGTCGATCGCGCAGTTGCCGGCCGCCTTCTCCTGCCACGCCTGGAACCGGTCGACGACGCTCTCGCCCGGGTACTGCACCACGAAGTCGACGATCGACGTCGTGCCGCCCCAGGCCGCGGCGCGCGTGCCGGTCTCGAAGGTGTCCGAGGCGGAGGTGCCGCCGAACGGCATCTCCATGTGCGTGTGCGCGTCGATCCCGCCCGGGATCACGTACTTGCCGCTCGCGTCGATCACCCGGTCGACGTGGGCCGCCAGATCGAAGCCCAGCAGCGTGGAGCCGGGGGCGAGGACGGCGGCGATGGTCTCGCCGTCGATCAGGACGTCTGCGGCTCCGGTGCCGGTCGCGTTGACGACCGTCCCGCCGGTGATGAGGGTCTTCATCGGTCTTCCCCGTCTCGGTCTGCGGTCACGGCTTCGGAATGCTGGTGTACGACTCCGGCCGGCGGTCCCGGTAGAACTGCCAGTCGTCGCGCATCTCCTGCACCATGTCCATCTCGAGGTCGCGGATCAGGATCTCCTCGGCCTCGCCCGAGCCCCGCTCGCCGACGAACTCCCCCCGCGGATCGATGATCTGGCTGGTGCCGTAGAAGTCGACCGCGAGGTCGCCGTACTCGTTGTCCTCCCGGCCGACGCGGTTGGGCTGCAGCACGAAGTAGCCGTTCGCCACCGCGGCCGCCGGGCCCTCGACCTCCCAGAGGCGGTTCGACAGGCCGGGCTTGGTGGCGTTGGGGTTGAAGACGAGGTGGGCGCCGTTCAGGCCCAGCTCCCGCCAGCCCTCCGGGAAGTGGCGGTCGTAGCAGATGTGGACGCCGACCTTGCCGACCGCGGTGTCGAAGACCGGGAAGCCGAGGTTCCCGGGCCGGAAGTAGAACTTCTCCCAGAAGCGGTCCAGGTGCGGGATGTGGTGCTTGCGGTACTTGCCGAGGATCGTCCCGTCGGCGTCGACCACGACCGCGGTGTTGTAGTAGACGCCGGTCTGCTCCTCCTCGTAGATCGGGAGGATCATCACCACGCCCAGCTCCTTCGCGAGGGCCGCGAAGCGCTGCACGATCCGCCCGTCGGCGGGCTCGGCGTAGCGGTAGTACTTCTTGTCCTGGGTGATGCCGAAGTACGGGCCGTAGAACAGCTCCTGGAAGCAGACGATCTGCGCGCCGTCGGCTGCGGCGTCCCGGGCCATCCGCTCGTGCTTGTCGAGCATCGACTCCTTGTCGCCGGTCCAGGTCGTCTGGGTGATCGCTGCGCGGACGATGGTCATCGGTACCTCCATGCTCGGGCGTCCCTGTCCGGCTCCGGTGTGCTCCGCCAGGCGGTGCGGAGCCGGGGACGTGGACCCACTGTGGTCCCCGCCGGGCCCGAAGGCAATGACGGACCGTCCGGCTCCGGGGACAGGGCTTCATCGTCGGGGTTCGACGTTTCCCCGGTGTTTCCGGCGCGGATCCGCAGCATTAAGGCTCGCCGGGGGAGGAATCCGTCGGTGCCGCTAGCGTGGGCGGATGCGCATCACGATCCTGGCCGGAGGCGTCGGCGGCGCCCGCTTCACCTCGGCGGTCCGCGAGCACCTCCGCGATCTCGAGGCCGCCGGCGGCGAGGCGAGCGAGATCACCGTCGTCGTCAACACCGGCGACGACATGTGGCTCACCGGCCTCAAGGTCTGCCCCGACCTCGACTCGATCACCTACGCGCTCGGCGGAGTGAACGACACGGAGCGCGGCTGGGGGCGGGCCGGCGAGAGCGAGCGGGTCTCGGCCGAGCTCACCGCCTTCGGTGTCGGCTGGCCGTGGTTCACCCTGGGCGACCTCGACCTCGGCACCCACATCGCCCGCAGCTCGATGCTGCGCGACGGCCTCACCCTCTCGGAGGCGACCGCCCGGATCACCGCCCGCTGGCCGCTGGGGGTCCGCCTGCTGCCGATGTCGGACCAGGACGTCGAGACCCACGTCGAGGTCGAGCTCCCCGGCGAGGGCGTGCGGCTCCTCCACTTCGAGGAGTGGTGGGTGCGGCTGCGCGCGTCCGCGCCCGCCCGCCGGTTCGTCCAGCAGGGGGTGGAGAGCGCCCGCCCCGCCCCGGGCGTGCTGGAGGCGATCGCCGACACCGACGCGGTGCTCGTCGCCCCCTCCAATCCCGTCGTCTCGATCGGCACGATCCTCGGCGTCCCCGGGATCGCGGACGCCCTCCGCCGGACCTCCGCACCCGTCGTGGGCGTCTCCCCCGTCATCGGAGGCGCGGTGGTGCGCGGCATGGCCGACGCCTGCCTCGCCGCGATCGGCGTCGAGACCTCCGCCGAGGCCGTCGGCCGGCACTACGGAGCCCGGAGCGGGGGCGGCCTCCTCGACGCCTGGCTCGTCGGCGAGGAGGACGCGGACGCGGTCCCGGCGCTCGAGTCGGCGGGCCTCCGCGCCCGCTCCGTGCCGCTCTGGCTGACCGGCCGGGACACCTCCGTGCGGCTCGCCGCCGACGCTCTCGCCGCCGCGAGGGGCTGAGCGGAGCCTCCTCCCGGGGCCGCGCACCGCGTGTCGCAGCGCGGATGCGGTCACGCCTCCCACGGGGCGCCCCGTTCCCTTGTACGGTCGGAGGCGGACGAACTCCCCGATTCACCCCCGCATCGGATCCGGAGCCCCTCGGTCGCGCGCCCGACCGCGTCCTCACCACGTCTCCGAGCCCTGCGGAACCGCGTGCCGTCCCGTCAGGAGGACACCATGGAGCCCAGCTCGAGGATCAGCACCGAGCGGATCGAGCCCGACATCGTGGTGATCCGCCCCGTCGGCCGGCTCGACCTGTCCACGGCGTGGGAGCTCGAAGCGGTCCTCCAGCGCGCGCTCGAGGCGGGAGAGGTCCGCGTGGTCGTCGACCTGGCGGCCGTCGAGTTCCTCGACTCGTCCGGGCTCGGCGTCCTCGTCGCCGGACTCAAGGAGGCGCGGAAGGCGGGCGGCGAGCTGCGCGTGGCCGCCGCCGGCGAGCAGCCCGCCATGGTGCTCGGCCTGTCCAACCTCGACCGCCTGCTCGGGAGCGCCGAGACCGTCGAGGAGGCCTACCGTGCCTGAGCGCTCCTTCGTCGTGCGCACGCCGCCCGAGGACGGCGTCACCGCCGTCCACGAGGCGCTCGAGGAGCTGTGGCTCGAGGAGCCGGGCGTCGCGCCGGTCGACCGGATGTCGTTCGAGACCGCGCTGGTCGAGCTGACCTCGAACATCGTCCAGCACGCCCGGTCGTACCGGCACATCATCTGCCTGGTCGAGATCCGCGTCGACGCGACCGAGCTGCGCGCCTCGCTCAACGACTCCGCCGAGGAGGCGCCCGCCGAGGTCGCCGACCCCCGCGACATGCCGGACGAGTGGGACGAGGCAGGCCGCGGGATCCCGTTCATCCACGCCCTCGTCACCGAGTTCTCCTACCGCCGTGTCGACGGGCAGAACCTCTGGGCACTCGCCCGGACCCGCACGTGAGCGAGCCGACCGAGCGCGCCCGCCTCGCCGCGATCGCCGAGCTCGGGATCGGCCTGAGCACCCCCCAGGAGCGCTTCGACAGGATCACCCGCATCGCCCGCCGGCTCCTGCGCGTCCCCCTCGCCGAGATCAACATCCTCGAGGAGTCGACGCAGTTCACGAAGTCGCCCCAGCGCTCGGCGCGGGCGAGCAGGATGCTGCGCGCCGACTCGATGTGCGACGTCACGGTCCAGCAGGGCGACATCCTCGTCGTCGAGGACGCCACCGCCGATCCGCGGTTCGCCGACCGCGGAGTCGTCACCGGATCCCCTCACGTGCGCTTCTACGCGGGCCGCCCGCTCGTCGTGGGGGACGGCCTCCGCGTCGGCACGATCTGCATCATCGACAGCGAGGTGCGCGGCTTCTCGGAGGAGGAGCGCGAGATCCTCGAGGACCTCGGCCGGTGGGCGGAGCGGGAGCTGCGCGAGATCGCCTTCTCCGGACGCGCGAGCGAGACGCAGGAGCGGCTCTGGCCCCCGCGCCTCGACCTCGGCGAGTGGAGCCTCGACTCGCTGACCACGCCGCTGCACGACGTCGCCGGCGACTACACGGCGTGGCGTCGCAGCGGGGACGATCTCTCCCTCGAGCTGGTTGACGTGATGGGCAAGGGGGTGTCGGCGGCGATCGTCGCCTCCGCGATCCGCTCCGCGTTCCAGGCGCGGCCGGAGCTCCCTCCCGCGGCAGCCGTCGAGGCCGTCAACCGCCAGCTCCTGCCCGACCTGACCGCGACCGGGATGTTCGCGACCGCGCTGATCGCCCGGGTCGACCTCGCGAGCGGCGCCGTCTCGTTCGTGGACAGCGGCCACGGCCTCACCCTCCTGCTGCGCGCCGACGGCACCACGGAGCGGCTCGCCTCCACGGGCGTCCCGCTCGGCATCGCCGCCGACGTCTCCTGGGAGGAGGAGCAGCGCGTGCTCGCCCCCGGCGACGCGCTCTTCTCCTGCAGCGACGGCCTGCTCGACGTCTTCGGCGGGCGCCTCGACGCGCTCGACCGTCTCGCCGAGCTGGTGCGGAGCAACGACGACCCCGCTCTCTTCGAGCGTCTGCATGCTCTCGCAGACGACGCGCACGACGATGTGACAGCGTTGGTGCTGCGGCGCTCCGCAGCGCCCGCCCCCTCCTGATCCTGATCGAAAGGACCTCCCCATGCCTGGTGCACTCGTCCTCGCCGGCGGCGGCCTCGCCGGAATCGCCTGGGAGCTCGGCGTCCTCCGCGGCCTCGCCGACGCCTCCCCCGAGGGGGCCCGCCTCCTGCTCGATCCGTCGACGACCTTCATCGGCACCTCCGCGGGCTCCGCGGTCGCCGCGCAGCTGAGCACCGGCACCGGCCTCGACGAGTCGTACGAGGCCCAGCTCCAGGAGGAGTCCGCCGAGATCGGAGCGGACGTCGACGGTGAGCGCCTCCAGGCCCTCTTCGCCGCGGCCGTCGAGGGCGCGACCTCGCCCCAGGACGCGCGGCGCCGCATCGGCACCCTCGCGCTCGAGGCCGAGACGCTCCCCGAGGACACGCGCCGGGCCGTCATCTCGGCCCGCGTGGGCGACGCCGACTGGCCCGAGCAGCGTCTGCTCATCACCGCGGTCGACACGGCCACCGGTGAGCTGCGCGTGTTCGACCGCGAGAGCGGTGTCGGCCTCGTCGACGCGATCTCCGCCAGCTGCGCCGTCCCCGGGGTCTGGCCTCCCGTCAGCATCGACGGCGTCCGCTACATGGACGGCGGCGTGCGCTCCGGCAGCAACGCCGACCTCGCCGCGGGAGCCGACTGGGTCCTGATCGTCACTCCGCTGCCGGGAGTCGGCACGCCCGGCGCGGGCCTGATCCCGACCGGCGAGCTCGACGCCCTCGCGGACTCGCGGGTCGAGGTGCTCTACGCCGACGAGGAGTCGGTGCGCGCCTTCGGCCCGAACTCGCTCGACCCGGCCGTCCGCGCCGCCTCCGCCCGCTCCGGACGTGCTCAGGGCGCCCGGCTCGCCTCGCGGATCGCCGCGCTGGTCGGCGCCGAATAGCCGGTCTCAGCGCCGCACGCTGTAGCGCGTGAAGACCGTGCCGTCGGCGAAGCGGTGCTCCTCGCGCAGGTCGAGGCGCGCGTGGAACCCGCACGGGAGGAAGTGGGTCCCGCCGCCCACCGCCACCGGCACCGTGTAGACCTGCACCTCGTCGACGATCCCGGCGAGCAGCGCGTGCCGGGCGAGGGTCGGCCCGCCGATCGAGACGTCGTGGTCGGCGGCGCTGACCTGCGCGGCGACGACGACCGGGTCGAACCCGCCCTCGACGCGGGTGCGGCGGGTCTCGGCCGACTCCAGCGTCGTCGAGTACACGACCTTGTCGGCCGCCCGCCACATCTCCTGGAAGTCGCGGATGAACGCGAACTCCTCCGCCAGTGCCCAGGTCTGCTCCCACGCGCGCATGACCTCGTACATGCGCCGCCCGTACAGGTACGTGCGCACCCGCCCCTCGCGCTCCGTGATGAAGCGGTGCACGGCGGGTCGCGGCTCCGCCCAGGCGAATCCGCCGTCCGCGTCGTTCACGTAGCCGTCGAGCGACGCGATCGAGCTGTAGATGAGCGCGCCCACGTCGGCCTCTCTCCGTGGCCGGCTTCGGGACCGCCCACGGGCGCGACCGTAGGCCTCCCGCCTCCGTCCGGCAATGTCCGCCGGGGCCTCTGGCGCGGATCGACGGGTCGCCGCTGCTCCTGGTGGCGCTCCCGGCGGTCGGCGCCCCCTCCCGGACCGCGTACCGTGGTCGTGCCGCAGGGAGCGGCCGTGAAGGGTTCGGGATGAAGATCAGCCAGCTGCGCCACTTCGTGGCGGTCGCCGAGGAGCTGCACTTCGTGCGCGCCGCCGAGCGCCTCGGCATCTCGCGGCAGAAGCTCGACTCCTCCGTCGCCGCCGTCGAGCTCGACCTCGGCAAGCCGCTCTTCGAGCCCGGTGCCGCCGCCACGACCCTCACCGCGGCCGGGCGGCAGCGCCTCGCCTCGGCCCGCGAGGAGCTCGCCGCGCTCGGCGACGAGCCGGAGGCGGCCCCGAAGTCGGGAGGCAAGGCCAAGGCCTCCAAGGGGACCGGGCGCGCGCCGATCGTCAAGGGCCAGCCGAAGCCCTACAAGCGCCGCCAGTCCCGCTGACGCGCAGTGTCCGATCGGCGGAGGTGGTGGGCCCTACCGGGCTCGAACCGATGACATCCACGGTGTAAACGTGGCGCTCTACCAACTGAGCTAAAGGCCCCCGTCGCGGGCGCACCCGCGGACGATCGACTCGATCCTACGGCAGGCGGAGCGGCCCCCTGCGGGCACTAGCCTCGGCACATGACCGCCGACAGCGACTCCCGGGCGAGGCGGCGCGCCGAGAGCCGCTGGCCCGCCTCCGCCGCGATCCTGGTGGCCGTCGCCCTGAACGTGGCCGGCCACAGCGCCGACACCTCGATGGTCCGCCTCGTCGCCGCCGGCATCACGCTCGCGCTGCTCGTGCCGCTGTTCGTCGTCAACCCGCACCGGCTCGACAGCGAGACGCGCTGGTCGCGCGGGGTCTCCATCGCCCTGGCGGTCGTGCTCGCCGTGGCGAACCAGGTGAACGTGGTCGCCGTGGTGATCGACCTCGTCGACGGGACGGCCGACGGCCCGCCGCTGCTGCTCACCGCGCTCCAGGTCTGGGTCACCAACGTCGTCGCGTACGCGCTGCTGTTCTGGGAGCTCGACCGCGGCGGTCCGGTCGCCCGCGGAACGCTTCCCCGCACCGAGCTGCCGGCGGCCGACTTCGCCTTCCCGCAGGACACCTACCGCGACACCGCGCCCGAGGTCGCCGCGACCTCCTCCGAGCGCGCCGACTGGCGGCCCGGCTTCGTCGACTACCTCTCGGTCTCGACGACGAACACCATGGCGTTCAGCCCGACCGACACGATGCCGCTGTCGAGCCGGATGAAGCTCCTGATGATCGCCGAGGCGTTCACCGGATTCGTCCTGCTGGCTCTCGTGATCTCGCGGGCCGTCAACATCCTCAGCTGACGACCGGGGCGGTCCGCCTCCGGAGGGTCAGACGTGCGCGGGGGCGAGCGCGTCGATCGCGGCGCGGTAGGCGTCGATCGAGCGCGCCTCGCCCGGGGCGGTCATGAACGTGTCCCGGATGACGCCGGCCTTGTCGATCAGGAAGGTCGCGCGGGTCGCGTAGCCCTTCGCCTCGGTGAACACGCCGTACTGCTTGGCGACGTCGCCGTGCGGCCAGAAGTCGGAGAGGAGCGTGAAGTCGTAGCCCTGCTTCTCGCCCCAGGCGCGCAGCGTGTGCTTGGAGTCGACCGAGATGCCGATCAGCTCCACGTCGGCGTGCTCGAAGAGGGAGAGGTTCTCGCGCAGCGCGCAGAACTCGCCCGTGCAGGTGCCGGAGAAGGCGAGGGGGAAGAACACCAGGGCGACGTTGCGCCGCCCGTGGAAGTCGCCCAGCTGGATGCGCTCGCCGTACTGGTTCGCGAGTTCGAAGTCGGGAGCCAGGGTCAGCTTCTCGAGAGCCATCGGTCCGATGTCCTTCCGTGCGCACGAGAGTCGCGCGAGCACGAGGGGCAATGCTAGACCCGCTCCGCGCAGACTCCAAGGAACGGCCCGTCTCCCCCGATCACGGGCCGGTCGACGCGTCCCGTCTGGCGCTCTCCTACAGTCGTCGGCGCACATCCCTCGTGGATCACCACAGTGCGATTCCAGGTTCGGGGCACGGGAATCGCTAGGCTGACGGAGGTGCCCGCGCGCGGCTCGTCATCCGAGCCCCGGATCCGCGGATCCGCACCGCTTCATGAGAGTGATGTCTCGGGCACGATCTGCCCCCAGAGAGAGGTCGAGGGTGACTGTTAACGATCAGGACCCGTATTCCGTCGGTCACGTGGACTCGGACCCCGAGGAAACGTCGGAGTGGAACGAGTCGCTCGATGCGCTCGTCGAGGAGCGGGGCCGGGGTCGCGGGCGCGACGTCATGCTCAGCCTCCTCAAGCGCTCCAAGGAGCTCCACCTCGGCGTGCCGATGGTGCCCACCACGGACTACATCAACACCATCGCGCCCGAGAACGAGCCCGACTTCCCGGGCGACGAGGACGTCGAGCGCCGCTACCGCGCGTGGATCCGCTGGAACGCGGCCATCCTCGTGCACCGCGCGCAGCGTCCCGGCATCGGGGTCGGCGGCCACATCTCGACGTACGCGTCGAGCGCCTCGCTGTACGAGGTCGGCTTCAACCACTTCTTCCGCGGTCAGGACCACCCGGGCGGCGGCGACCAGATCTTCATCCAGGGCCACGCCTCCCCCGGCCCGTACGCGCGCGCCTTCCTCGAGGGACGCCTGAGCGAGCACCAGCTCGACGGATTCCGCCAGGAGAAGTCGCACCGGGGCGGCGGGCTCTCCAGCTACCCGCACCCGCGGCTCATGCCGGAGTTCTGGCAGTTCCCGACCGTGTCGATGGGCCTCGGCCCGATCAACGCGATCTACCAGGCGCAGGCGAACAAGTACCTCACCAACCGCGGCATCAAGGACGCCTCCGACCAGCAGGTCTGGGCGTTCCTCGGCGACGGCGAGATGGACGAGGTCGAGTCGCGCGGTCAGCTCCAGGTCGCCGCGAACGACGGCCTCGACAACCTGAACTTCATCGTCAACTGCAACCTCCAGCGCCTCGACGGACCCGTCCGCGGCAACGGCAAGATCGTGCAGGAGCTCGAGTCGTACTTCCGCGGCGCGGGCTGGAACGTCATCAAGCTCATCTGGGGCCGCGAGTGGGACGACCTGCTCGCCCGCGACACCGAGGGCGCGCTGCTCGACCTGATGAACAAGACGCCCGACGGCGACTTCCAGACCTACAAGACGGAGGACGGCGCCTACGTCCGCGAGAACTTCTTCGGCCGCGACCCGCGCGCCAAGAAGCTCGTCGAGGGCTACTCCGACGAGCAGATCTGGGGCCTGCGCCGCGGCGGCCACGACTACCGCAAGATCTACGCGGCCATGAAGGCCGCGACGGAGCACAAGGGCCAGCCCACCGTCATCCTCGCCCACACCATCAAGGGCTACGGTCTCGGCCGCAGCTTCGAGGGCCGCAACGCGACCCACCAGATGAAGAAGATGACGCTGGACAACCTCAAGTCGTTCCGCGACACCATGCGCATCCCGATCACGGACGCGCAGCTCGAGGAGAACCCCTACCTCCCGCCGTACTACCACCCCGGTCAGAACGACGAGGCGATCGAGTACCTGCAGGAGCGCCGCCGCGCGCTCGGCGGCTACCTCCCCGAGCGCCGCTCGAAGTACACGCAGCTGAACCTCCCCGAGGACTCGGCCTACGCGGTCGGCAAGAAGGGCTCCGGGACGCAGGAGATCGCCACCACCATGGCGTTCGTCCGCATCCTCAAGGACATCCTCCGGTCGAAGGACTTCGGCAACCGCGTCGTCCCGATCATCCCGGACGAGGCGCGCACCTTCGGCATGGACGCGTTCTTCCCGAACGCGAAGATCTACAACCCGCGCGGCCAGCACTACACGTCGGTCGACCGCGAGCTCCTCCTGGCCTACAAGGAGAGCCCGCAGGGTCAGATCCTCCACGTCGGCATCAACGAGGCGGGCGCCCTCGCGGCGTTCACCGCGATCGGCACCTCGTACTCGACGCAGGGCGAGCCGCTCATCCCGGTCTACGTCTTCTACTCGATGTTCGGGTTCCAGCGCACGGGCGACGCGATCTGGGCGGCCGGCGACATGATGTCGCGCGGCTTCATGATCGGCGCCACCGCAGGACGCACCACGCTGACCGGCGAGGGCCTCCAGCACGCGGACGGGCACTCCCCGATCCTCGCGGCGACCAACCCCGCGGTCGTGAGCTACGACCCGGCCTACGGGTACGAGATCGCGCACATCGTGCAGTCCGGTCTCGAGCGCATGTACGGCGGGAAGCACACCGACCCGAACGTCATGTACTACATCACGGTCTACAACGAGCCGATCGTGCAGCCGAAGGAGCCGGAGGACGTCGACGTCGAGGGCATCGTCCGCGGCATCCACCGCATCTCCTGGGGCCAGTGGGACGGGCCGAAGGCCCAGCTCCTCGCCTCGGGCGTCGCGGTGCCGTGGGCGATCGAGGCGCAGAAGCTCCTCGCCGAGGACTGGGGCGTCTCGGCGGACGTCTGGTCGGTCACCTCGTGGAACGAGCTGCGCCGCGACGGCATCAAGGCCGAGCAGCACAACTTCCTCCACCCCGAGGACGCCGAGCAGGTGCCGTACGTGACGCAGAAGCTGGCCGACGCGAAGGGCCCCTTCGTCGCCGTCTCGGACTTCTCGCACCAGGTCCCCGACCAGCTGCGCCAGTTCATCCCGGGCGACTTCGCGACGCTCGGCGCGGACGACTTCGGCTTCTCGGACACCCGTGCGGCGGCGCGGCGCTACTTCCAGATCGACGGCCCCTCGGTCGTCGTGCGGACGCTGCAGCTGCTCGCCAAGCGCGGCGAGGTCGACCCCTCGCTCGCCGTCCAGGCGATCGAGAAGTACCGCCTCCTCGACGTCAACGCCGGCACCACCGGCAACGCGGGCGGCGAGAGCTGACGGACGAGTCCGTGCTCTCGCAGGAACCCGCACCGTCGAGTGCGCGGGGTCCTGCTCCTGCGGCGGAGCGTCCGGCCACCCGGCCGGGCGCTCCCCGCACGAAGGAGCAGACCCTCGCCTGGCTGCGCACCCTCGCCGGTGAGCTCTCGACGCAGACGATCAAGCGACTCGAGGACACGCTGCCCTGGTACGGCAGCATGCCCCCCGGTCGGCGCTCGGCGGTCGGCCTCGTCGCCCAGGCCGGCATCACCTCGTTCATCTCGTGGTTCGACGACCCGTCGGCCACGCCGTGGATCGCGGCGGACGTGTTCGGAGCCGCTCCCCGCGAGCTGCTGCGCTCCGTCTCGCTGACGCAGACGCTGCAGCTGATCAAGGTGACGGTCGAGGTCGTCGAGGACCGGATCAAGAACGGCGGGGAGGACCTCCGCGAGGCGATCCTCCTCTACTCGCGCGAGATCGCCTTCGCCGCGGCCGACGTCTACGCGCGCGCCGCCGAGGCCCGAGGTCTCTGGGACGCGCGCCTGGAAGCGCTGGTCGTCGACTCGATCCTCACGGGCGAGGCCGACGACGAGCTGCCCAGCCGGATCGCCGCCCTCGGCTGGCACGGCCACGGCGAGGTCGCCGTCCTGGTGGGCACCGCTCCCAAGATGCTCGACGTCGACCAGCTGCGCCGCACGGCCCGGCACATGGACGCCGACGTGCTGATCGGCGTGCAGGGCAGCCGGCTCGTCCTGGTCATCGGCCGCGCCGAGCCGAGCGAGAACGCCACGGAGGAGACCGGCCCGCCGGTCGCGTTCCTCGAGATCGCGGAGGCGCTCGAGCCCGGCTTCGGGACCGGCCACCTCGTCCTCGGCCACGAGGTGCCGACCCTGGTCGAGGCGTCCCGCAGCGCCCGCGCGGCCCTCGCAGGGTTCGCGGTCGCCCGCTCCTGGCGGAACGCGCCGCGACCGGTCAACGCCGACGACCTCCTTCCCGAGCGCGCCCTCGCCGGCGACCCGCTCGCCCGCCAGAGCCTCATCACGCAGATCTACCGGCCCCTGCAGAAGCACTCGACCGAGCTTCTGACCACGCTGTGGGCTTACCTCGACAACGGCCGCTCCCTCGAGGCGACCGCCCGCGAGCTGTTCGTGCACCCGAACACGGTGCGCTACCGCCTCAAGCGGGTCGCCGAGGTGATCGGCTGGGACGCGACGGGCGCCCGCGAGGCGCTCATCCTCCAGTCCGCCCTCATCCTCGGCTCCATGAGCGACCCGGACGGCGCCGTCCGCCGGAAGCCGTCCCGACGCTGAGGCCCTCCGCTCGCCGAACCCCTCCCGCCCCTGAACACTTGTAGACCCGCGACAAGCTCTTTGTGCTTTGTCAGTGGCTCCACGCGCCGCACGTGCGAGCGCAGATCGGAAGACTGAATACCGTGATCGTCGTCGTCGCCCCGGGTCAGGGCTCCCAGACCCCCGGATTCCTCGCCCCCTGGCTAGAGATCCCCTCCGTGGCCGAGCAGGTCGCCGCGCACTCGGAGGCGGTCGGCATCGACCTCGCCGCGCACGGCACCGTCTCGGACGCGGACACCATCCGCGACACCGCGGTCGCCCAGCCCCTGATCGTCTCCGCGGGACTCGTGAGCCTCGCCGCCCTCCTCGAGGGCGGACGGCGCGAGCGCATCGCGGGCATCGCCGGCCACTCCGTCGGCGAGATCACCGCGGCCGCCGGAGCCGGGGTCCTCACCGAGGCCGACGCGCTGGTGTTCGTCCGCGAGCGCGCCCGTGCCATGGCCGCTGCGGCCGCCGCCGAGCCGACCGCGATGAGCGCGGTCCTCGGCGGCGACGAGCAGGCCCTGATCGCCCGTCTCGACGAGCTCGGCCTCGAGCCGGCCAACTACAACGGCGGCGGGCAGATCGTCGTCGCCGGCGCGGTCGACGCGCTCGAGGCACTCAAGGCGGAGCCGCTCCGCGGGACCCGCGTGATCCCCCTGCAGGTGGCCGGCGCCTTCCACACCCGCTACATGGCGCCCGCCCGCGACTCCCTCGCCGGCGTCGCCGCCGGGCTGACCCCCTCCGACCCGACGCTCCGGCTCTGGACGAACCGCGACGGGTCGGTCGTCGACTCCGGTGCCGCGTTCCTCGAGCTGCTCGTCGGCCAGGTCGCCTCCCCCGTCCGCTGGGACCTCTGCATGGCGGCCTTCGCCGACGCGGGCGTCACCGGGATCATCGAGCTGGCACCCGCCGGCGCGCTGGTCGGCCTCGCCAAGCGCGGCCTCAAGGGCGTGCCGAGCATCGCCATCACGACCCCCGACGACGTGGACGCCGCCCGCGCCTTCCTCGACGAGCACGCCGCCTAGCAGGAGAGACCCCATGACGACCCCTTCCCTCACCCAGTCCAGCGGCAGCGCGTACACCCGGATCCTCGGCATCGGCGCGGCACGCGGCGACCTCGTCGTCCCGAACGACGACCTGATCGAGCCGATCAACTCCTCCGACGAGTGGATCCGCCAGCGCACCGGCATCATCGAGCGCCGCCGCGCCTCCGCCGACATCCACGCGGTCGACCTCGCGACCACCGCCTCCCTCGAGGCGATCGAGAAGGCGGGCATCCGCCCGGACCAGATCGGCGTCGTGCTCGTCTCCACGATCAGCAACACCGTGCAGACCCCGTCGCTGGCCGCGCTCCTCGCGGACCGCATCGGCGCGAACCCCGCCCCGGCGTACGACATCTCGGCCGCCTGCGCCGGCTACACCTACGGCATCGCCCAGGCCGACTCCTTCATCCGCTCCGGCCTGGCCGAGTACGTGCTCGTCGTCGGAGCCGAGAAGCTGTCCGAGCTGGTCAAGTCGACCGACCGCAGCATCTCCTTCCTCCTGGGCGACGGCGCGGGCGCCGCGGTCGTCGGCCCCAGCGACACCGCCGGCATCTCGAAGACCGTCTGGGGATCCGACGGCTCCAAGTGGGACACCGTCGGCATGGACAACCCGCTCGCGGCCTACCGCGACGGCACCGCCGAATGGCCCACCCTCCGCCAGGACGGCCCGTCGGTCTTCCGCTGGGCGGTCTGGGAGATGGCCAAGGTCGCCAAGCAGGCGCTCGCGGAGGCGGGCGTCCAGCCCGAGGACCTCGCCGCGTTCATCCCCCACCAGGCGAACATGCGCATCATCGACGAGCTCGCGAAGCAGCTGAAGCTGCCCGAGACCGTCGCTATCGGCCGCGACATCGAGACCACCGGCAACACCTCCGCCGCGTCGATCCCGCTCGCCACCCACCGCCTGCTCGAGGAGCACCCGGAGCTGCACGGCGGACTCGCGCTGCAGATCGGCTTCGGCGCCGGACTGGTGTTCGGCGCGCAGGTCGTGGTGCTCCCGTGACCGGCGCGACCCCACCCCTAAACTGACCTACGGTCACTGACGAACACCCGAAGAACCCCCAAGGAGAGAACCATGGCACTGTCCAACGAAGAAGTCCTCGCCGGCCTGGCCGAGCTTGTCAACGACGAGACGGGCATCGCCACCGACTCCGTCGAGATGGACAAGTCGTTCACCGACGACCTCGACATCGACTCCATCTCGATGATGACCATCGTCGTCAACGCCGAGGAGAAGTTCGACGTGAAGATCCCCGACGACGAGGTCAAGAACCTCAAGACGGTCGGCGACGCGGTCCGCTTCATCGTCAAGGCGTCCGAGTAGTCGTCGCCCGCGCACCCCGTCCTCGTGGCGGACACCCCGGCCGGCGATCGTCGGCCGGGGTGAGCCCGGCACCCACCCACACGGAACAGAGAAGCTCGTCATGACCAAGAAGATCGTCGTCACCGGAATCGGTGCCAGCACTCCCCTCGGCGGGACCGCCCGGGAGTCCTGGAACGCACTCCTCGCCGGCGAATCAGGCGTCCGCTCCCTCGAGCAGGACTGGGTCGCCCAGTACGACATCCCGGTCACCTTCGCCGCCCAGGCCAAGGTCCGCCCGGAGGAGGTGCTCTCCCGCCCGGAGGCGAAGCGCCTCGACCCCTCCAGCCAGTTCGCGCTCATCTCGGCCCGCGAGGCCTGGGCCGACTCCGGCATCACCGACGTCGACCCGCTCCGCGTGGGCGTCGACTACTCGACCGGCATCGGCGGCCTCTGGACCCTCGTCGACGCGTGGGACACCCTGCGCGAGCGCGGACCCCGCCGGGTCCTCCCGATGACCATCCCGATGCTCATGCCCAACGCGGCCGCCGCCGCCATCAGCATGGCCATCCCCTCCCGCGCCTACGCCCGCACCGACGTGTCGGCCTGCGCCTCCAGCACCGAGGCCCTCGCGAACGCCTACGAGCACATGCAGCTCGGCCTCGCCGACGTGGTCGTCGCCGGCGGCACGGAGTCGGTCGTCCACCCGCTCCCGATCGCCGCCTTCGCGTCGATGCAGGCCCTCTCGCGCCGCAACGACGACCCGGCGACCGCCTCGCGCCCCTACGACGTCTCCCGCGACGGCTTCGTCCTCGGAGAAGGCGCCGCGACGCTCATCCTCGAGACCGAGGAGCACGCCCTCGCCCGCGGAGCCCGCATCTACGCGGAGCTCGCCGGCGGCGCCGTCACCAGCGACTCGTACCACATCACGGCGCCGGACCCCGAGGGCTCCGCCGCCGCCCGCGCCATGATCGGCGCCCTCGAGCAGGCCGGAGCCGCGCTCACCGACGTCACCCACGTCAACGCCCACGCGACGAGCACCCCGGTCGGCGACATCGCCGAGTACCGCGCCCTGCTGCGCGTCTTCGGCGACCACCTCCCGAACATCGCCGTCTCCGCGACCAAGGCGTCCACCGGCCACCTCCTCGGCGGCACCGGCGCGCTCGAGGCCATCTTCACCGTGCTCGCCCTCCACGAGCGCACCGCACCCCCCACCATCAACCTCTTCGAGCAGGACCCCCAGATCCCCCTCGACGTCGTCACCAGCCCCCGCGCCCTCGGCGACGGACCGCTGGTCGCCATCTCGAACTCGTTCGGGTTCGGGGGGCACAATGCTGTTGCCGCTTTCCGGACGGTGTAGCGGGGCGTAGCCCCGCTCCACCGTGCGGAAAGCGGGCTGCGCCGCTCCTTGCGCGGCGCAGGCGCGTCCGCTGGGGAGGGGGGCGGGGTTTCCGAGGGCCGGTGCGGTGCGGCGACGGTGATCCGCTGGAACGCGGATCCCCGGATACGCCTCGTGCCGCGAGGGATCTGCGCCGCCGTCTGGTGCGGGCTGGTGAGCACGCCGTGCTGGTGGGGAGCGCGGGCTTCGCCGCGGCTCGGGTCGGATGCTCGGATCAACGAAGCTGTCCGGGTGGGAGCGCGGGCTTCGCCGCGACTCGCGTCGGATACTCCGATCGCGGAAGCTGTCCGGGTGGGAGCGCGGGCTTCGCCGCGACTCGGGTCGAAAGCTTCGGTTCAAGCAGCTGTGCTCGAGGGGAGCGCGGGCTTCGCCGCGACTCGGGTCGGATGCTCGGATCAGGGCGGCTGCGCTCGTGGGGAGCGTGCGACTCGCCATTACTCGGGCCGTCGGCGTCGTGCGCGACAGAGGTGCGGGCGGGTCCACGAGTCTTCCGACGCCCTCCGCCGGAACGCGGTGCTCCGCCGACCGTCTGGTCGACGTGCCAGCGAGCGGCAACCGTGAGGCGACGACGCGCCTTCGAGGCGGACCTCTGCCGGAACGGGGGGTCCGCTGGCCGCCTGGTTCAGGGAGGCGGGAGCGAACGATTGCCGCGAGGCGTATCCGCCGATCCGCGTGCCAGCGGATCGGCGTCGCCGGACGCCGGCCGCTCCACGGAACCCGACCACCCGACCGAGCCGACTGCGCGACGCCGCGCGAGGAGCGGCGTCGAACGAACTCAGCCGACCCCGTGCATCCAGACGACGGGGGCGAAGTCGCCGCCGTAGCGGAAGGGCTCGAGCTCGTCCTCCCAGGCCTGGCCGAGGGCGAGGCGCAGCTCGCGGTGCAGCTCGATGGGGTCGGCGCCGGCGAGCTCCATGGCGGAGCGGATGCGGTCCTCGGGCACGACGGTGTTGCCCGCGCTGTCGGTCTGGGCGTAGAAGATGCCGAGCTCGGGCGTGTGCATCCAGCGGCCTCCGTCGACGCCGGGCGAGGGCTCCTCGGTGACCTCGTAGCGGACGTCGGCCCAGCCGCGGAGAGCGGAGGCGATGACGGCACCGGTTCCGACCGGGCCCTCCCAGGCGAATTCGGCGCGCAGTGTGCTGCGGAGCACGGGCTGCTCGATCCAGGCGAAGTTCACGGCACGACCAAGGGCGCGACCTGTCCCCCACTCGAGGTGGGGGCAGAGCGCGCGGGGGGCGGAGTGCACGAAGAGCACACCCCGAGTCTGCTGCGCCACCATGGTGTCCTCCGTTCGTCCCGGTGCGTCTTCCCCAACGACCCGGACCACGGAACACTCTGCGGTGCGCCTTCTTCGATTATGACGGTGGACGTGCCACCACGCCCGATCATGCAGGAGCGGCGGACCTCCGTCAAGGCGGCTCGCCGCGCCTGCTCGACCGGCCGTGGGCGGCTCCTGCCTATACTCAGGTCGTCCGCGCCGCCGGACGCCGCACACCGCCAGACGCCCGCCGGGAGGAGCACCGTGTCCGTCCGCGACGGCCTGCTCGCCCTGCTCACGCTCGGCCCCGCCTACGGCCTCCAGCTGCACGCCGAGCTCCTCGACCGTGCCGCGCACCGGCCCCGGGTCAACGTCGGCCAGATCTACTCGACGCTCGAGCGCCTGCGCGAGCGGGGCCTCGTCGTCTCGGCCGGGTCCACCGACGACGGCCTCCCCCTGCACGCGCTCACCGGCGAGGGCCGCGCGGAGGCGGCCGCCTGGCTGACGGGTGGCGGAGCGTCCCCGGAGGAGGACTGGGACGACGTCCTCGACCGGGTGCTGCTGGCCTCGAGCCTGTCCGGCGCCGACCTCGCCGCCGTCCTCGACGCGTACGAGAGCTCGCTGCCCGCCACCGCCGACGAGCAGGCGGAGGAGGAGGACGCGCACCCGCAGCGCCGCCTCGCCGCGATCGCCGCCCGCGTGCGGGAGGAGGCCCTGCGGCGCCTCCTCGAGGCGGCCCGCGACGAGCTCACGGGCGACGGGCCGGGACGGGGCGTCCGCGGATACGCTCTCGAGCGTCCCCGCCGGGGCCGTCGAGCCTCGAGCTAGGACGAGACAGGCGCGGGTGCCGTCGCCTAGGGTGGTTCGCATGTCCCGCACCCCCCTCGGTCTCCGCGTCCCCTCCCGGGCGCGCCGGCGCCTCGTCGCCGCCGGAGCGGGCACGGTCCTCGTCCTGTGCGCCGCCCTCGCCGCCCCGCTCTCCGCGTCCGCCGCCTACGACCCGTCCGACTACCCCTCGTGGTCCGATGTCGAGGCCGCGAAGTCGAGCGAGAGCGCCACCGCCGCCGAGGTCGACCGCATCACCGCCTTCCTCGCCGACCTGCGCGACCAGGCCGCCGCCCTCACCGACGCCGCCATCAGCCGGGCCGCCGAGGCGGACGCCGCGCAGAGCGCTCTCGACGAGGCGACCCAGCGCGTGAGCGCCCTGGAGGAGCGCGCCTCCGCCGCCCGCTCGGACGCCGACGCAGCGAAGGAGCAGGCCGGCCGTCTCGCCGCGCAGCTCTACCGCAACGGCGGGACCGATGCGACGCTCAACCTCCTCATCGGCGGCGACGAGTCGAGCGAGCTGCTCTACCGCCTCGGCACCATGACGCAGCTCACCCAGCAGACCAGCCGGCTCCAGACCGCGGCGCAGTCGACCGAGAACCAGGCCGTCTCCCTCGCCGCTCAGGCCGAGCAGGCCCGGGGCGAGCGCGTCTCCCTCGCCACCGCCGCGGCCGACGCGCTCTCGGTCGCCCGCTCCGCTCAGGCCGAGGCCGACGCCAAGGTCGCCGACCAGGAGAAGTACAGCCAGGAGCTCTACACCCAGCTCGCCTCGCTCAAGAACACCACCGCCGAGATCGAGCGGGAGTACGCCGACGGCCAGGACGCGAAGTCGGCGTTCGAGGAGCAGCAGCGCCTCTCCCGCCTCGCCGCCGAGGCCGAGGCCGCCCGCCAGCGCGCCGCGTCGGCTCCCGCCGCGGCCGCGGCTCCGGCAGCGCCCTCCAACAGTGGAGGCGGCGGAGGCGGCCCGGTCGAGCTCGGCGACGACGACCCGACCGGCGCGCGCAACAGCTCCGCCAAGACCATCGCCGCCCTCGGCACCTACGCCGGACGCACGGACGGCCTCTCCCCCGCGCAGGCCCAGGCCTACGCCCGGACCGCCGTCGGCCGCTTCGGCTGGGGCGCCGACCAGGTCGACCGGTGCCTCATCCCGCTGTGGAACGGCGAGTCGGGATGGCGCTGGAACGCGCTGAACCGCTCCTCCGGCGCCTACGGCATCCCGCAGGCCCTCCCGGCGAGCAAGATGGCCAACTCGGGAGCCGACTACCAGACGAACGCGGCGACGCAGGTCGACTGGGGCCTCTCGTACATCAAGAGCGCCTACGGCTCGCCCTGCAACGCGTGGTCGAGCTGGAACAACCGCTCGCCGCACTGGTACTGATCCCGCGTCTCACTTCGCCTGGTCGTAGGAGTCGACGACGGCGACGGTGACCGGGAAGTCGACCTCGCCCACTCCGAAGAGCGAGCGTCCGGCGCGCACCGCCGCCTCGCGGACGATCGCGGCGACCCGCTCGCCGACGTCGGCGGGAGCGTGCACGATCACCTCGTCGTGCAGGAAGTAGACGAGGTGCGCCCGGCCGACCGCGCCGCCCTCGGCGCGCAGTCGCGCCCGCAGCTCGCCCATCCAGCAGAGCGCCCACTCGGCCGCGGTCCCCTGCACCACGAAGTTGCGGGTGAAGCGTCCCCACTCGCGCGCTCGCGCCGCATCGGCCGAGAGCCCCTCGGGGCCGGGAGGCGAGCTGCGCCCGAGCCACGTCGAGACGCTCTCGCCGCGCTCCCCCGCCCGAGCCGCCGCCTCGACGTGCGCGACCGAGCGCGGGTAGGCACGGGCGAGCCTCGGGAGCAGCCGTCCGGCCTCCCCGCTCGTCGCCCCGTACATCGCCCCCAGCATCGCGACCTTCGCCCTCGGCCGGTCGGGGACCACGCCGGCGTCGACGATGCCCTGGTAGAGGTCGCGGCCCCGCCCGGCGGCGGCCATGGCCGAGTCGCCCGAGAGCGCGGCGAGGATGCGCGGCTCGAGCTGCGCGGCATCCGCGACCACGAGGCTCCAGCCCGGATCCGCGGTGACCGCGGCGCGGATCTGCCGCGGCAGCTGCAGCGCCCCTCCGCCCGAGGTCGCCCAGCGGCCGGTGACGACGCCGCCCACCACGTACTCCGGCCGGAACCGTCCGTCGCGCACCCACGCGTCGAGCCAGGCCCAGCCGTTGGCGGTGAGCAGCCGGGAGAGCTTCTTGTACTCCAGGAGCGGCGGCACCGCGGGGTGCTCGAGGGACTGCAGCTCCCAGGAGCGCGTCGACTCGACCGGCAGACCCGCGCGCCGCAGCGCCTTGAGGAGCTCAGCCGGCGAGTCGGGGTTGAGCTCGGGCGCGCCGAGCTCGTCGCGCAGGCGGTCGGCCAGCGCCTCCAACCGGGCCGGGCGGCCGCCGAAGAGCGGGCGGGGGCCGAGCATCCCGGTGAGCACCCGGTCGTGCATATCGGCGCGCCAGGGCAGCCCTGCGTGGGCGATCTCGCGAGCGATCAGGGCGCCGACGGATTCGGCGGCGAGCAGCAGGCGGAGCCGGCCGGCCTCGGCGGCGCCGGAGAGCGCCTCCTCCTGCAGGGCCAACTCGAGGACGGGGTCGAGCTCGTCGGAGCCGCCCGCCGCCTCCTCGAACCCGATCAGCGTGTCCTGCGCGGCGGGGGCCGCGGCTCCCGCGTCCCACGGGTCGAGGGGCGAGCGCGCGAGAGCCGATGAGGCGGCGGAGACCGAGCGGCGGAGGATCGCGCGGGCCAGCCGGAGGTCGTGGCACCGGGCGACGACCACCCCGGCCGACAGCAGTGCGGGGTACCAGCGCGCGGTGTCGTCCCAGACCCAGCGCGGGCGCTCCGGCTCCCGCTCCCGGACGAACGCCGCCAGCTCGGCCGGCCCCCTGCCGCTCCCGGCCTCGGCGCCGCCGACGGGGTCGACCGCCCGCCACGCCCCCGTGGGGCCGCCGACGAGTGCGAGGAGCATCGGGCCATTCTCCCCCGTGGCGGACACGGAGGCCGCCGTCGCGGGGACGGCAGGGCCCCCTCTCGCTGAAGGAGTCACGCCGACGGCCGCGAGGGCGGGTAGCCGGGGAAGGGCTTCTCCTGCGCCGTCGGCGGCTGATGGGCCCACAGGGCGGCCGCGATGGTGTCCATCGAGCGGGAGTAGCCTACGAGCGTCCGCCTCTCCGGCTCGGCCGCCCAGGTCACCGCGCGGAACCAGGTCTCGCGGTACGGGCCGGTCTCGATGCGGCGCACCAGGCCGATCCGGCCGGTGCGCAGGGCGTCGACCATCACCCACTCGTCCTGCCCGCTGCTGCGCAGCATCTGGAGCGGACTCCACTCGATCATCGCGCCTCCCACCGGTCGATCCGCGGCCGTGGCGAGCACGAGCGCCGCGGCGTACACTCGCAGACTATCGAACACATGTTCGAACGGCCAACCGGGTCCGGCGAGTGAACGGGAGCACGACGATGGCGGTGATCGACGAGACGGCGCTGGTCTCGACCGACGGCGAGGGAGTGCCGATCGCGCTCGAGTGGCGGGGCGGGAGCTACCGGGTGACCGACCGGCCGACGGTGTGGACCTGCACGAGCGAGTGGTGGGCGCCCCTCGAGGGGTTCCCGCCGACGTTCGGGCGCACACCGGTGAGCATCGGCGGCTGGCGCTTCCAGGCGACGGACCTCGCGACCGGCGGAGCGTTCGTGCTCGACGTGGTCGCGTCGACGGAGCCGCAGTGGAGCGTGGTGCGGATCTACGAGTAGTGCCGGCGCGAGGCCGGCCGGGCGGCTACTTGTCGGCCGACCAGGGCGCCCGCGTCATGGCGATGAGAGCCGCGACTCCGGAGACGAGGCCGACACCGGCGATGGCGGACACGACGAGCCAGAGAACGAGTTCCATGCCGCCAGTCTACCGAGCCCCGGAGCGGATCCTCTCCGCCCCGCTTCCATCCCCCGGCTATGGAATAGCCTGGGCAGAGTGACCGACGCCCCCACCCGCGCGAGTGTCGGACTGCGCTCGGAGCGCGGCCCGATCCTGCTGTCCCTGATGATCTCGACCGCTCTGGTCGCCCTCGACGCCACGATCCTCTCGACGGCCGTGCCGTCCATCGTCGCCGACCTGGGGGGCTTCGAGCAGTTCCCCTGGCTGTTCTCGATCTACCTGCTGGCCCAGGCGGTCTCGGTCCCCCTCTACGGCAAGCTCGCCGACGTGATCGGGCGCAAGCCCATCATGCTGATCGGCATCGCCCTGTTCCTGGTCGGCTCGCTCCTGTGCGGCCTCGCCTGGAGCATGCCCGCGCTGATCGCGTTCCGAGCCCTGCAGGGCCTGGGGGCCGGAGCGATCCAGCCGATGGGCATCACCATCGCCGGCGACATCTACACGGTCGCCGAGCGTGCGAAGACCCAGGGCTACCTCGCGAGCGTCTGGGGCACCTCCTCTGTCGTCGGGCCGACCCTCGGCGGCGTGCTCTCGGACCTGGGCGCCTGGCGCGGCATCTTCCTCGTCAACATCCCCCTGTGCCTCCTGGCGGCGTTCCTCCTGATCCGCAGCTTCCGCGAGACCACGCGGGGCGAGAAGCAGCGGATCGACGTGGCGGGCGCCTCCGTGCTCGCCGTGGGCACCGCGCTGCTCATCCTCGGGCTGCTCGAGGGCGGCAGCGCCTGGCCGTGGCTCTCCCCCGCCGGAGTCGGCGTGTTCGTCGTCTCGGCCCTCGCGTTCGCCGGCTTCGTCGCGATCGAGCGGCGAGCTGCCGCCCCGGTGCTCCCCCTCTGGGTCCTCACGCGGCGCGTGCTGATCTCGACCAGCCTGGTCTCGGTGACCGTCGGCGCGATCACGCTCGGCGTCACCTCGTACTTCCCGACCTTCGCGCAGGGCGTGCTCGGCAGCTCCGCCCTCGGCGCGGGCTTCGCCGTCGCGGCGATGACGCTCGGCTGGCCGGTCGCGGCGAGCCTGTCGGGCCGGCTCTACCTGCGCATCGGCTTCCGCAACACGGGCTTCCTCGGAGCGGGGCTCGTCGTGATCGGCACGGCGCTGACCATCCTGCTCGGCGCCTCCTCGACGCTGTGGGAGATCGCCGGCTTCTGCGTGCTGATCGGCGCCGGCATGGGGCTCGTGGCGACTCCGACGCTGATCCGGGCGCAGTCGAGCGTCGACTGGAACGAGCGCGGAGTGGTCTCCTCGACCAACTTCTTCGCCCGGAACATCGGCAGCGCCGTCGCCGTGGCCGTGTTCGGCGCGATCGTGAACGCGAAGGCGGGCGGCGGCGTCCCCGCACCGGCGGACCTCGCCGAGGGCACCCGCTTCGTCTGCATCGCGCTCACGGTCCTCGCCGTGGGCATGCTCGCCGCGGTCTGGGCGATGCCGAAGGAGGGGCGCACCGCGCCCGGAGACGATCGGGCGGCGGAGGCCGAGCCCGACGCGGCCCGGCCGGACGCGGCCCAGCCCTAGCCTTCAGGCGTCGCCGTCGGTTCTCGTCGTCAGCCGGAGCGGCGCGCCGCGGCCGTCGCTCGCAGTCGGTCGCGGTGGGTGCGGCGCACCCGGTGCGTCCAGCGCTGCAGGGACGACCCCATCCCGGGGTGCCGCGCCAGCGTGTGGAGAGCGCGGTCGAACCGGCGGAGCATGTCCGCGAAGGCGCCGAAGGGGCGGGCCGAGATGCCGACCTCGAGGTGGCGGTCGAGCACGATCCGGTGTCGGAGTCCCAGGTGCACGCTGATCTCGACGTCGTCGTGCACGTAGGCGTCGTGCCGGTGCATCTCCTCCGCGATCTCCTCCCACGCCGACCGGCGGACGGCGCAGTTGGAGCCGAAGAGCGGCCAGTTGGCCAGCGCCGACCCCATCAGCACGAAGTAGGCGTCCATGTAGGCGACCCGTGCGATCACCCGGGCGATCGGGCCGAGCTCGTCGAAGCGTCCGGGACCGGTCACCGCTCCGACCTCGGGATCGGCGAAGTGGCCGGCCAGGCGCGCCAGCCAGTCGGGTCCCGGGCGGGAGTCGGCGTCGAGCCGTGCGAGGACGTCGCCGTGCGCCTCGTCGAAGCCGTGCGCCGTGCTCGCCGGGATCCCGGCTCCGTCGTGCCGCACCACCCGCGCGCCCGCCGCTCGCGCGACGGCGGCGCTGTCGTCGGTGCTCCCGTCGTCGACGACGACGATCTCGAACGGAGCGAGCGTCTGCTCGCGGAGGAGCTCGAGCAGCTGCTCGAGGTGGCGGGCGTCGTCCTTCACGGGGACGACGACCGAGATGCGCCGGTGATCCATCCGCCCAGTCAACGCGATCGGGGCGCTCAGCGGGGACACCGCCACGCGTCTCGCGCGAGCCCGGACCTGTCAACCGGCTCCCGAGCGCGCCGGATCCGCTGATGGGATCGACCCGTGTCCGCCGGATCGGCGGCCCGATCGAGACAGGAGACGACATGACCCAGGGACCTCGAGACTTCCGGCCCACCCGTGCACTGGTGACCGCCTCGGACTCCGGCATCGGCCGGGCGATCGCGGTGGCACTGGCCGAGGCGGGCATGGACGTCGGCATCACCTGGCACAGCGACGAGGAGGGCGCGCAGGGCACGGCGGAGGAGGTGCGCTCCCTCGGGCGGCGCGCCGAGATCGCGCGCCTCGACACGACGGATCTGGAGGGCGCGGGCGACGTGATCGACGACCTCGCGGATCGACTGGGCGGGCTCGACGTCGCCGTCAGCAATGCGGGCGGAGGCGGAGGCGAGCCCTTCCTCGAGCAGAGCCTCGACAGCTGGCGCTCGACCGTCGCCCTGAACCTCGACGGAGCGTTCGTCTGCCTCCAGCGCGCCGCGCGGCGCATGGCGGCCCAGGGCACGGGCGGCAGGATCATCGCGGTCACCAGCGTCCACGAACACCAGCCGCGGGTCGGCTCCGTCGCCTACACCGCCGCCAAGCACGGGCTGGGCGGCCTGCTGAAGGTCGCCGCACTCGAGCTCGGCTCCCTCGGCATCACCGTCAACGCCGTCGCCCCCGGGGAGATCGCCACGCCGATGAACGACGCCGAGGACGTGGACCCCGTCACGATCGACCGCCCCGGCATCCCCCTCGGCCGCCCCGGCGACGCCCGCGAGATCGCGGCGGTGGTCGCCTTCCTGGCCTCTCCCGCCGCCTCCTACATCACCGGATCCTCGTACGTCGTGGACGGCGGGATGCTGCAGATGGGGCCGCAGGCCGGCTCCCACCTCCGGCAGGACGACTGGCGCGAGGCCTGAGCCGCCGACCACGGCGCCCGCCCGCCGGGTACTCTCGAAGAGGTGCTCCGGCGGGCGGGGCGCCTGCTCCGGGATGTAGGTGACGCACGTGTGGTTCCGGCGTCGACGCAGGTTCAAGATGGAGCCGTACGACCCCGATGAGAACCCGTCGCGCGAGCCCGCCTCCGTCGAGGAGGCCGCCGAGGAGGGCCTGATGCTCGCGCAGTACGCGAGCCGGATGGCCGTGAAGAACCGGGTGCTGATGGACGGCCTCGGCGCCGACGTCCCCTTCGACTCGGGCCGCTACTCCGTCGTCGCCGCGGAGGAGCTCGAGAAGCTGGCGCGCGAGTCAGAGGCGGCCGCTGAGCGCCTGCGCGGCATCGCCGCCGACGTGACCTCGGTGGGCGGCCGCTCCGACCACGTGCACGACTACCGCTCGGCCGACGTCGACAACCTCGACCACCGCGAGCGGCTCTCGCTCCTCGTCGCCGACTCCCTCCACAGGCGGGCGCAGGACGAGGAGTACCTCGCGACGCTCGTCGACGACGCCCGTCAGGACGCGTGGCGCGAGCTCGCGCAGTCGATCGAGGAGACCCTCGACCGCACCTCGCGGATCGACCCGGACGACGAGGAGTACCGCCGCGACCGCTCGGTCCGGATGGCGCTCGTGGTCGTCGACGACCTGGTCAAGCTGGCGGAGGAGCGCGGCGTCAGCCTCGAGGACTGACGGGCTCGTCGTGGGACGCCGGGACGGGGCTCAGGCCCAGCCGGCGCGGAACGACTCGGTCGCCTCGGCGGAGCGCTCCCGGACCGACTCCAGCAGCTCCTCCATGGTGGAGCTGCGGAGGAACGCGAGGCGGTCGAGCTCGGTGACCGGTGCGACGCCGGCGAGCTGCCAAGCGTGCGCGGCCGGATCCTCGGCGAGCTCGACGACCGCGCCGTAGCGCTGCTCGACGAACTCGCTCGCGACCGCCAGTGCCGTGCGGACCGCCGACTCCGCCGCAGCCAGCGCGGGGGCGTGCTTCTCGTCCCACTCCAGATCGGGCAGCAGGCGGACCTCGGCGCGCGGGTACGGGTCGTCCTCGTACCAGCGGACGACCTCGAAGCGCTCCTCGCCCACGGAGTCGAGCGTGACGAACGACTCCGCCCCGTCGATGTTCAGGATGCGCGCGCGGGCGCCGACCGCGAACCGCTGGTCGCCGCCGCCCACCTCCTGGCCGCGCTCGATGAGCACGACGCCGAACGCGAGGGTCTCGTCCTCGAGGACGTCGCCGAGCATCCGCAGGTACCGCGGCTCGAACAGCCGGAGCGGGAGCGGCATGTGCGGCAGGAGCACGGAGCCGAGCGGGAACATCGGAAGATCAGGCACAGGATCAGGCAATCACGTCGAGCGGGGAGCGGCCAGTACGGGCGCGGCGCGTCGGGACGTGCTAGCGCATCGCGCCACCGTGTCGTCCGCTCGCGGATGCTCGCCACGCCCCGGACGATCTCCGACGGCCCGGACCCACCCGCGAGGCGCCCACTCAGACTGGGAGCATGGATCTCGCTGACCTCCGCGCCGTCGTCCGCGCGGACCTGGCCGCCAAGGGCCACGCCTCCGACCGGCTCACCGTCCTCGTCCTCCGACTCGGGCAGTACTCGAGCTCTCGGAGGACCCGGCTCCCCCTCCACCTCGTCTACCGCCTGGTCGATCTCGTCTGGACCCGCATGATCGTCGGAGCCGAGCTGCCGCCGGCCGCTCAGGTCGGGCCCGGCCTGCGGCTCCCCCACTGGGGCCGCGGCGTGATCCTGCACCCGCGCACGGTCATCGGGAGGAACGCGTTCATCTACCACGGCGTCACCATCGGCGAGTCGAAGGGTCGGACGCCCGTCATCGGCGACGACGTCTACATCGGCGCCCGCGCGACGATCGTCGGGGACGTGACCGTCGGCGACCGTGTGCGGGTCGGAGCCGGCGCCGTCGTCGTCCGCGACGTCGCCTCCGACTCGTCCGCGGTCGGCGTGCCGGCGACGACCGCGTCGGCGCCGTCCTGAGGCACGGCCAGTCGGCCTGACGGGGCCGGACCGCCCGCCCCGACGAGACCGGCATCAGGTGGAGGCCCGACCCGGCGCTGGAGAGGAGGAACCACCGCGGGTGGAGCGGAGTAGGGCGTACGGGACTTGAACCCGTGACCGACGGATTATGAGTCCGCTGCTCTGACCGGCTGAGCTAACGCCCCGCGGCGGCCGTCCGAGCGGCCGTCAGGTGGCGGCGGGTGCGGACGCTGCGTCGGAGGCCGGATCGGCCACCGGCTCCCCACGATACAGGCTCTCGAAGGTGCTGATCGTGCGGTTGATGTCGTGCGCGGCGACGATTTGGAGGGAGGCGCGCTTCATCGCCTCGAGGTCCTCCTGGTCGGCCGTGAGCACGGCGGTGAGGCGGTCGGCGAGGGCCTCGGCGCTGCCCGGCGCGAAGAGGTAGCCGTTCTCGCCGTCGTGGACGAGGTGCGGGAGGGCCATCGCGTCGGCGGCGACGACGGGGAGGGCCGAGGCCATCGCCTCCATCGTCGCGATGCTCTGCAGCTCGGCGATGGACGGCATGGCGAACACGGTGGCGCGCGTGTACGCCTCCTTGAGCTCGGCGTCCGAGACGTAGCCGGTGAAGCGCACGCGGTCGGCGATGCCGAGGGTCGCGGCGAGCTGCTGGAGGTTGCGCATCTGGTCGCCGCCGCCGACGATCTCGAGCTTCGCGTCGAGCGCCGGATCGAGCAGGGCGACGGCGCGGAGCAGGACGTCGATGTGCTTCTCGCCGGTCACGCGGCCGACGAAGAGGATCGAGTCGCCGGCGCGCGCCGTGAAGTCGGGCGTGTAGTTGTCGGCGTCGATGCCGCAGGAGATCGCGTGGACGCCCCGGAGGCCCGTGTACTTCTCGAGGAACTGCGCGGCCTTGCGGGTCGGCGTGGTGACCGCCTCCGCCCGGCCGAAGGTGCGGCGCGCGGCCCGCCACGCCATCGCCACGGCCTTGGCCTGCACGGCCTTCGGCAGGAGGGTGAACTCGAGCATGTTCTCGGGCATGAAGTGGTTCGTGCCGACGATGCGGATGCCGCGCTTGGCCGCCTCGATCCCGAGGCCGCGGCCGACGATGATGTGCGACTGGAAGTGCACGACGTCGGGCTTCACCTCGTCGAGGATGCGCGCGCTGTTCTGCCGGATGCGCCACGGCATCGCGAAGCGCAGCCAGTCGTGCGGGTACCAGCGCCAGCTGTAGAGCCGGTGCACGATGATCCGCTGGCCCTCGTGCGTCTCGACCCGGGTGCCGCTCCAGCCGTCGGCAGAGGGGGCGACGACGTGGACCTCGTGGCCGCGCTGCGCGAGACCGGCGGCGAGGCGCTCGGCGAACTTCGCGGCTCCGTTCACGTCGGGAGCGAAGGTGTCGCAGCCGATCACGACCGTCAGCGGTCGGGAGTCGGGCGATCCCGGTCGGGACGCGTCGCGGGGATCTGACACGGGAGGTCCTATCGGTGTCGTGCCGCTCGGGGAGAGAAGGGAGCGATCGGCGGAGGTCGGTCGGTTTCGTGGCTCTCGGCGCGGAGCCATTGTAGGCAGAGGAGTCCTCACCACTCGGGATCCCGCGCCGTCAGCGCGCCTGCGGGTGGTGCTTGGCGAGGAGGAAGACGCCGTAGATGGCGACGGCACCGGCCGCGATGAAGAGCGGGATCGCCCACGGGGCCGCGTACTGCGCCTCCCCGAGCACGACGATGCCGATCGCGACGGCGACCAGCGGGTCGATGACGGTGAGGCCCGCGACGACGAGGTCCGGCGGGCCGGAGGAGTAGGCGTTCTGCACGAAGTACCCGCCGAGCGCGGTCGCGGCCAGGAGCGCCACGATGCAGACCACCGTCAGCGGGTCGAACTCGCCGTACTTGATGCGGTTGAGCACGACCTTCGCGAGAGTCGCGACGAAGCCGTAGACCACTCCGGCACCCACGATGTAGAAGATCGCCTTCGCTCCGCGGCGGAAGACGCGGAAGGCGATGACGAAGACCGTGAGCACCACGGCGAGGATCACGAGGATCGTGATGAGCTCGGGCGTCTGGATGGACTTGTCGACCGCGTTGAACGCCGCCACGAGGACGAACGTGCCGACGCCTCCGACGCAGAGCACGATCGCCCGGATCGACGCCGCGTTCAGTCGCACCCGGCTGACCCGCGCGTTGACGACCGCGGTGATCACGAGCGCCACCGCTCCGAGCGGCTGCACCACGATGAGCGGGGAGAAGCCGAGGCTCGTCAGCTGGAAGACGATCGCGAGACCCAGGAGCAGGGTGCCGATCACCCACGAGGGGCGCGAGAGCAGCGCGACCAGCTGGCCGCCGCTGAGCCCGGAGGAGCCGGAGCGCTTCGAGAACCGCTCCACCTTCGCCACTCCCCGGTGCTGGAACTGCGCGCCGAGGGAGAGGAACACCGCGCCCACGAGAGCGATCGGGATGCCGATGAACTTCGCCGGGTCGTTGAGGAGTTCGGCGAGATCGGCGGGCATGGGGTCGACCCTACCCAGAACGCCTCCGGGAGTCCTCCGACGCACGGGTGAGGGGCTGAGCCCAGCGGATGATCCTCGCGGACCCGGTCGGCGGCCCCGCGGTACCCTGTCCACCATGGCCGTCCTCCCCATCCGCATCGCCGGCGACCCCGTCCTGCACTCCCCCGCCGCCCCCGTCACCGAGTTCAACGATGCGCTGCGCACCCTCGTCGCCGACATGTTCGAGACGATGGACACCGCCCCCGGAGTCGGCCTCGCCGGCCCGCAGGTCGGCGTCCCGCTGCGCCTGTTCGTCTACGACTACGCCGACGACGACGGCACCCCCCGCCGCGGCGTCGCGATCAACCCCGAGCTGTTCGTCACGCCGACCCCGCTCGGCGAGGCGGACGAGGACACGGAGTCGGAGGGGTGCCTCTCCTTCCCCGGCGAGCGCTTCCCGCTCCGCCGCTCCGAGCGCGCGATCCTCCGCGCGGTCGACCTCGAGCAGGAGCCGTTCGAGATCGTCGCGGACGGCTGGTTCGCCCGCGTGTTCCAGCACGAGTTCGACCACCTCGACGGCGTGCTCTACATCGACCGCCTCGAGCACGACTACCACAAGCCGGTCGCGAAGATCACCCGGAAGCGCGGCTGGGGCGGCCCCGGCGTCTCGTGGCTGCCCGGCGTGGAGCACCTCGAGGACTGACTCAGGCCAGGTCGACCCCGTGCACGCCGTTGTGGTGGCGGATCGCGGGGAACGAGGCGGTGACGCTCCGGCCGACGCCGGGCGTCCGCTTCTCGGTCACGTCACCGCCGAAGAGGGCGGCCCGCTCGCGCAGCTCGGCGAGCGCGGGGCTGTCGATGCGCTCGGTGAGCGAGCGCAGATCCGCCTCGAGAGCGCTGGCGTCCTGCTCCGCAGCGCCGTGCTGCTCGCGGTCGTCGTCGACCTCCACCCGGAGGCCGGTGGTCGTCCATCGGGAGCTGATGCGGACCTCGGTCCCCGCGCCGCCGGTCTCCAGCGCCGAGTCGAAGGCGTACTCGAGCACCCGGAGCACGGCCACCTCGGCGCCGTCCTGCAGCGGGAACGGCTCGCCGAACGACTCCTCGCGGACGCTCAGGCCTCGCTCGCGGGCGCCCTCGATCAGGGGGACGGAGCCGCCGGTGCGCGGCAGCTCCCCCGGATCGACGGAGGCTACGGTCGCGATGCGGCGCAGCTGCGCCAGCGAGGCCTCGGCCGCCCGCACGGCACGCTGCGCCGACCGCGCGGCTGCGGCGGGGTCGCGGTCGATCGTGAGCCGGACGCTCTCGGCCTCCTCGACGACGTGCGCGGCGCTGCGGACCGCGAGCTGCTCGAGCTCGCCGACGATGCGGAGCCTCGCCTCCTGCTCGCCGACCGCCAGCTCGAGGCGGACGACGCGCGCCGCCTCCTCCGCACGGCTCTCGGCGGCACGGCGCTCGGCGCCGACGGCGCGGCGCCACAGCACGACGACCGCGACCAGGGCGATCAGGGCGAGGACGAGGACGACTTCGAGCACGACGGCCTCCGGGGGGACGGGACGGGTTCGGCACAGGAGCGCCGGAGAGAGATCGTACCCGCGCCGCGGACAGCGGACCTGAGGCCGCGGAGGGGGTTGCGGAGCCGTACTCAGCCGTCGGAGCGCACGGAGCGGGTGACGGTGAAGCGGCGGTCGCGCGCCACCACCGTGGTCGGCCCGACCGCGCGGCGCAGCTCGGCCGGATGCGCGAGGTGGGAGTTGAAGACCGTCCACAGCACGCCTCCGGGGCGCAGCACGCGGCCGGCCGCGCGCAGCATGCGCCGGGCGACGAGGTCGGTGACGGCTCCGTCGGAGTGGAACGGCGGATTGCAGAGCACGACGTCGACGGAGGACGCCTCCAGAGTCGAGGCGTTGTCGTCGCGGAGGACGCGGACGGCCAGCCCATCGGCCGCCGCGGTCGCCCGGGCGGACTCGACCGCGGCACGCGAGGTGTCCGTCGCGATCACGGCGAGGTCGGGGCGGGCCCGGGCCACCACGGCGGCGAGCACGCCGGTTCCGCAGCCGAGGTCGAGTGCGGTGCCCGCGGGGAGGGAGTCGAGATCGAGGGCGGCGAGGAGGGCGCGGGTGCCGAGGTCCAGTCGTGCACCTGCGAAGGCTCCCGGCAGTGCGACGACCTCGAGGTCGAGCTCGTCCAGACGGCGCCGCTCGGGCCCGGGCGCGGGCGGCTGGTCGGGGAGCGCGCCGCTCGCGAGCAGGGCGCGCGACTTCTGCCGGGCGAGGGAGACGTCGATCCGCTCGTAGCGCACGGCGAGCACGTCGTTCATCGTGCGGGTCATGTGCTTGATACGGCCCGCGCCGATCAGGGTCGCCGCCGGGTTCGCGAGTGCAGTCCCGGCCGCGACGGCGGCCAGGGCGTCGAGTGAGCGCGGCAGGCGCAGGAGCACCGCGTCGGCGTCGCGGACGGCCTCCGCGACGGAGTCGACGATCTCGATCGGCGCGAGATCGACGCCCGACCCCCGCACCGTCTCGAGGTTCTGCGCGAGAGCGCGCTCGGCGGTGATCGAGTCCTGCACGACGCGCACGGCACGTCCGTCGGCGGCGAGGCCGAGGCTCAGCGCCCCGTAGGCGTCCCCGATCACGGCGAGGCGGCCGCGATCGGCGGCGAGGTCGAGCAGCAGGCGGTCGCTGGCGTCGACGGCGACGAGATCCGGCGCCTCGACGTCGGGGCGGCGGCGCAGGAGAGCGAGCACGTCCTCGCGCATCGCGCCTCCGATCGTCGGTCCGAGCGGGTGGGCCCTCGAGGGCGACCGCTCGCGGGCACGAAAAAAGGGCCCGAGAGTGGAGTCCCGGACCCTTCGCTCCCCGACTTGGACTCGAACCAAGAACCTACCGGTTAACAGCCGATTGCTCTGCCAATTGAGCTATCGAGGATCATCCGACCACCCGGAGGTGATCAGCGCGGTACTACTTTAGCAAACTCTCCGCGAACGCAAAATCGGGCGCGCACTCAGTAGCCGGAGCCCGGGTCGACGCGGCCGACGAACGGCCCGTCGGCGGCACAGGCGGCCACGTTGGCGCGCACGCGCTCGGCCAGGAGCGGCGCGGTGATCTCGGGGGTGTCCGCGCTGTGGGGCGTGATCAGGCACCGGGGCTCGCTCCAGAGCGGATGCCCGTCCGGCAGCGGCTCGGGGTCCGTCACGTCGAGCGCGGCGCCCGCGAGACGGCCTTCGGCGAGGGCCGCGACGAGCGCGTCCGTGTCGACGAGGCTCCCCCGGGCGACGTTGACGAGCACGGCGTGGGCGGGGAGCCGCGCGAGCAGACCCGCGTCGACCATCCGCTCCGTGCCCGCGGTGGCGGCGGCGGCCAGGACCAGCACGTCGGCGTCCGCCGCGGCCTCGGCGAGCCGCGACGCCGGCAGGGTGCGGGCGGCGCCCTCCACCGGCTCGTCTCCGCGGCGGACGATCGTCACCCGGCAGTCGAAGACGGCGAGCAGCCGCAGGAGCTCGCGAGCGATCCCTCCTGCTCCGACGATCACCACGGAGGCGCGGTGCAGCGTGACCGCCTTCTTCGGCCCCCACGACACGGCGCGCGCCCGCTCCGGCAGCGAGCGCAGGAGGGCGAGCACCAGCGCGAGCGCGTGCTCGGCCACCGGCTCCGCGTAGGCGCCCTTGGCGCTGGTCCAGACGACGTCCGCGCGGGACGCGGCGAGCACGGGCGCGAAGACGTCGACGCCGGCCCAGGGCAGCTGCACCCAGCGGATCGACGGGTGCTCCTCCAGCACAGCGGCCAGCTCGTCCGTGCGGCCGTAGGACAGCCAGAGCAGCGCGTCCGGACTCCCGTCGAGTCCGACGACCACTCCACCGCCCGACTCGACCGCCTCGGCGAACACCGGCTTCGGCCGCGGGAGCACCGCGACGCGCGGGACGGTCACTGGTCGGCCGCCTCGACGCGCTGCGCTCGGGAGGCGTCGAAGCGCTCGTACTCGGCGAAGGCCGCTCCGAGCTCGCGCACGTAGGGGTGCCGGGCCTCGATCAGAACCTCCAGCAGCGGCCCGTACGCGACGACCTCGCCGCCGACCAGCACTGCGATCCGGTCGGTCGCCCGGCTCAGCACGTCGATGTCGTGGCTGACCACGACGGCGGCGAAGCCCTCCCGGCGCCGCAGGTCGGCGAGGAGGTCGACGATCGACTCGCGCACCGTCGCGTCGATGCCCGAGGTCGGCTCGTCGGCGATCAGCACCTTCGGCCCGAGCACGAGCGAGCGGGCCACGGCCACGCGCTGGCGCTGGCCGCTGGAGAGCTCGTAGGGGTAGCGGTCGAGCAGGAACAGCGGCAGGTGCACGGAGTCGAGCAGCGTCGCCACCCGCACCGCCGCGGCCTTCGGGTCGTAGTGGCGGTCGCGGAGGAAGATCGGCTCGGCGATCAGCTCCGAGACGGTCAGCTCGGGGCGGAGGGCCGCTCCGGCGTCCTGCGCGAGATGCGCGACGTCGACGGTGAAGCGCTTGAGCTCGCGGGCGGGGAGCGAGCGGAGGCGGTGCCCCGCGACCGTCGCGTCCCCTCCGATGATCACCGGGCGCGTGCGGCCTCCGTCGTGCCCCAGGCCGTCGCCGCCGAGCACGCGCGCGAGCGTGGACTTGCCCGAGCCGCTGCCGCCGAGGATCCCGAGCACCTCCCCCGGCTCCACGCGGAGGCTCACTCCCCGCAGCGCCGTCCACCGGCGGCTGATGCCGCGCGGCGGGTACTCGACGCTGAGGTCGTCGACGACGATAGGGGCCTGATCCTCGGCGGTCCGGCTCACGCCCGGCGCTCCGCCTCGACGATGCTGCGCAGGAGCTCGCGCCTCGAGGCCTGCTCGACCGGGTCGGGCACGGGCAGAGAGGCGAGCAGGCGCTGCGTGTAGGGGTGCTTCGGCGCGGCGAGCACCTCGGCCCCCGTCCCCTCCTCGACCAGCTCGCCGCGGTAGAGCACCGCGATGCGGTCGGCGAGCAGGTCGACCACGGCGAGGTCGTGGCTGATGAACAGGGAGGCGAAGCCGAACTCGCGCTGCAGCTCGGCGAACAGCTCGAGCACGCGGGCCTGCACCGACACGTCGAGCGCCGAGGTGGGCTCGTCGGCGATCAGCAGCTTCGGCTCGAGGGCCAGGGCCCGGGCGAGGCTGGCGCGCTGGCGCTGGCCGCCGGAGAGCTCGTGCGGGTAGCGGTCGCCGTAGGAGCGGGGCAGCTGCACCGCCTCCAGGAGCTCGTCGACGCGCGAGCGCGCCCCGGCGGCGTCGCCGGCCCGTCCGTGCACGATCAGCGGCTCGGCCACGCACTCCGCGATGGTGAGCAGCGGGTTGAAGCTCGACGCCGGGTCCTGGAACACGAAGCCGATGTCGCCGCGGACCGGCCGGAAGGCGCGCTCGCGGATGCCGCGCATCTCCTTGCCGAGGACCTTCAGCGACCCGCCGGTCACCGGCGTCAGGCCCGCGATGGCACGCCCGATGGTGGTCTTGCCCGAGCCGCTCTCGCCGACGAGGCCGAGCACCTCGCCCGCGCGGATGCGCAGCGAGACGCCGTCGACCGCGACGAAGCCGGGACGGCCGAGCCGGCCGGGGTACTGGATCCGCAGGCCCTCGGCGGCGACGAGCGTCTCGGCCTCGGGGGCCTCGGCGCGCTCGACGGCGCGGACGCGGGCGCGCTCGACGCCCTGGCCCACGTGCGGGACGGCGGCGAGGAGCTTCCTCGTGTACTCGGCCTTCGGCGCCGAGAACAGCTCGGAGACCGTCGCCTCCTCGACCAGCTCGCCCTGGTACATCACGGCGACGCGGTCGGCCAGATCGGCGACGACGCCCATGTTGTGGGTGATCAGCACGATCGAGGTGCCGAACTCGTCGCGGCACCGGCGGAGCAGGTCGAGGATCTCGGCCTGCACGGTCACGTCGAGCGCGGTGGTCGGCTCGTCCGCGACGATCAGACCGGGATCCAGGACCAGCGCCATCGCGATGACCACGCGCTGCTTCTGGCCGCCCGAGAACTGGTGCGGGTAGTAGTCGACCCGCTTCTCCGGCTCCGGGATGCCGACGGTGCGGAGGACGTCGATCGCGCGCTTGCGCGCCTCCTTCTTCGAGACGGAGCCGTGAGCGCGAAGTCCCTCCGCGATCTGCCAGCCCACCGTGAAGACCGGGTTGAGGGCGGTGCCCGGCTCCTGGAAGACCATGGCGACGTCGGTGCCGCGCAGCTCCCGGAGGCGGGCCTTCGGCACGGAGACGACATCGGTCGCCGCGCTGCCGTCCTTCTTCGAGAGCAGGACCACTCCGGAGGCGGTGGCCGTCTCGGGCAGGAGGCCGAGGATGGTCTTCGCGGTCACGGTCTTGCCGCTGCCGGACTCTCCGACGATCGCCAGGACCTCGCCGCGCTCGACGCGCAGGCTCACCCCGGCGACGGCGCGGACGGCGCCGCGGTCGCTCGCGAAGGCGACCTCGAGGTCGGTGATGTCCACGATCGGACGCGCTGAGGCGTCCCGGACGATGCGCTGGTCGCTCATCGCGTCTCCTCCACTCCGGCGACGGGGTCGTGCCCCGGCGTCTCCAAGCCGTCGGCGGCGAGGACGCCGCCCGGCACGACGGACGTCGCGGCGACGTCGCCGGCACCGGCGGCCACCGCGCGCCGACCGCGCAGGCGCGGGTCGGCGAGGTCGTTCAGGCTCTCGCCCACGAGGGTGATGCCCAGCACCACGAGCACGATCGCCAGGCCTGGGAAGACCGAGGTCCACCAGATGCCGCTCGTGACGTCCGACAGCGCCTTGTTGAGGTCGTAGCCCCACTCCGCGGCCGACGTCGGCTCGATGCCGAAGCCGAGGAAGCCCAGGCCGGCGAGGGTCAGGATCGCCTCGGAGGAGTTCAGCGTGAAGATCAGCGGCAGCGTGCGCGTCGCGTTCCGCAGGACGTGGCGGAACATGATCCGGGGCGTCGACGCTCCGATGACCTTCGCCGACTCGACGAAGGCGTCGCCCTTGATCCGCACGGTCTCGGCCCGGATCACGCGGAAGTACTGCGGGATGTAGACCACGGTGATCGAGACCGCCGCGGCGAAGATGCCGGCCCAGAGGTTCGACTGCCCGCCGGAGATGACGATCGACATCACGATCGCCAGCAGCAGGGTCGGGAACGCGTAGATCGCGTCGCAGATCACGACGAGCACGCGGTCGAGCCAACCGCCGAGGTAGCCGGAGACGAGGCCGAGGAAGACGCCGAGGAAGATCGACAGGACCACGGCGACGACGATCACGAGGAACGCGGTCTGCGCTCCCCAGATCACTCGCGAGAGGACGTCGTAGCCGCCGACGGTGGTGCCGAGCAGATGCTCCGCGCTCGGCGGCTCCTGCGCGCCGAACGACTCGCCGCCCGAGCGCAGCTGCGAGTATCCGTAGGGCGCGATGAGGGGCGCGAACAGGGCCACCAGCAGGAACGCGCCGGTGATGATCAGGCCGGTGACGAGCATCCCCCGCTGGAGGCCGACGCTCTGCCGGAGCTGGTGGACGACCGGCAGACGGTCGACGAGACGGCGGCGCGGACGCGCCGGGGAGGTGGTGCTCATGCTCAGTACCTCACTCGCGGGTCGATGAGCGCCGCGATGACGTCGACGATGAAGTTGGTCAGCGCCACGATGACGGCGAGCAGGGCGACGATGCCCTGCACGGCCACGAAGTCGCGGGCCTGGAGGTACTCGGCGAGCTGGAAGCCGAGGCCCTTCCACTCGAAGGTGGTCTCGGTGAGGACGGCGCCGCCGAGCAGCAGGGCGATCTGCAGGCCGATCACAGTGATGATCGGGATGAGCGCGGGCCGGTAGGCGTGGGTGCGGACGAGCCGGAACTCGCTGACGCCGCGCGAGCGCGCCGCGTCCACGTAATCGGTGCCGAGCGTGCCGATCACGTTGGTGCGCACCAGGCGCAGGAAGATGCCCGCGGTGAGCAGTCCCAGTGCGACGGCGGGGAGCACCGCGTGCGAGAGCACGTCCGAGATCGCGGCCGGGTCGCCGGTCTGGATCGCGTCGATCAGGTAGATGCCGGTCTTGTTCTCGAGGAACTGGAGCGAGAGCTCGGTGCTCGTCGAGGCGCGCCCGGCGACGGGGAACCACTTCAGCCAGACGGAGAACACCAGCTTCAGCAGCAGGCCCGCGAAGAACACCGGAGTCGCGTAGCAGAGGATCGCGAAGATGCGCAGCACCGCGTCGGGGGTGCGGTCGCGGTGGTAGGCGGCGAGCATCCCGAGCGGGATGCCGACCAGGAACGCCACGATCAGGGCGTAGAAGGCGAGCTCGACCGTCGCGGCGCCGTAGGTGAGGAGCACCTCGGTCACGGGGCGGTTGTCGCTCAGAGTGGTGCCGAAGTCGCCGGTCAGCAGCTTGCCGAGGTACTCGAGGTACTGCACGATCAGCGGCCGGTCGTAGCCGGCGGCGGCCACACGCTCGGCGAGCTGGTCCGCGGTCAGGCGGCCGCCGAGGGCCGCCGTGATCGGGTCGCCCGTGGAGCGCATGAGGAGGAACACCAGCGTCACGAGGATGAAGACGGTGGGGATGATGAGCAGGAAGCGGACGAGCAGGTAGCGCCCGAGTCCGCCCCCGGAGCCGCGCGGTCGCCGGGTGGGCGCCGTCGCCGCAGCCGTCGTGGCTGTCGTCACGTGATGCCTTTCGTGGAGAACGGCCGGCGCCTCCTGTCGGGGAGGCGCCGGCCGCGAGGGGGGTGGATCAGCCCTTGCTGAGTGCCGCGTAGCGGAACTTGAACGAGGCGTCGAGGGTGTCCTCGGCTCCGCTCACGGTGCTGCCGACGACCGCGACCTGCGAGCCCTGCAGGTAGGGGACGGTCGAGAGCTGCGCCGCGACCTTCTCCTGGATCTGCTCGATCAGCGCGGTGCGCGCGTCGGCGTCGGTGGTCGAGACCTGCTGTGCGATCAGGCTCTGCACCTCGGCGTCGTCGAAGTGGTTCGCGAGGAAGTTCTCCTTGATGAAGAACGGCGAGAGGTAGTTGTCGGCGTCGGAGTAGTCGGGGAACCAGCCGAGCTGGTAGGCCGGGTAGACGTCGCTCGAGCGGTCCTTCGAGTACTGCACCCACTCCGTGGTCTGCAGGTTCACGGTGAAGAGGCCGGTCGACTCCAGCTGGTCCTTGATCAGCGCGTACTCGTCGCCCGAGGACGGACCGTAGTGGTCGTTCGAGTACTGCAGGTTCAGGGTGACCGGAGCGGTGACGCCGGCGGCCTCGAGGGTCGCCTTCGCCTTGTCGGCGTCGGGCGCGCCGTTGCCGTCGCCGTAGAGCGACTTGAGCGGCTCGACCGCGCCGGTCAGGCCTGCGGGGACGTAGGAGTAGAGGGGGGTGTAGGTGCCCTTGTAGACCTGGTCGGCGATCTCGTCGCGGTCGATCAGGTCGGCGACGGCCTGGCGCACGGCGAGGGCCTTGGCGCTGTCGGCCTCACCGGTGGTCGCGCCGAAGGGCTGGGTGTCGAAGTTGAAGACGATGTAGCGGATCTCGCCGCCGGGGCCGTCCACGACCTTGACCGTGTCGTTGCCGCGGAGGTCGTCGATGTCCGTCGCCGAGAGGCTGCGGAACGCGACGTCGATGTTCCCCTCCTGGATGTCCAGCTTGAGGTTGGACGAGTCCGCGTAGTACTTGACGTTGACGGTGTCCGTCTTCGCCTCGCCGAGAACGCCCTGGTAGTCCGGGTACGCCTTGTACTGGATGAGGTTGTTCACGTCGTAGTTCGGGATCGTGTACTGGCCGGCGAAGGCGTCGCCCGAGACGATGTCGGCGTCCGCGGTCAGCTCGTCGGCCGAGAAGACCTCCTCGTCCACGATCGGGCCGGCGGGGCTCGAGAGGATCTGGGGGAAGGTCTGGTCGTTCTCGGACTTGAGCGTGAAGACCACGGTCGTGTCGTCCGGAGCCGCGACGCTGTCGAGGTTCGCCAGGAGCGAGGACGGGCCGTTCTCAGCCGCGATGCCGACCTGGCGGTCGAAGGAGAACTTCACGTCGGAGGAGGTGAGGTCGTGGCCGTTGGCCCACTTCAGTCCCTCCTTCAACTTCACGGTGTACTCCGTGGGAGCGGTGAACTCCGCCGACTCGGCGATGTCGGGCTCGACGTCCGGGCTGCCGTAGGGGGTGTTCATCAGGAACGGGAACACCTGGTTCATCACGGCGAACGAGCCGTTGTCGTAGGAGCCCGCGGGGTCGAGCGTCGTGATCTTGTCGGTGGTGCCGATGGTCAGGGCCCCTCCGGCGCTGCCGCCGGACGAGTCGTTCCCGCCGGCGGCGCAGCCCGTCAGCACGAGCGCGACCGCGGCGAAGCCTGCGGCGGCGGCCAGTGCGCGGGTGCCGCGAGTGGATGCGGAATTCATCTCCGTCTGCCTCTTCCTGTCAAGGATGGGATGCGGGCGCGCTCCGGGCGCGCGGACTCTCGGCACACAGATCTCCTGTGGGCTGTGGCGTCACGACACTGGACGCCCGCATTGCTGTTCCTCATAGGTAACACAGTTGGAAGCGCTCTCCGAACCGGCACGGGCGTGCGGCCGATTTCTTCACACGACCGCAACACGCTCACTCCGTGCGCAGCGCCCGCTTCTCGCGCTCGAGCTCGACCAGGCGCACCTGCACCGCGCGCGCCATCACCGGATCGGCGGACGCGCGCTGGAGCGCCCCGCGCAGCTCGGCGATCTCGCGGAGCAGGTCGCGCTCGATGAGCGAGATCGCCACGTCGCGGGAGTAGCGGGCGAGCCCCTCCTCGTCGGCGGCCGGGATCGGCGCCACCGCGAGCTGGCGCACCAGCGAGGCGAAGGGGCCGGGGACGTCGTCGGCGACGTGCTCGACCCAGTCGCGGTCCTCCGCCCGCTCGAGGTTCGCGACCACGGCGTCGCGGACCACGCGGAGGGTCTCGTTGGTGACCGCCGCGTGCGCCGCCCGGGCCAGGAGCTCCGGACCCATCGCCTGCGGAAGCTGGAGCATCGCCATCAGCGCCTCGCGCTCGATGCGCGTGACGACGTCGACGGGGAGGTCGGCGATGCGCGCGCCGAGGGGCGCCTCGGCCGCGGACGATTCGCCGCCGCCCCGCCCGCCCTGCTGGTCGCGGCCCTCGGGTCCGGAGGAGCGGGGCCGGGATCCGGCGGAGCGCACGGCGGAGTTGACCTCGGCCATGTCCAGGCCGAGCATCCGGGCGAGCTCGCGGGAGTAGCCGGGCCGCAGCGCCGGGTCGCGGATCTCGGCGACGACCGGGGCGGCCGCGCGCAGGGCCGCGATCCGGCCCTCGACCGTCTCGAGGTCGTAGCGGTCCAGCAGCTGCCGGATCACGAACTCGAACATCGGCTTCTTGTCGTCGATGAGGCGGCGGACGGCGTCGTCTCCGCGGTTCAGGCGGAGGTCGCAGGGGTCCAGGCCCTCGGGCGCGACGGCGACGAAGGTCTGCGCGGCGAAGCGGTGCTCCTCCTGGAACGCGCGCATCGCCGCCTTCTGGCCCGCCGCGTCGGGGTCGAAGGTGAAGACGACCTCGCCGACGCCGCTGTCGTCGCCCAGCACCCGGCGCAGCACCTTGATGTGGTCGACGCCGAAGGAGGTGCCGCAGGTGGCGACCGCGGTGGTGACGCCGGCGAGGTGGCAGGCCATGACGTCCGTGTAGCCCTCGACGACGACCACTCGGTGCCCGCGGGAGATGTCCCGCTTGGCGAGGTCGAGCCCGTAGAGCACCTGGGACTTGTGGTAGACGGGCGTCTCGGGGGTGTTGAGGTACTTGGGGCCCTTGTCCTCCTCGAGGAGGCGGCGGGCGCCGAAGCCGACGGTCTGGCCGGTCACATCGCGGATCGGCCAGACGAGGCGGCCGCGGAAGCGGTCGTAGACGCCGCCGCGGTTGTTGCTGCTGACCAGGCCGGCCGTGGTCAGCTCCTCCTCCGAGAAGCCGCGGCGCTTGAGCGCGGTGGTGAGCCCGTCCCAGCCGTCGGGTGCGAAGCCGACGCCGAAGCGGTCGGCGGCGGCGCGGTCGAAGCCCCGCTCGCCGAGGAAGCGCCGGCCGACGTCGGCGCCCGGGGTCGCGAGCTGCTCGCGGAAGTACTCCTCCGCGGCGTCGTTCGCGGCGAGGAGGCGCGCTCGCCCGCCGGTCTCGGGCGCGCGGCCGTCGCCGTCCTCGTACTGCAGCGGGAAGCCGATCCGCCCGGCGAGGCGCTCGACGGTCTCGCTGAACGAGCTGTGGTCCATCTTCATGACGAAGCTGTAGACGTCGCCCGACTCCTGACAGCCGAAGCAGTGGTAGAAGCCGGCCTGCGGGCGGACGTGGAAGCTGGGGCTGCGCTCGTCGTGGAAGGGGCAGAGGCCCTTCAGCGAGCCGATGCCGGCCGACTTCAGCGTGACGTACTCGCCGATCACGTCGCCGATGTTCACCCGCGCCTTGACCTCCTCGACATCTGACTGTCGGATCCGAGGCATGGGGTCCATCGTATCGGCCGCCGGGGCCGCCGAGCCGGGGTGGGGAGAACTGCACCAGGGCGGCGCGGATCACCCCGGAGACCTGTGATCGGCCCCGCACCCCGAGATCAGGGTCATCCCTGATCCGCACCCGCCCGCCGTCTCCGAGAATCGACCCATGCCCCCTGCCGCCTCCCGCCCGCCTCTCCTGCGTGCTCTGCTCGTCGCCCTGCTCGGCGGTCTCGTCCTGGGCGGGCTCACCAGCCTGCTGCAGGGCTCCCTCCCGCCGTCGGTGAGCTCGTTCGCCAACTCTTCCGGGGGCTGGTCCATGCTCGTGTTCGCGCTCGTGCGCCTCGGCGGCGCCCGACCGGCGGCGGCGACCGCTCTCGGCCTGCTGAGCTTCTGGGCGCTGCTCGAGGGCTACGACCTGGTGACCGCGGCGCGCGGCTTCGGCTACTCGCCTCCCTTCACGGACGTCTTCTGGCTGCTCGCCGTCCCCGCCGGGCCGATCCTGGGCGCCGCCGCCGCACTCACCCTCTACGGCTCGAGGACGTGGCGCGTCCTGGCTGTCGCGCCGCTCTCGGGCGTGCTGATCGGCGAGGGCGTCTGGGCGCTGGGCGCGGTCGCCGACACCACGAGTCCGGTGTACTGGTGGCTCCAGATCGTCCTGGGCGCGGGCTTCCTCGTCCTGGCCGTCGTGCAGAGGAGGCCGCGCGCACTCGTCTCGCTCGCGGCGCTCGGCGTCACCGCGGCGGCCGCTGTCGCCTTCTTCGTCGTCTACTCCGCGCTGTGAACCGTTCGAGAGGGTCGTCGCTGACCCTCCGCGCACTCGCGGGTTCCGCCCTCCTCCTGGCCCTCGCAGGGTGCACCACCACGGCGGACACCCCGGTCGCGCCGCCGTCGTCCGCCTCGGTGCCGTCGTCGGTGTCCTCCGCCACCCCTCCTCCGATCGACGTCTCCGCCGAGCTGGCCGCGCTCGAGAACGAGTTCGACGCCCGGATCGGCGTCAGCGCCGTCGACACCGGCTCGGGCCGCCGGGTCCATCACCGGGCCGACGAGCGCTTCGGCTTCGCCTCGAGCCTCAAAGCCCTCGCCGCAGCGGAGTTCCTGCGCACCGTCCCCGCCGCCGAGCGGGACGAGGTGGTCACCTGGACCGTCGCCGACGTCGAGGCGGCGGGCTACTCCCCCGTCACGGAGGAGAGCACCGCCACCGGCCTGCCGCTGTCGCAGCTCGCCGAGGCGGCCGTCCGCCGGAGCGACAACACAGCGCTGAATCTCGTCCTCCGGCGCCTCGGCGGACCCTCCGCCCTCGACCGTGGACTCGAGGCTCTCGGCGACACCACCACCGAGGTGGTGAACGAGGAGCCCGCTCTGAACACGATCGAGCCCGGCAGCATCGACGACACCACCACCCCGGCCGCGTTCACGGCGGACCTCGCCGCGGTCGCCACAGGTGACGTGCTGTCCGCGGAGGACCGGGCGCTCCTGCTCGACTGGATGAGCGGCAACGCGACCGGCGACACTCTCGTCCGGGCGGGCGCTCCGGCCGGCTGGAGCGTCGCGGACAAGTCCGGGGGCGCCGGCGGGATCCGCAACGACGTCGCCGTGGTGACGCCTCCCAGGCGGGACGCGGTCGTGCTGTCGATCCTCTCGACGCGCAACGACCCCGAGGCGGACTACGACGACGCGCTGGTCGCCCGCGCCGCGGCCGTCGTGCTGGGAGCCCTGCGGTAGCGTCCGCCCGGCGTCAGCAGTGCCGGTTCACGTAGCCCGGTGCGCCACGGGGGACGACGTCGCGGTCGCGGAGGGTGACCGAGATGCTCCGGCCCTGCGCGGCGCAGGCCTCGGAGTAGGCGGACCGGCCGTTGTCGGTGTACTCGATCTCGTAGACCTGGCGCCCGTAGACGTCCGTGTACGCCGCGCACTCGTCGTAGACCTGGCACTCCTCGACGACGGCGAAGTCGAAGCCGACCGTCCTCTTCCCGGCAGCGGCGAGATCGGCTCCGTTCTTCTGGCCGATCGCCAGGCCGGAGCGGTGAGCGCGCGCCGTCAGGAGGGTGGCGAACGCCAGCGCCTGCGACTTCGTCAGCCTCCCGCCCGAGCGGGTGTAGCTGTCCAGATTGTCGGCCTCGACGGCGTCGAAGCCGTCCTCGGCGCAGCCGTCGATCCAGGCGCCGACGATCGCGAGCAGAGCGGTCCGCTTCGCGGAGGTCGAGACGTCGAAGAGGTACTCGTCCGGCCAGCCCGGATCGGCGAGGGGCTTCCCGTCCGCTCGCCTCACCAGGAGCTCGGGGTGCCGCTTCGCGAAGGCGGCGCTCTCGCCGGGCTGGGTCTGGAAGGCGTTCACGTAGCAGATGCTGTAGCGGCCGGCGGCGGGCGCGTCCGTGCGGTCGCGGTCGACGATGGTGACGCTCGACGCCGGAGCGTAGGCGCCTCCCAGCTGGTAGTCGAGGACGCCGTTCGCGGGAGGGAGCAGCGGTGCCGCCGAGGCCGCGGCGGGCTGGACCAGCAGCAGCCCCGCGACGACCAGGGCGAGGAGGCCGAGACGCGGCCGACGCAGTCTCATCCGGGAGCTCCCGGCGTGCGCCCTGCGGCTCGCACGCCCGTGGCCGCCGGCAGCGCGCCGAGTGCGAGCTCGCCGATCACCGCGATGCGGTCCGCCGGTGCTCCGTCGCGGGCCTGCGTCGACATCCCGCTGAGCACGGCGACGACGAAGGCGGCGACGGATCCGGCGTCCGTCTCCGGCGGCACGTCGCCCTCCTCGATCCCGCGTTCGACCCGGGCAGCGACGAGCGCCTCCATCTCGCGGTGACGGGCCTCGAGCCGCGGCTCGCTCAGCACGAAGCAGCCGGCAGGAGTGCCGGGCGCGGAGTACCCCTCCGCGCTGACGCGGACGACGGCGGCGACGGCCTCGCGCGCCGTCGGCCGGTGCGAGTACAGCATCGGCTTGCTCATCCCCGACCGTGCCGCGATGCGGTCGACCCGCGCTCCCGCCAGCCCGTGCGCCGCGAACTCCTCCGTCGCCGCCTCGAGGATCCGCTGCCGTGTCCGCTCCGCTCCCACGCCCTCACCGTACCCGCCGCCCCGCGCCCCTCCGCGCCTCGCGGTGCGGTGCCCTCCCCGCCCTCCGAGCCGACCGGCCGACCCGCACACCAGCACATCGCCTCAGACGACGCACCCGGCTCCCTGGAACCCACCACCCCGACAAGCCGACCGCGGTGACGCCTGGCGGTGACGGGCGTGCCCCCGGCACCGCCGAACGGCCGATCCGCGTGCCAGCGGATCGCCCTAGGCGGACGCACCCCGCATTACGAAACGCACCACCCCGACAAGCCGACCGCGGTGACGCCCGGCGGTGACCGGCGTGCCCCCGGCACCGCCGAACGGCCGATCCGCGTGCCAGCGGATCGCCCTAGGCGGACGCACCCCGCTCCACGAACCGCACCACCCCGAGAAGCCGACCGCGCCACGCCGGGCGAGGACCGGCGTGCAATCGAGCACCGCCGAACGGACGATCCGCGTAACAGCGGATCGCCTCAGGCGGACGCACCCCGCTCCCTGGAACGCACCACCTCGACAAGCCGACCGCGGTGACGCCGAGCAGGGACCGGCGGCACAGCTGAGCCGGGCGCCGCCCGGCTCAGCGCATCAGCACAGCCTCTCGAACCAGGCGAGGGCGCTCTGGTCGGTGAGGTTGGCGACCTGGTCGACGACGACGCGGCGGCGGGCGTCGTCGTCGGGGGCGGCGTGCCAGTCCTCGGCGAAGCCGGGCTCGAGGGTTCCCGGGCCGCGGTCGAGGAGGGTGTCGGCGAGGCGGGTGAGGACTTCGCGCTGCTGGGCGTAGATGGGCTGGCGGGTGTTCCGCGACATCACGAACGTCGCGACGATCCCCTTGAGCACGGCGATCTCGGCCTGCTGCTCGCGGGGGACGACGACGTGGCCGCCGAAGCGGACGAGGTCGGGGTGCTGGTACGCCTCGCGGGTGGCCTCGGTGGCGGCGGCGGCGAAGCGGCCGATGAGCTGGCTGGTGAGGTTCTTGAGCCGGGCCTGGTCGCGGCGGGAGCCGTCCCAGGAGGAGACCCACACGTCGAGCGAGTCGAGACGGTCGAAGGCGGCGACGAGCTCGTCGTGTCCGACCTCCCCGCCGACCCAGGAGTGCATCGACTGCACGAGGTCCTCGTGGTCGGCGCGGGAGCCGAGTGCTTCGACGTCGATGTAGCCGGAGACCACCGCGTCCTCGAAGTCGTGCACGGAGTAGGCGATGTCGTCCGAGAGGTCCATCACCTCGGCCTCGATGCAGCGCACCCCCTCGGGGGCGCCCTCGCGCATCCAGGCGAACGCGGGGGCGTCGTCGGCGTAGAAGCCGAACTTGGCGCGCCCCGACGGGTCCGCGACCGAGCGCGTGTCGGGCCAGGGGTACTTGCAGCTCGCGTCGATGCTGGCGCGGGTGAGGTTCAGCCCGTAGGGGCGGGCGTCGTCGCCGAACACCTTCGGCTCGAGCCGCGTGAGCAGCCGGAAGGTCTGCGCGTTGCCCTCGAAGCCGCCGATCCCCTCGGCCCAGGTGTTGAGCGCGCGCTCGCCGTTGTGCCCGAACGGCGGATGCCCGATGTCGTGCGCGAGGCAGGCCGTGTCGACGACGTCGGGGTCGAGGTCGAGGCTCGTGGCGAGCTCCCGGCCGATCTGCGCCACCTCGAGCGAGTGGGTCAGGCGGTTGCGCGCGAAGTCGACGCCCGCCGTGGGGCTGAGCACCTGGGTCTTCGCGGCCAGGCGGCGGAGCGCGCTGGAGTGGAAGAGCCGGGCGCGGTCGCGGGCGAAGTCGGAGCGGCGGGTCGAGTGGTCCTCCGGCAGGAATCGCTCGGTGTCGACGAGCGAGTACCCCCAGAGCGCGCGGTCATCCACCGCTGTTGTGGATCTCGGCGGCCGAGACCGCGTCGCGCTGCCCGGCGTCGAGCTCGCGGGACTCGAGCCAGCGGTCCGGGAGGGAGGGGACCTTGGGCGAGCCGGCGCGGCCCCGCTGCCCCTCGGCCGCCTCGCCCGGATAGGGCTGCGTCCAGTCGAGCGTCGCCAGGAGCTCGTCGAGCTGCGCGAGCGACTCGACGGTGGCCAGGCGAGCGCGGAGGTCGCCGCCGACGGCGTAGCCCTTGAAGTACCAGGCGACGTGCTTGCGGATGTCGCGGCAGCCGCGCTCCTCGCTCTCGAAGAAGTCGACGAGCAGCTCCGCGTGGCGGCGGAACGCCTCGGCGACCTGTCCGAGCGAAGGGCGGAACCGCTCGTCGGAGCCGGCGAACGCGGCGGCGAGGTCGCCGAAGAGCCAGGGGCGCCCGAGGCAGCCGCGACCGACGACGACTCCGTCGCAGCCCGTCTCGGCCATCATCCGCAGCGCGTCCTCGGCCGACCAGATGTCGCCGTTGCCCAGCACGGGCACGCTCGTGACCGTCTCCTTGAGCGTGGCGATCGCCGACCAGTCGGCGTGCCCGCTGTAGAACTCGGAGGCGGTGCGCGCGTGCAGCGCGATCGACGCGACCCCGGCGCCCTCGGCGGCACGGGCGGCCTCGAGGTAGGTGAGGTGGTCCGGGTCGATGCCCTTGCGCATCTTGACGGTGAGCGGGACGTCGCCGGCGGCCTTCACGGCGCCCTCGACGATCTGCCGGAACAGCGGGAGCTTCCACGGCAGGGCCGCTCCCCCGCCCTTCCGGGTGACCTTGGGCACGGGGCAGCCGAAGTTGAGGTCGATGTGGTCGGCCCGGTCCTCGGCGACGAGCATGGTGACCGCTTCGGCGACCGTGACCGGGTCCACTCCGTAGAGCTGGATCGAGCGCACCGACTCGCTGGGGTGGTGGCGGATGAGGCGCATCGACTCCGGCGTGCGCTCGACGAGCGCGCGGGAGGTGATCATCTCGCTCACGTAGAGGCCGTTGCCGAACTCGCGGCAGAGGCGGCGGAACGCCGTGTTGGTGATGCCCGCCATGGGGGCGAGCACCACCGGCGCGTCGAGTTCGAGGGGGCCGATCCGGAGCGCCGGCGCGGTGCGCGCGGGCGGGGCGGCCGTGAGAGTGGAGGACATCGGTATCGATTCTCCCAGATCCTGTGTTGGGGAAGGCGGAGTGACGAGCTGAGAGGTGGAGAGATGAACGGGAGCACACCTGTGGAGGACGGTTCGCAGCGGCTGGAGGCGGACGCGTCCGCCCGCGGCCTGGCGGTCGAGATCGTGGAGAGGCCCGCTGCCGGCAGCCTGCACGAGGCGGCCGCGCTGCTGGGCATCGAGCCCGGCGACATCGTGAAGTCGCTCGTAGTGAAGCGCCACGACGGCGGCTACCTGTTCGCCCTCGTCCCCGGCGGGCGGCAGATCGCGTGGCCGAAGCTGCGCGCGGTGGTCGGAGTGAACAAGCTCCGCCTCCCGGACGAGACGGCCGCCCTCGAGGCGACCGGCTACCGGCGCGGCACCATCACCCCGATCGGCTCCACGACGGCCTGGCCGGTCTACGCCGACGAGCGGATCCTCGGCCGCCGCGTCGCGATGGGAGCCGGCGCCGACGGGCGCAGCGCCTTCGTCGACGCGGACGCCCTCGTGGCCGCCTACGGCGCGACCGTGGCCGACATCACCGTGGAGGAGCCTCCGCGCTGATCGGCGGCACCTCGGCCTGCGCTTCCGCGGCCTGCGGCACGGCGCAGACGCCGTCCTCGCACAGCGGCCCGCCGGAGTCGCCGAGCATCTCGAACGGCCCGCTCACGCGACGGCCGCCCGCTGCTCCAGCATGTGCTCGAGGACCTCGGTGAACGCCGCCGGCTCCTGGGCGCCGGAGACGCCGAAGCGCCCGTCGAGGACGAAGAACGGCACCCCCGAGATCCCGTACTCGCGGGCCTGCGCGATGTCGGACTGCACCCGCCCGAGGTAGCGCCGGTCCTCGAGAGCGCGGCGCGTCTCCGCCGGGTCGAGCCCGACCTCGCCGGCGAGCGAGGCGAGCACCTCCGGATCGGCCAGGTCGCGGCCCTCGACGAAGTACGCGCTCAGGAGACGCTCGACGAGCTCGAGCTGCAGTCCGTTCTCCTTGGCGTGGTGGAGCGCCTGGTGGGCGGTGACCGTCTTGACGTGGCGCACCGACTCGAAGTGGTAGTCGAGGCCGACGCCCGCCGCGATCGCCGTGACGGAGTCGAGCATCTGCTGCGCCTGCGCCTCCGGGATCCCCTTGTGCTCGGCGAGGAACGCCGCCTCTCCCCCGCGGTAGTCCTCCGGCGTGTCCGGCGAGAGCTCGAAGCTGCGGTACTCCACGACGACCTCCGGAGCCTCGGGGTGCGCGGCGCGGAAGGCCTCGAGCCCGCGCTCGAACCGGCGCTTCCCGATGTAGCACCAGGGGCAGGCGATGTCGGACCAGACGTCGACGGACAGGGGGCTCGGCTCAGCACTCACCCCCCAGGACAACGGAGGGGGCGCCCCGCTATTCCCGCAGCACGCGGACGAGCTCGTCCACGTCGGACTCGTCGTTCCAGAGGTGGAAGGCGATGCGGAGCCGGCCGCCGCGGCCCGAGACGCGCAGACCCGCGGCCTGCAGCAGCTCCAGGTCCGCTCCCCCCTCGTCCGGCCAGGACACGAGCGCCCGGTGCTGAGGCTCCCGGTCAAGCCGCTCGCACAGCAGGTCGCCGAGGCCGGAGGCGTGCGCCCAGACCGCGTCGAGGTCGAGCGAGCGGAACAGAGCGAGCGACGCCTCGGCGCCGGCGAACGCCTGCCAGGCCGGCGAGACGTCGAAGCGGCGGGCGTTCTCGGCCAGGTGCATGGCCGGTCCGTAGCAGGACGACCACACGTCCTCCCCCGAGTACCAGCCCGCCTGCACGGGGACGAGCTCGGCCGCGTAGGCGGGCGAGACGGTGAGGAACGCCACTCCGCGCGGCGAGCACAGCCATTTGTAGGCGTGGGTGAGGGTCGCGTCGAAGCGGGAGGCGTCGACCGGCAGGACGCCGGCCGCCTGCGTCAGGTCGCACGCGGTCCGCACTCGGTGGCGCGCGGCCGCCTCGAGGACGGAGTCGAGATCGGCGAGCGCTCCGCTGCTGGACTGCACGGCGGAGAAGACGACGAGGTCGTCCCCGTCCTCGACGGAGTCGGACAGCGCCTCGAGCGCGACGGAGCGCACGGTCACTCCGCGGTGCGCCTGGGCGAGGAAGGGGAACACGATGGAGGAGAAGTCGCCGTCCACGCAGAGCACGCGGGCCCCGTCGGGCAGCGAGGCGGCGAGCACGGCGGCCATGGCGGAGGTCTGCGAGCCGATCGCGACACGGTCGACCGGGACGCCGGCGATCGCGGCGAACGAGGCACGCGCGCGCTCGGCGACAGCGCCGTAGGCGGCGGCCGTGCTCTCCCCGGACGACCAGCCGTCGAGGTCCGCCCGCAGCGCCTCGACGGTCTGCCGCGGCGGCAGGCCGAGGGTGCAGGCGTTGTGGTAGCCGCGGGCACCGGCGAAGCGCGCGCGCAGGTCGGCGGAGTTCGGCAGTGCGGTGCTCACCTCTCGAGGATGACGCTCCGGAGCCGGATCGCCAAGACCGGGGAGCGACCGGGCGCGCCGGCGGCGGGCCCGGTCAGCGGGCGGCGAGGGCGTGCGCCTGCTCGAGCACGGCGACGACCTCGCGGGCCTCGCGGACGTCGACCGGCGAGGGAGCGCCGTCCTGGAGGGACAGCGCGACCTGCTCGAGGAACGCGGCGTATCGTCCCCGCTCACTCGGCACGGGGTGTGCGCCGGAGTCGTCGACGAGGACGCCCCATCCCTCCGGCGCGACCTCGCCGAAGCCGTCGTCGTCCGGTCGGGCGCCGCCGGTGCGGAGCGCGGTCTCCTGCGGATCGAGACCGTCGACGCTGAAGGCGGCGCGGGTGCCGAGCACGCGGAAGCGGGGGCCGGTCGCCCGGGCGACGCGGCTCATGGTGAGGTGGGAGCGGACGCCGCTGTGATGCAGGAGCGAGACGAACGCGTCGTCCTCGCTCGCGGAGCCCTCGTGGACGGTCCGGGTCTCGGCCGCCGTGACGACCGCCGGGCCGAACAGCAGCAGCGCCTGGTCGACCAGGTGGCTGCCGAGATCGAAGAGGATCCCGCCACCCTCGGCCGGACCCGTCTCGCTCTGCCACCGGCCCGTCTTCGGCGCGCTCCAGCGCTCGAAGGTCGACTCGAAGCGGAGGACCTCGCCGAGGACCCCTTCGCCCAGGAGGCGGCGGAGGGTGAGCAGATCGGCGTCCCAGCGCCGGTTCTGGAAGACGAAGACGGGCGCACCGCTCCGCTCGGAGGCGGCGATGATCGCGTCCGCGTCGGCCGCGCTCGGTGCGAAGGGCTTGTCGATCACGACGGCGACTCCGGCCTCGAGCACTCGGACGGCCTGCTCCCGGTGCACCGACGGCGGCGAGGCGAGCACGACCAGCTCCGGCCGCTCGGCGAGCACCGCGTCGAGGTCGGGCACGATCCGGGCCTCGGGATGCGCGGCGGAGGCCGCGGCCCTCCGACCGGCGTCGCGGGTGGAGACGGCGACGACCTCGAAAGCGGGATCCGCCGCGAGGAACGGACCGTGGAAGACGCTGCCCGCGAGCCCGAAGCCGACGATTCCGACCCGGATCACGAGGAGGCCCCCGGCACGTCGACCGCGCCGCCGAAGCGGCGGGAGCGGCCGGAGTAGTGCTCGATCGCGTCCCAGAGGTCGGTCCGCGTGAAGTCCGGCCAGAGCCGGTCGAGGAACACCATCTCGGCGTAGGCGCTCTGCCAGAGCAGGAAGTTGCTGGTGCGCTGCTCGCCGGAGGAGCGCACGAAGAGGTCGACGTCCGGCATCTCGGGCACGTAGAGCGCCTTGGCGATCGTCTTCTCGGAGATGCCGGAGGGCTTGAGCCGCCCCGCCTGGACCTCGGCGGCGAGCCGCTGCACCGCGTCGGCGATCTCGGTGCGCCCGCCGTAGTTGACGCACATGGTGAGCGTCAGCACGTCGTTGTCCGCGGTCATCCGCTCGGCGAACTGCAGCTCGTTGATCACCGACGCCCACAGGCGCGGCTTCCGGCCGGCCCAGCGGATGCGCACGCCCCACTCGTTGAGCTGATCGCGGCGGCGGTGCAGCACATCGCGGTTGAAGCCCATCAGGAAGCGCACCTCCTCGGGCGAGCGCTTCCAGTTCTCGGTCGAGAACGCGTAGACGCTGAGGTGCTTCACGCCGATCTGGATCGCTCCGGCCACGACGTCCAGCAGCGCCGTCTCGCCGCGCTTGTGCCCCTCGATCCTCGTCAGGCCGCGGGAGTTCGCCCAGCGGCCGTTCCCGTCCATCACGATGGCGACGTGCCCCGGAACGGCCTTCCGCGGGATCGCGGGCGGGTGGATCCCGGTCCAGTCGAGAGGGCGGTACGGCTCGGCGTCCTTGTGGGTGAAGGGCTTCATCGGGTGACGTGCTCCAGGGATCTCAGACCGCGTTCGAGGTGGAACTGCGTGTAGGCGGCGACCACTCCGCTCGCCCGCGACCGCGTGGTCGGCTCGGTGGTCTCGGCGTGGGCCCAGTCTCCCGTGAGCAGTGCGCCCAGCAGGACCACGACCTCCGGAGCGACCCGCGGTGCGCCGGGCGGCGTGCAGTCGGCGCAGACGACGCCTCCGAGCTGCACCACGACCGCGCCGTGGGGCCCGGGAGCGCCGCAGCGCGCGCAGTCCTCGAAGCTGGGCGCCCAGCCCGCGATCGAGAGCGCCCGCAGGAGGTAGGAGTCGAGCGTCAGCACCGGCTCGTGCTCGTGCTTCGAGAGCGAGCGCAGGGCCCCGACGAGCAGCAGGTACTGCTGCAGGGAGGCGTCCGCGTCGGTGAGGCGGTCCGCCGTCTCGACCATCGCGCTCGCCGCCGTGTAGCTGTCGTAGTCGGCGGCGATCAGCGCACCGTAGGCGCCGAGCGACTCGGCCTGCGTGACGATGTCGAGGCTCCGGCCCTCGTAGAGCTGGAGGTCGGCGACCATGAACGGCTCGAGCCGCGAGCCGAACTTGGAGCCGGTCTTGCGAACGCCCTTCGCCACCGCGCGGATCTTGCCGTGGCTGCGCGAGAGCAGCGTCACGATGCGGTCGGCCTCGCCCAGCTTGTGCGTGCGGAGCACCACGGCTTCGTCGCGATAGGTGGGCATCCTCCGATTATCCCCCCGACCCCCGACACCCGGCTGGCAGCCCGGCCGGAGCAGGGCCCGCGCCGTGGAACGATGTCCGGGTGGCAGCCTCCCTCTTCGAGATCCCGGCCTGGGCCGACCTGCTCGCGATCGCCATCGGCTGCCTCCAGGGCGCGATGTTCGCGGGCGAGTTCCGCGACCGCCGGATCGACCTGCTCGGCGTCACGATCATCGGCACGGCCACCGGCCTCGGCGGCGGCGTGCTCCGCGATCTGCTGCTCCAGACGCCCCTGGTGGCCCTGCACACCGACGCGTACCTGATCGTCGCGGTGACCGCCTCCCTGCTCGGGATGCTGCTCCAGCACCTGCTGAACCGGGTCGACGGGACGATCACCGCCCTCGACGCGCTGACCCTCGGGCTCTTCGGCGCGATCGGCACCACGAAAGCCCTGTCGCTCGGCGTGCCGGAGGTGCCGGCCGTGTTCGTCGGCACCGTCTCGGCCGTCGGCGGATCCGTCGTCCGCGACATCCTGCTGAACCGGCCGATCGCGCTGATGCACGTCGGCTCGCTCTACGCGGTCGCCGCCTCGGTGGGCACCGGCGTCCTGGTCCTCGCGCTGCGCTTCGGAGTGACGATCGACTTCGCCGCGCCGCTCGCGGTGGGCGTGACCACGGTCATCCGCCTGCTCGCGGTCCGCTACGGCTGGAGCCTGCCCGAGCAGCGCGCGCTCAGCGGGGTGCCGCGCCTGCGCTGGCGCCGCCGGACCTAGCGGCGGCCGACCCGGACGCAGGGAGCGGAGTCCCGCGCGGTCCGCGCACGGGAACGCCGGGGGAGCCGCGACGCATCACGGCTCCCACGGCGGGGATCGGGCCCGATCAGGCGGAGGCGCCGGCCAGCTCGCGGACCGGGACCTCCTCGCGCAGGGCGCGGTTGACGGCCGAGACGATGGCCTTGAGGGAGGCGGTCGAGATGTCGGCGTCCACGCCCACGCCCCACAGGGTGCGGCCGTTCACCGTGCACTCGACGTACGAGGCGGCCAGCGCGTCGCCGCCGGCGCTGAGCGCGTGCTCGACGTAGTCGAGGACCCGGACCTCGACGCCCTGCTGCTCCAGCACGGCCTCGAAGGCGTTGATCGGGCCGTTGCCCCGCGAGCTGGCCGACACGCGCTCGTCGCCCACCCGGAGGACCGCGTCCAGCGCGATGCTGCCGCCCAGATCGCTCGACGTGTTCGTGCGCAGCAGCTCGAAGCGGCCCCACTTCTCGTCGGCGCGCTCGGCGGGCGCGGGCAGGTACTCGTCCTGGAACACCGTCCAGATCTGCTCGCTCGTGACCTCGCCGCCCTCGGCGTCGGTCTTGGCCTGCACGACGCCCGAGAACTCGATCTGCAGCCGGCGCGGCAGGTCGAGCGCGTGGTCCGTCTTCAGCAGGTACGCGACTCCGCCCTTGCCGGACTGCGAGTTGACGCGGATGACCGCCTCGTAGGAGCGGCCCAGGTCCTTCGGGTCGACCGGCAGGTAGGGCACGGCCCAGGTGAGCTCGTCGACGCTGCGGCCGGTCCGCTCGGCCTCGGCCTGCATCGCCTCGAAGCCCTTCTTGATGGCGTCCTGGTGCGAGCCGCTGAAGGCGGTGAAGACCAGGTCTCCCGCCCAGGGGCTGCGCTCGGGCACGGGCAGCTGGTTGCAGTACTCGGCGGTGCGCTTGATGCCGTCCATGTCGCTGAAGTCGATCTGCGGGTCGATCCCCTGGGTGAACAGGTTCACGCCCAGCGCGACCAGATCGACGTTGCCGGTGCGCTCGCCGTTGCCGAAGAGGCAGCCCTCGATCCGGTCGGCACCGGCCAGGTAGCCCAGCTCGGCCGCCGCCACGGCCGTGCCGCGGTCGTTGTGGGGGTGCAGCGACAGCACGATGTTCTCGCGCTGCGCGAGGTTGCGGCTCATCCACTCGATCGAGTCGGCGTAGACGTTCGGGGTGGCCATCTCGACGGTGGCGGGCAGGTTCAGGATGACCTTGCGCTCGGGAGTCGGCTCGAAGACCTCGACGACCCGGTCGCAGATCTCGCGGGCGAAGTCGAGCTCGGTGCCGGTGTAGCTCTCGGGCGAGTACTCGTAGTAGACGGCCGTGCCGGGGACGGTCGACTCCATCTCGCGGCACTTGCGGGCGCCGGCCAGCGCGATGTCGATGATGCCCTGACGGTCCTTGCGGAACACGACCTCGCGCTGCAGCACGCTCGTGGAGTTGTAGAGGTGCACGATCGCCTGGCGCGCGCCGCGGATCGACTCGTAGGTGCGCTCGATCAGGTGGTCGCGGGCCTGGGTCAGCACCTGGATGGTGACGTCCTCGGGGATCGCGCCCTCCTCGATGAGGCTGCGCACGAAGTCGAAGTCGGTCTGGCTCGCGCTCGGGAACCCGACCTCGATCTCCTTGTAGCCCATCCGGACCAGCAGATCGAACATGATGCGCTTGCGCTCGGGGCTCATCGGGTCGATGAGCGCCTGGTTGCCGTCGCGGAGGTCCACGGCGCACCAGCGGGGCGCGGTCGTGATGCGCTTCGACGGCCAGGTGCGGTCGGGCAGGTCCACGGCGATCAGCTCGTGGAAGGGACGGTACTTGCCGATCGGCATGGGCGACGGCTTCTGGTTGTTCAGCATGAGGTGCTCTCCCGGCGCAGTGGTGCGCACGTGTCTGTTCTCGCTCGTGACCGATCCCGCTCGCGTGCGGCTCCGCTGGTGGGCGGTGCCGGTCGGGCGGTCTCGCGGGGATCCGGATGCGGATCGACCTCGCGGGCGAGGGATGGTTCAGCCGACGACGGACTCCGCGACGAGGATGGCCTGAGGATCAGATCTCGTCGCGGCGGAGAAGGAGGAGCTGTCCGAAGCGCACCCGGTCAGGGTAGCACCGCCCCCGCGGCGCGTCACCCCGGCGTCCCGCTCTAGGAGACCAGGCCGTTCTCGTAGGCGTAGACCACCAGCTGCACGCGGTCGCGCAGGCCGAGCTTGCCGAGGGTGCGGCTGATGTGCGTCTTCACCGTCGCCTCGCTCAGGAACTCGGCGCGCGCGATCTCGGTGTTGCTCATCCCCCGCGCGGCCAGGTGGAAGATCTCGCGCTCGCGGTCGGTGAGGGTCGCGAAGGCGGGCGGGGTCTCGCGTCCGCTGCCCGCCGCTCCGAAGTGCTCGAAGAGCTCGCGGGTCGCGGAGGCGGCGACCACGGCGGTCCCCGCGTGCACGGTGCGGACGGAGGCGAGGAGGAAGCCGGGCTCCGTGTCCTTCAGGAGGAAGCCGCTCGCGCCCGCCCGGATGGCGCGCGCGGCGGCCTCGTCGAGGTCGAAGGTGGTCAGCACGAGGATGCGCGGAGGCTCGACCCGCCGCTCCTGCGCGTCCGCGAGGATCCGCCGGGTCGACTCGATCCCGTCGACGCCCGGCATCCGGATGTCCATCAGCACGACGTCGGGGGCCAGCCGCGCGACCAGCTCCGCGCCCTCCGCTCCGTCCGACGCCTCGCCGACCACCTCGAGGTCGGGCTGCGAGCCGAGCAGCATGCGGATGCCGGCGCGGAAGAGGGCCTGGTCGTCGACGAGGACGAGGCGGATGGTGTCGGTCATGCGGGGCTGCCTCCGGAGGCGAGGGGTGGGGCGGTGCGGGCGAGGGACGGGGAGGAGGGCAGGCGCGCGTCGACGACGAAGTCGTCCCCGACCGGGCCGGCGGCGAGCACTCCCCCGACGAGCGCGGCGCGCTCGCGCATGCCGACCAGTCCGTGGCCATCGCCCGGCAGGGAGTCGCGCTCGACGTCGGCGCACCGGGCGTTGCGCACGGTCAGGGCGAGCTCGCCGCCGTCCTGGCGCAGGGCGATGTCGAGCGGCGAGCCCGGGCGGCCGTGGCGGAGAGCGTTCGTGGTCGCCTCCTGGGCGATCCGGTACAGGGCCAGACCGACGGCGCGCGGCACCGCCTCCAGGTCGACGGCGAGCTCGGCGCGGACGGGGGCTCCGGCTCCGCCCACGCTGTCGAGGAGGGCCGGCAGGTCGCGGGCGCCGGGCTGCGGGCCGTCGCTCTGCGAGTGCCGCAGCTGGGCGAGGAGCACGCGCACGTCGCCGAGGGCGTCCCGGGCGACGGAGGAGATGGTCAGCAGCGCGGCGTCGGTCTGCTCGGGGCTGGTGGCGCCGAGGTAGCGCGCGCCGTCCGCCTGCGCGATCACGACGGCGAGGGAGTGGGCGACGACGTCGTGCATGTCGCGGGCGATCCGGTTGCGCTCCTCCACGGTGTCGAGCTCGCGCTGCGCCCGGGCGCGCTCCTGCTCGGCCTGCGCGCGCAGGGTCTGGCCCTCACGCGCCCGGCGGACCGAGCGGGAGAGCAGTCCTATGGTCCAGGAGAGGCCGAGCGTCGCGAGGATCCCGCCGAAGGTGGCTCCGGCCGACAGGAGGCCGTCGTAGGCGCTCGCGACGAGGTCGAAGACGAGGACGAGGTAGACGACGGCGATCACGGCGCCGAGGACGGCCGACACCGCTCCCGCGATCCGCATCCGCCGCGACTCCGACGCGCCGGCGCCGAAGAGGACGGCCAGGATGGCCAGATCCGCGGGTCCGGGAGCGAGGCTCGCGCTCATCTGCAGGGCGGCACCGGCCCAGGCGATCGAGAGGGCGAGGACCGGGGACCGCCGGTGCAGCACCAGCGCGACCGCGAGCACGCCCGCGACCAGCAGCTGCATCGCGCCCTCCACCCCGGCGAACGGGAGGCCGGCGACGAGGAGGAGCACCAGCGCCTGACCACCGGCGACCCCCACCGCGAAGGGGTCCTGCGGCCCGGCGACCCGGTTCAGCAGCGCGTCGATCCGATCGCTCGCGAGGACCGGCGCCCGCAGCGCGTTGAGGTACACGAGGACCTTCGCCGCACCGAGCACGGAGGCGACCGCGAGGGCGACCAGGGCGAGGACCACGAACTCCACGCGCGCCGGGAGCCCGGACGGATCGAGCGGGCCGGAGAGGCCGAGCGCGACGGTGACGCCGCCGATCCCGGCGAGGATCAGGCCGCCCGCGAGCGCCAGGGCACGGGTCCAGGGGCCCACCCGGCGGGTCGTCTGCCAGAGGACGACCAGGCCGACGAGGACCCCGTCGACGGGGACGCCGCCGAGCAGGACGCCTCCGTCGGCGAGCGCGCCGACCGCGACGAGCGAGGGGGCGAGCGCGGGAAGGAATCCCGCGACGGCGAGGGCCAGCGCGAGCACGAGGCCGCCGGCGATCCGCTCGGTCGGAGTGGCCCCGGTGAGCCCGAGCAGCAGGTGGAGGGCGGCGAGCAGCGCCCCGGCGATCGGCAGGGCCGCCGGTCGGTCGAGGAGGGCGCGCATGAGGACCACGCTACGGGTCCGCGCGCCCGGGGGCGTCGTCCTGGAGGGTGACCGCGGTCGTCCTCCGGCGTCAGAAGCCCAGGCGCCCCAGCAGCTTCGGGTCGCGCTGCCACTCCTTGGCGACCTTCACCCGGATGGAGAGGAACACGCGGCGGCCCAGCAGGCGCTCGATCTGCTCGCGGGAGACGGCTCCCACCTCGCGCAGGCGCTGGCCGCCCTTGCCGATGATGATGCCCTTCTGGCTGTCGCGCTCCACGAAGACGTTGGCGTAGATGTCGATCAGCGAGCCGTCCTCGCGCTCGACCATGTCGTCGAGCGTCACGGCGAGGGAGTGCGGCAGCTCGTCCGAGACGCCCTCGAGGGCGGCCTCGCGGATGAACTCGGCGATCCGCGAGGACAGGTCCTCGTCGGTCACCGCCTCCTCCGGGTAGAGGGCGGGCGAGACGGGCATCAGGCGCAGGAGCTCGACGGCCAGGACGTCCAGCTGCTCCTCGGTCACGGCCGAGATCGGCACGATCGTGTCCCACTCGCGCAGCTCCGAGACGGCGAGCAGCTGCTTCGCCACGGACTTCTTCGAGGAGAGGTCGACCTTCGAGACGATAGCGACCTTCCGAGCGCGCGGGAAGGAGTCGAGCTGCTCGTTGATGAAGCGGTCTCCCGGGCCGATCGGCTCGTCCGCGGGGAACAGCATCCCGATGACGTCGACGTCGCCGAGGGTCGAGGTGACGAGCGAGTTCAGCCGCTCGCCGAGGAGCGTGCGCGGCCGGTGGATGCCGGGGGTGTCGACGACGATCAGCTGGCCGTCGGTGCGGTGCACCACGCCGCGGATAGCGCGCCGCGTGGTCTGTGGCTTCGAGCTCGTGATGGCGATCTTCTCGCCGACGAGGGCGTTCGTGAGCGTCGACTTGCCCACGTTCGGGCGGCCGACGAAGGACACGAAGCCCGCCCGGTAGGGAGCGGCGGCGGGAGTGGTGTCGGTCATCGTGCGTCCTCGTGCTGATCGCCCGTGGCTCCGCGGGTGGGAGCCGTGCTCGGGCTGGGGGTGGTGGTGCCGCCGTCCGCGATGATCGCGACGGGGCCGGTGCCGGGCTCGCCGGCGGTGTCCAGATCGGGATCGCGGCGGACGATCACCGTGGAGATGGTCCCACGGCGCGGGTCCGCCTGCTCGGCCTCGAGCAGCACTCCGCCGATCCGCGCCGTCGCGCCGCGCTCGGGGAGGCGCCCGTAGGCCTTGGTCAGCAGTCCGCCGACCGAGTCGACGTCGTCGTCCTCGAGGTCGAGCTCGAACAGCTCGCCGAGCTCGTCCACCGGCAGGCGCGCCGAGACGCGGTAGACCCCGGGCGCCGTCTCCTCGAAGAGGTCGACCTCGCGGTCGTACTCGTCGGAGATGTCGCCGACGAGCTCCTCGATCAGGTCCTCGAGCGTCACCAGGCCCGCGATGCCGCCGTACTCGTCGACCACCATCGCGAGGTGGTTGGACTCGAGCTGCATCTGGCGGAGCAGCTCGTCGGCCTTCTTCGACTCGGGCACGAACAGCGCCGGGCGCGCGAGATCGGCGACCGTGTCGTCGTCGTCCGGCCGCTCGTAGGTGTGCCGGGCCACGTCGCGCAGGTAGAGCACGCCGAGGACGTCGTCGACGCCGTCGCCGATGACGGGGAGCCGGGAGATGCCGCGGCTCAGCAGGAGCCCCATGCCGGCGCCGACGGAGGAGGTCGCCTCGATCGTCACCATGTCGGTGCGGGGCACCATCACCTCGCGGACGAAGGTGTCGTTGAACTCGAAGATCGAGTGGATCAGCTCGCGGTCGTCCTGCTCGAGCACGTCCTGCTCGGTCGCCTCGTCGACCATGCTGAGCAGCTGCTCCTCGGAGGAGAACCCCGCCGAGCGCCCGGTCCCCGGCGTCACCCGGTTGCCGAGAGCCACGAGCCCGTGCGCGACCGGACCCAGCGCGAGCCGGAGCACGTGCACGAGCGAGGCGCTGGTGGACAGGACCGCACGCGCGTTCGCGCGCCCGACGCTGCGCGGGCTGGAGCCGACCAGGACGAACGAGACCGCCGCCATGATCAGGACCGCCAGCAGGAGCGCGAGCCAGAGCTGCGGGACCTCGACGACCAGCACCGTGGTGACGAACACCGCGGCCGTCGTCTCGGCCGCGATCCGCGAGAAGTTGACGACGTTGACGTGGGCGCTCATGTCGCCCGCGATCGCGCGGAGAGCGCGGGCGCTGCGGGAGTGCTGGGCCATGTCGAGCAGGTCGCTGCGCGAGAGGACGCCGAGGGCGGCGTCGGTCGCGGCGAACCAGCCGCCGACGGCGACGAGCGCGAGGGCGGCGATGAGGAGCTGGAGAGTGGGCACGGCGCGCTCTAGCGGCGTCGCTCGCTGATGTGGAAGCCGACCAGGATGTCGCGCTGGATGCCGAACATCTCGCGCTCCTCCTCCGGCTCGGCGTGATCGAAGCCGAGCAGGTGCAGGAGCCCGTGGGCGGTCAGCAGCTGCAGCTCGTCGAGCACGGAGTGGCCGGCCGACTCGGCCTGGGACTGCGCGACCTGCGGGCAGAGCACGATGTCGCCGAGGAGCCCCGCGGGGGTCTGCTCGTCCTCGGTCCCGGGACGCAGCTCGTCCATCGGGAAGCTGAGCACGTCGGTCGGCCCCGGCTCGTCCATCCACTGCACGTGCAGCTGCTCCATCGCGCCCTCGTCGACCAGCACGATCGCGAGCTCGGCGTCGGGGTGGACGTGGAGCGAGTCGAGCGCGTAGCCGGCGAGGCGCAGCAGGGCGGCCTCGTCGACGGGGACGCTCGACTCGTTGTTGATCTCGATGCTCACGGGGGCGGGTCTTCCTTCGGTTCGGGAGG
>NZ_PSVZ01000059.1:0-1500 GCF_002932315.1 Rathayibacter sp. AY1C9
CGGTCGTGCCGCCAGCCGCCGGCCTGCGCCTTGTGGAGGGTGTCGGGGTGGCGTCGGCGTCCGGCGCGGTGGTGCCGGAGTCGGCGCCCGGTGTGGAGTCCTGGACGCGGATCGACCCGCCCTCCTGGGCGATGCGGACCACGAACGGCTCGGCCTCGGGATCGCCGAAGGTCTGCGTCCACAGCTGACGGCCGTCGGCGGTGCGGACCTCGCGGGGCGCGTCGATCGCGCCTCCGTCGGCGTCCAGCACGAGGAGCTCGGTGTCCTCCGTGGTCGCCTCCAGGCGGACCGCCGTTCCCTCCATCGTGGCGACGGACACGTGCCCGTAGCCGATCCACAGGTCCAGCGGCTCGCCGGAGGTCTCGTAGCCGGGTGCGACCGTGACGCGCAGGTCGCTCGCCGCGAGCGTCGCGTAGCGGCCGGGAGCGGCGCTCGAGAAGCCGTAGGTGCCGAGCACGGGGAGCAGCTCGCGGTCGGTCGGCAGCACGGCGGCGCAGGCGGCCGTGACCAGCGCGACCGTCGCGAGGGCGATCAGCGCGATCGCTCGCCTCCGGAACAGGCCGGCGAGCACGATCACCACGGCGAGCACGAGCGCGGCCGAGGCGGCTCCGACGACGAGGGCCGTCGGTCCGGAGGCGGTGAGCGAGACCAGTGCGCCGGCCAGGGCGGCGGCGCCCAGGGCGAGCAGCGTGAGGCTCGCCCGCAGCCGGGGGTTCGCGGCGCGTCGGAGGCGCTGGCGCTCCAGGCGCGCGGCGGTGACGGCGGCGGCGGCGACTCGCGCCTCCTCCGCCCGGGCGCGGGCCGTCTCGCGGGCCGACGCGCTCTGCTGGGCGCGGAAGGCCTCCCGCTCGGCCCGCCAGGCCTCCTGGCGCTCGCGCCACTCGGCGACGGCCTCGGGGGACGAGGGGCGCTCGTCCTGCAGCCCGGGGTCGGGTGCGGGGTAGGCGGGAGCGGAGGGCGCGGGGTAGGGGAGCGTCGCGGAGGGGTGTGCGGACGGGGAGCCCTGGGCCGGGTGAGCGGCCGCGTCGTCCGATCGCCGGCTCCGCCGCACGATCCAGACCACGAAGGCCACGATCAGCCCGAGCACCACGAGCGACCACAGCGTCCGCCCGGTCGCGGGCGCCCAGGGCATCGCCCCGGTGTACGCGCCGCCGAGCGACCAGAAGCCCTGCGCCACCGGCAGCATCGAGGCGAGCACGAGGACGCCGATCCCGGCGTGCACCCGGTCGAGCGAGCCGCGGAGCAGCCGCTCCACCGGCAGGGCGCCGTCCTGGTCGGGCAGCAGCAGCCAGGCCGCGGCGTAGAGGAGGAGCGCGGGCCCGCCCAGCACCGCGACGACGAGCACGATCCCGCGCACGATCAGCGGGTCGATGCCGAGCCGGTCGGCGATCCCCGCGCAGACGCCGCCGATCCAGCCGGGACGGCGGGGCAGGTCGAGGCCTCGCAGCCAGAGCACGAAGCGGTTCTCGGGCGCGGGGGGGCGGATCGGCGGGGCCGGGG
>NZ_PSVZ01000014.1:0-87159 GCF_002932315.1 Rathayibacter sp. AY1C9
GTCCGGACCCGAGGAGAGCGCCGACGACGACGACCCCGCGCGGCGTCGGCGCGCGGGGTCGTCGTCGTCGGCGCTCTCCTCGGGTCCGGACCGGCTCGACCGCCCTGTCGAAGGCTCCTCCGTCCGGGTCAGCGGCTGGTCCGTCCACTCTGCCGCTACACACTCCTACGGCTCCGTGCTCCACCCGCCCCGCACGGGCGAGCCGGGTTCCTCGCTCCTCCTGCTCCGCACGGGCGAGCCGCACTCCGCCCGCCTCGCCGTCACCTCAGCGAGGCCCGACCGCCCGGCCGCGGTCGTCTCCGTCCGAGCCCAGGCGAGCGCACGGCGGCGTCGGCCGGGCGCATCGCGAGGGGCGGCCGCGTCCGAGGGTCGGGCCGCCCCCTCTCGACGGCCCCGGAGTCCGCGCCTCAGACCGTGGTCACGACGCGCAGAGTGCGTAGACGCTGAGGGTCAGCGTGCCGTTGACGGCGTAGGCGGACCCGGTGACGGTCCATGTACCGGATCCGACCGGAGCGCTCGTGGAGACCTCCGACTTGTAGGGGCTGCTGCCGTCGACCTCGGTCCAGGAGAAACCGCCTCCGATGACATTCGGCGTCGCGCCGGTGCAGGTGGCGGAGAGTGTCTGCACGTTGTTCGCGTAGATTCCAGTCCTGGTCGCGGTGACTGTGGCGTATGTGGCGCCTCCGCCCGCGGGTCCGGCGGGTCCGGCCGCTCCATCCGCTCCGGGAGGCCCTGCGGGCCCGGTCTCTCCGTCCATTCCGGTGGCTCCGATCTCTCCGATCGGCCCGGGGGCTCCGTCTGCTCCGGGGAGCCCGGGGGCTCCGTCTGCTCCGGGGAGGCCGGGGGCTCCGTCTGCTCCGGGGAGGCCGGGGGCTCCGTCTGCTCCGGGGAGGCCGGCGGCTCCGTCCGCTCCCGTCGCGCCGATCTCTCCGTCCGCTCCGGCGGGACCAGGCGCCCCGTCCGCCCCGTCCGCTCCCGGAGAACCGATCGGCCCCACTGCTCCGGCAGGACCCGTAGAGCCCACCGCGCCCGTGGCGCCGGTCCTGCCGACCTGTCCCACTGCTCCGGGAACGCCCGCCGGCCCCGTCTTGCCGACCGGTCCCTGCAGGTTCCAGCTGGCCGTGGTGGCGCCCTTCGGGCACGTCGGCGAGGTCGTGCCGACCTTGAAGAGGAGGCCCTGCTGCAGGCATCCGTAGTAGGCGGGCGACGTCGTCGTCGCAGCGGATGCTGCGGCGCTCCCGCCGGCGACGACCGCCAAGGCGACGGCGACGGCGATTCCGGCGTTCTTCAGTCCACGCCGGCGGGACTTCTTCGAGGATTCGATCATGAACGAAAGGTAGGTCTCAGGCCGTGTCCGAGGGTGGACATGTCCGCAACAGGACACCGGTCCGCTGCTGAGGCGGACGACCTCCTGCTCCTGCCTGGTGCGGCTGACGTCCCGCCACTCGAGGCCCAGACGCACCGTCAGCGGTCGGCACGGCACGGCACGGGCGGCCTCACCGGAGGCGGCTCCTGGTCCGCGGCGCCGGCTACCACAGCGCCGCCCGCCCGTGCACGGGGTGGCCCCGGAGGCGCGGCTCGCCTGGGATGGAGGGGAGCGGCCCGATCCGGGTGCCGCGGACGGAGGAGCCATGCCCGACCAGTACACGTTCACGAACCCCGCCACCCAGTACCCGGACGTGACTCCGCCGGTCCAGCAGCAGCCCGAGCCCGGGCTGCAGTCGCGGATGACCCCGGTGCCCGACCTCGGCGAGGAGAGCTACCGCGGCACCGGCAGGCTCGCGGGCCGCCGCGCGCTCATCACGGGAGCCGACTCCGGGATCGGCGCAGCCGTGGCCATCGCCTTCGCCCGCGAGGGGGCCGACGTCGCCCTCGCCTACCTCCCGAGCGAGGAGGAGGACGCGCAGCACGTGATCGGGCTGATCCGCGCGGAGGGGCGCACCGCCGTGCCGATCCCCGGCGATCTCACGAGTGCCGAGTACTGCACGCGGCTCGTGGCGGAGGCGGTCGAGGGCCTCGGCGGGCTCGACGCGGTGGTCAACGTGGCCGGGAAGCAGATCTGGAAGGAGGACCTGCTCGACATCACCGACGAGCAGTTCGAGGCGACCTTCGCGGTCAACGTCTTCGCTCCGTTCCGGATCATCCGCGCGGCCCTCCCGCACCTGCCCGCGGGCGCCACGATCATCAACACGGCGTCGGCGGAGGCGCACAAGCCCGCCCCCGACCGCCTCGACTACGCGATGACGAAGGGCGCGATCAACAACCTCTCGAAGGGCCTCGCGCAGCAGCTCGCCGCGAAGGGCATCCGCGTGAACGTCGTGGCGCCCGGCCCGACGTGGACCGCCCTGCAGGTGAGCGGCGGCGTCGACCCCGAGAGCCTGCCCGACTTCGGCTCGAGCGAGTCGCCGATGGGCCGTGCCGCGCAGCCTGCCGAGCAGGCCCCGGCCTACGTGTTCCTGGCGTCCGCCGAGTCGAGCTTCGTCGCCGGCGAGACCCTCAACGTGAACGGCGGCATGGTCTCGCCCTGACCCGCCGCGCCGCCGGCGCTCGCTGCTGGACCGCCGAGACGCCTCCGTCCTGCTCGAGACACGGGCTCGCGTCAACCCTCTCCCGAGCGGCGGGGGGCGCGAGGTGCCATGGAGGGACCACCACGAAGGAGCACCATGAGCACCACGACCGTCCTCCCCATCGAGACCTACTCCGACGAGCAGGGCTGGCACAACCGCATCGCCCACGCCCGGGTCCCGCTGAGCCACCACGAGTCGCGCCAGGAGGCGGAGGAGGTCGGCGAGGAGATCGCCGAGCAGCGCGGCGGGGAGCACGTCGTCCTCGGCTGACGGTCGACGCGGGGCGCGGCATGCCGTGCCTGACCGGGGAACGCGGTCGGCCCGCGGCAGGCGCCCGCTCCGCAGACGCCCCGCCCCGCAGGCGCCCGCTCCGCAGATGCCCCGCCCCGCAGGCGCCCGCTCCGCAGACGCCCCGTCCCGCGCGTGTAGCGCCCTCGACCCCGCCCGGTCAACCTTCTCGACCTCCCGGCCCTCTCCTCCCTAGCGTGGCCCGTCGTGCTCGCTCCCGAGCGCGCGACGAGAGGACGACATGGCCACGACGAGCGACGCCCCCGCGACCGGAGAGGCCGGCGGCACCTCCCTGCGCCGCCGCATCACCGGCCCGCTGCTCTACTTCTTCATCCTCGGCGACGTCCTCGGCGCGGGCATCTACGCCCTCATGGGCACGCTCTCGGCGGAGGTCGGCGGTGCCGTCTGGATGCCCCTCCTGCTCGCGCTCGGCCTCGCGCTGCTGACCGCCGGCTCCTACGCCGAGCTGGTGACGAAGTACCCGAAGGCGGGAGGCGCGGCGGTGTTCGCGCAGCGGGCGTTCAAGCGCCCGATCGTCTCGTTCCTGGTCGGCTTCGCCATGCTCGCGGCCGGAGTGACCAGCGCGGCCGGTCTGTCGCTCGCGTTCGCCGGCGACTACCTCGGCACCTTCCTCGACGTGCCGACCGTGCCGACGGCCATCGTCTTCCTGATCCTCGTCGCGTGCCTCAACGCGCGGGGAGTCGCGGAGTCGCTGCTCAGCAACACGGTGATGACCGTGATCGAGGTCGGCGGCCTGCTGATCGTGATCGGATGCGTCGCGCTGCTGGTGGCGGGCGGAGGCGGCGACCTCGCCCGCACGGTCGAGCTCAGCTCCGAGCAGGCGCCGGCGCTGGCGGTGCTCGGCGCGGCGATCATCGCGTACTACTCCTTCGTCGGCTTCGAGACCTCGGCCAACATCGCCGAGGAGATCCGCGACCCCAGCCGCGTCTACCCGCGCGCGCTGTTCGGCTCGCTGCTGACGGCCGGTGCGGTGTACGTCCTGGTCGGCCTGGCGAGCTCGATCGCGCTGCCCGCCGACGAGCTGTCCGGGTCCTCCGCCCCGCTGCTCGACGTCGTGACGGCGAGCGGAGCCGGGGTGCCGGCGTGGCTGTTCAGCCTGATCGCGCTCGTCGCGGTCGCCAACGGAGCGCTGCTGACGATGATCATGGCGAGCCGCGTCACCTACGGCATGGCGAAGGACGGCCTCCTCCCGGACGTGCTCGGCCGGGTGCTGCCGAAGCGCCGCACGCCGTGGGTGGCCATCGCGGTGACCACGCTGGCCGCATGCCTCCTGACCCTGGTCGGCGATCTGGCGACCCTCGCCGAGACCGTGGTGCTGCTCCTCCTGCTGGTGTTCATCAGCACGAACGTCTCGGTGCTCGTGCTGCGGCGCGACAAGGTCGAGCACGACCACTTCCGCGTGTGGACGGCGATCCCCGTGCTCGGCGTCGCCTCGTGCGTGCTGCTCCTCAGCCAGCAGGACCCGATCGTCTGGCTCTACGCGGGGATCCTCCTCGTGGTCGGAGTCCTCGTGCACCTGGCGACCCGCCGCTCCTCCCGCCGCACCGCCTGATCCGGCGGGGGATGGGCCGGCTGCACCATCCGACCGTCCTCCCTCGGCCGAGCCCCGTTCGCCCCGCGACCGGTCAAGCCCCTGGGCGGACGGCCGTCCGAGGCGTGGGATGGAGGGAACGGAAGGAGCACGAATGACCGACACACCCTCCCGCGAGGAGCTGCCGCTCCCCGACTGGAACGACATCCCGCTCGGCACGCTCGCGGAGCGCATCCGCCCGCTCGACGAGGCCGGCCTCGGCGCGCTGCTCGCCTACGAGGAGGCGCACGGGCACCGCCTGCCGGTGACGACGATCCTGCACTCGCGTCTCGAGCAGCTGCGCGGGGGAGCGGAGCCGGCAGGCAGCGTGCCGGAGTCGCTGCCCGAGGTGTCCCGCTCGTCGTCCGGATCGCCGGTCTCGCCGGCGACGTCCGGTCCGCCGATCAATCCGCCCTCGCACGGAGTGCCGACGAACCCGACTCAGCCGCGCTGACGGCGGCGGGCGGAGTCGCGGTCGCGGCGGCTCCGCCCCCGCCGCGCGCTACCCAGGGCCTGCCCAGCGCGCACGGGCAGACTGTGCGGAGCCGATGACGGCGACCGGACGAGGGAGCAGTACCCGGAACGCGACAAGACTGACTCGTAGGAGCTGTCATGTCCTGGATCGTCCTCATCCTCTCCGGTGTCCTCGAGGCCGTGTGGGCCACCGCCCTCGGCAAGTCGGAGGGCTTCACGCGGCTCGGCCCGTCGGTCGTCTTCGGAGTCGGCGTCGTCGCGAGCATGGCCGGCCTCGCCTACGCGATGCGCGAGCTGCCCACCGGCACCGCGTACGCGGTCTGGGTCGGGATCGGCGCTTCGCTGACCGTGCTCTACGGCATGTTCTTCGGCGGCGAGGGCTTCTCGCTCGTGCGTACGCTGCTGGTCCTCGGGATCGTCGGCTGCGTCGTCGGCCTGAAGCTCGTGCACTGACCTGGCGGCCGTCCTCTCCTCCGCGACAGGCCGCTCCCGTACGCGACACGCCGACGGAGGCGCGCCGGACTGGCATCTCGCCGAGGGTCCGAGGCCGGTGGTTGCAGGACGCCGCGCGTTCCACCTAGGCTCGGCGCATCAGGGGAGAACGATCGTTCTACGGTTCTCCCCGCCCCCCAAGGAGGACTCATGCCCACTCGTACCGCACGCACCGCCTGGAACGGCTCGCTCGAGACCGGCGAGGGCCAGGTCGAGCTCTCGAGCTCGAAGATCGGCACCTACGACGTCTCGTTCCCCAAGCGCGCCGCCGACGACGCCAACGGCTCGACCAGCCCCGAGGAGCTCCTCGCGGCCGCCCACTCCGCCTGCTACGCGATGCAGTTCTCGGCCGTCCTCGGCCAGGCCGGCGGCACCGTCGAGGCGCTCGACGTCCGCGCCGACGTCTCGCTCGGCCCGGACTCGGCCGGCGGATTCAAGCTCACCGGCATCAAGCTCATCGTGAGCGGCGAGGTCTCCGGCATCGACGAGGCCGCCTTCCTCAAGGCCGCCGACGAGGCCAAGGAGACCTGTCCCGTCAGCAAGGCGCTCACCGGAGTCGACATCACGCTCGACGCCACCTTCGAGGGCTGAGCCCCTCCGCACGTCCCGAGCACCCCGTCGCGCATCGCGGCGGGGTGCTCGTGCGTCCGGCGCGGCCGCGGAGCGGCCTATGGAGACCCCCGCCCCCACCGGCCGCCCGGCGCCCCCTGTCGTCAGACCGCCGCCGGCGCGTAGCGGAAGCCGGCGCCGAGGTGCTCCTCCGGCAGCCGGTCGCCGCGGCCGTGCAGCTTCTGGCGGAGGCTGCCCTTGACGTACTCCTCCGGGTACGCGCCGCGGCTGCGCAGCTCCGGCACGATGAACTCCACCACGTCCTCGAAGGTGCCGGGCGTGATCGCGTAGGCGAGGTTGAACCCGTCCACGTCGGTCTCCTCGACCCACTCCTGGAGGTGGTCGGCGACCTCCGCGGGCGAGCCGACGACGAACGGGCCGAGCCCGCCGATCACGCTGAGCTTGGCGATGTCGCGGACCTTCCACTCCGAGCCGTCCTCGTTCGCCTCCTGGAAGTTGGCGACGGCCGACTGGATCGCGTTGCTCTTCACGTTGCCGATCGGCTCGTCGAGGTCGTACTGCGACAGGTCGATGCCCATCCAGCCTGACATGAAGACCAGCGCCCCCTCCTCGCTCCCGTAGGAGAGGTAGTCGCGGTGCTTCTCGTGCGCGGCCTCGCTGGTCTCGGCGGTGATGATCGTCAGCAGTGTGTAGATCTTCGCGGAGTAGCGGTCGCGGCCGGCCGCCTCGAGGGCGTCGCGGATGCGCGAGACGGTCGCCTTCAGGCCGGCCTTCGTCGAGGACGCGACGAAGATCGCCTCCGCGTTGCCCGCCGCGAAGCGGATGCCGCGCGGCGACGCTCCCGCCTGGTAGATGACGGGGGTCCGCTGCACTGACGGCTCCGAGAGGTGGATGCCGGGGACGGTGAAGTTCTTGCCGCGGTGCCCGATCTCGTGCACCTTCGCCGGGTCGGTGAACACGCCGGACTCGCGGTCGCGGACGACCGCGTCGTCCTCCCACGACCCCTCCCACAGCTTGTAGAGCACCTCGAGGTACTCGTCGGCGACGTCGTAGCGGTCGTCGTGCTCGAGCTGGTCCTCGTGGCCCATGTTGCGGGCGGCGCTGGGGAGGTAGCCGGTGACGACGTTCCAGCCGACGCGGCCCTTCGTCAGGTGGTCGAGCGTCGACATGCGCCGCGCGAACGGGTACGGGTGCTCGTAGGCGGTGCCCGCGGTGATGCCGAACCCGAGGTGCTCGGTCGCGGCGGCCATCGCCGAGACGAGGAGGATCGGGTCGTTGACGGGGACCTGCGCGCCGTGGCGGATCGCCGCCTCGTTCGAGCCGCCGTAGACGTCGTAGGTGCCGAGCACGTCGGCGATGAAGATACCGTCGAACGTGCCGCGCTCGAGCAGCTTCGCCAGGTCGGTCCAGTACGAGAGGTCCTTGTAGCGCCAGGACTGGTCCTGGGGGTGGCGCCACATGCCCGAGGACTGATGGGCGACGCAGTTCATGTCGAAGGCGTTGAAGCGGATCTGGCGGGTCATGGAGTCGATAGTGCCCAGAAGAGCAGCGAACGGGTACCGAGCGCGACGCACGGCGTCACAATGCGACGCCCGTCGAGGCGCCCGGCGGGTCTGGGTGGTCGGCGACGTCCTCGACGAGCTGGCCGACCTCGAGGACCGCATCGGCAGCGCGATGATCGAGAGTCGGAACGGGTGATGCGCCGGGGCGCACCGCCCCCGTCCGCCGACCGGGCGGCTCCTCCTCCTACGCCAGCTCGCGCCCCAGGAAGCGCACGTGCTCGCCGATCTGGAACGCCTCGCCGCCCTCGTGGCCGTTGAAGGGGTAGACGCGGATCTCGCGGGGTCCGGCGTAGCGGTTGTAGGAGGCGTAGACGGTGGACGGCGGGCAGATGTCGTCGCGGAGCGCGACTGAGAACAGCGCGGGGGACTGCGCGTAGGGGGCGAAGGAGGTGCCGTCGAAGTACGAGAGGGTGTCGAACACGCGCGCCTCGGCGCCGCGGTGGGTGTGCAGGTACTGCACGATCTCGCCGTACGGCATCGTGTCGACCAGCCGGACGGCGTGCGGGATGTGGGAGAGGAACGGCACGTCGACGATCGCGGCGCGCGCCGACTCCGACTCGCCGAGCAGGCCCAGGATCCCGGTGACGGCGAGAGCGATCCCGCCTCCCTGGCTGCCGCCCGAGACGGCCACGCGGGAGGCGTCGACCGCGGGGTGCGCGCGCAGCACGTCGAGCGCGCGGACGGCGTCGGTGAAGACGCGGCGGTAGAAGTGCTCCCCGGGCGACTCGATGCCCTGCGTCATGAAGCCGGAGACGTGCGGCCCGCTGCCCACCGGGTCGGGCGTCGCTCCGGAGCGGTGCCCGGACCCCTGGCCGCGGGTGTCCATGACCAGGTGCGCGTAGCCGGCGGCCGACATCGCGGTCCACTCCGCGAGCTGCCCGCGGCCGCCTCCGTAGCCGATGTAGGTCACGAGCCCGGGGAGGGGCCCCTCGACGCCGCGGGGGAGGATCAGCCACGCGCGGATCGGGTGGCCGCCGAAGCCGGAGTAGGTGACGTCGAAGGTGTCGAGCAGTCCGAAGCCGGCGTCGACCCGCTCGAGGCGCGGCTCGGTCGCGACGGCCCTCGCCTCGGCGATCGTGTCGCGCCAGAACTCGGCGAACCCGGCGGGCTCGGCGATCTCGGGGGCGTACTGCTCGAGGAGGTCGAGCGGGAGGTCGTACTGCGGCATCACGGACTCCTTCTCGGGCAGCGGCGCCCGAGGACCGAGGCTACTGGAGGCACGGGCCCACCTGGGTGCGGCGTGGGAGAACGCCGCAGAGCGGAATGCCTGGGCACCCTCCGCGTTCTCCTCAGCATGACGACGTACGGAATCATCGGAGCAGGCAACATCGGCAGCCAGGTCGCACGGGCGGTCATCGCCCTCGGGGACGAGGTGGTCATCGCGAACTCGCGCGGCCCCGAGACCCTCGCCGACCTCATCGCGGAGCTCGGCCCGAAGGCCCGCGCCGCCACGGCACAGGAGGCGGCCGAGGCCGCCGAGATAGCCGTGGTGACGGTGCCGCTGAAGAACCTCGAGGAGGTGCCGGTCGCCCCGCTCGCCGGCAAGATCGTCCTCGACACGAACAACTACTACTTCGAGCGCGACGGCCGCATCGAGGCGCTCGACAAGGGCGAGACCACGACCAGCGAGATGCTCCAGCAGCACCTCCCGGAGTCGAAGGTCGTCAAGGCGTTCAACCACATCATGGCCGCCGACATCACCACCGACGGCACCCCGGTCGGCACGCCCGACCGCCGTGCCCTCGCGACGTCGAGCGACTACCCCGAGGCGATCCACTTCGTGACCGACCTCTACGACCGGATCGGCTTCGACACCGTCGCGATCACGCCGCTGAGCGAGTCGTGGCGCGTCGAGCGCGACCGCCCCGCCTACGTGGTGCGGCAGAACCGCGAGGAGCTCGAGGCCAACCTCGCGAAGGCCCCCCGCACGGTCTGATCCAGCCACTCGGAGGGGAGCGGAGCTGCGGCGCCGCTCCCCTTCTGCCTGTCCGGACGGCGTCGGAGGCGCGCCCGGGACGGCTTCCTCGGCGCTCGCCGCCGCCGGGCCTGCGATAGTCGAGAGGACCAGCCACGCACCAGAGAGCCCCGATCGGGCTCCGAGAGGAGAGGCCTGCCATGCCCTCGACACCCCGTTCCGTCCCCTCCCGCTCCGGGCTCTCGCGCCGCAGCGTCGTGATCGGCGGTCTCGCGGTGCTCCCGCTGCTCAGCGCCTGCACGCCCGACTCCTCCGCTCCGGACGACGCTCAGCAGGAGGCGCCCCGCACCCGCACCGCGGCTCCGAGCGGGCCGGTGGCGCTCGCCCCGGACGCGCTCGCCGCGAGCGCGGCCCTGTTCGCCGCGGCTCCGCTGGTCGTCCTGGTCGAGGACGTCGCCGAGTCCCGCCTGCGCGCCGCCCAGGTGAGCATCGCCTGGGGCGTGCCGCTGCTGGTCGGCTCGGCGGGATCCGGAGCGACGGCCGCCCCGACCGCGGACGCCGCGGCCGTGGGATCCACGGCTTCCGAGACGCCGTCCGATCCGGGGGGCCCGTCCGACTCCGCGACCGGATCCGCCACCCCGTCCTCCACCGCTCCGACCTCCGACGCCCTCGCCGCCGAGTTCGCCCGCCTCGGCGTGACCCGCGTGCTCGCGATCGGCGACGTCACCGCGCCCGAGGGCGTCGACGTCGTCGCCTCCGCCTCCGACGCGGCCGCCCTCAGCACCGCGTCCGGCCTGACCGTGACCGACCTGGCGCTCGCCGACCTCGCCGCCGCGGCGCCGTCCACCGCCTCCGACGCTCCCTTCGGCGCTCTCCCGGCCCGGGCCGACGCCCTGACCGGCCTGCACGCTCTCGCCCGCGCGCAGGACGCCGACGTCGCCGCACTGGCGACCGCCCGCGCGGCCGGCGTGCCCGTCACCGTGGTCGACGGCGACGACCTGCTCGCCTCGGGCGGAGCCGTGACCGCGATCGCCGAGGCCGACGCCTCCTGCACGCTGCTGCTCGGCCCTGTGCTCGCCGCCCAGCCCGAGCCCGAGTGGGCCGTGCGCGCGGCCGCGAGCGGCTGGCAGCTGCCGGGCGGCGGCCAGCGGATGTTCGGCGGGCACCTCTTCGTCGCGATCTACGGCACTCCGGGCGCTCCCGTCCTCGGCGTGCTGGGGGAGCAGGGCCTCGAGCCCACGATCGCGCGGGCGCAGGCGGTGGCCGAGCCGTACCGGGCGCTCACCGACAAGCAGGTCGTGCCGAGCCTCGAGATCATCACCACGGTCGCGGCGGGCGACCCCGGCAAGGACGGCGACTACTCCAACGAGCTCGACGCCGCCGACATCCGCCCCTACATCGACGCGGCGCAGGCGGCGGGGATGTACGTGGTGCTCGACCTGCAGTCGGGGCTGACCGACTTCCTCACCCAGGCGAAGCAGTACGCGGACCTCCTGACGCTGCCCAACGTCGGCCTCGCGCTCGACCCGGAGTGGCGCCTGCTGCCCGGCCAGAAGCCGCTGGAGCAGATCGGGCGCGTCTCGGCCGCCGAGGTCGACAGTGTGTCGGAGTGGCTGGCCGACCTGGTGCAGAGCGAGGGGCTGCCGCCGAAGATGTTCGTGCTGCACCAGTTCCGGCTGTCGATGCTGCAGGACCGCGACAGCATCCGCCGCGACCGGCCCGAGCTGGAGTTCCTCATCCACGTCGACGGCCAGGGCTCGCAGCCCGACAAGCAGGCGACCTGGGACGCGCTGCACGAGGGCGCCCCCGAGGGCATCGGCTGGGGCTGGAAGAACTTCTACGACGAGGACGCGCCCATGCTCACCCCCGCCGAGACCATGGCCGAGGTGCGCCCCCTCCCCGACCTCGTCACCTACCAGTAGGCGGATCCCGAGGGCGGGCGTCAGCGGCGCAGGAGCTCGCCGGAGACGACGCCCGCCTCGACCTCCTCGAGGGCGCGGCCGCGGGTCTCGGGCACGCGCTTCCAGATGAAGACGAGCGCGAGCAGGCCGACGGCGCCGAACAGGAAGAACGTTCCGGTGATGCCGACGCCGGAGACGAGGGTGGGGAAGAACAGGCCGAGCACCGCGTTCGTGATCCAGTGGCAGAAGATCGCGATGCCGACGCCGACGCCGCGGATCCGCAGCGGGAAGATCTCGGACAGCATCACCCAGGTGACGATGTTGAGGAACGTCTGCATGCTCCCCACGAACGCGACGACCAGCACCAGGATCACGTACGGCCGCGCCGGGTTCCCCACGGGGAGCGCGACGGAGGCGATGCCGATCAGGAAGTGCATCGCGGTGGTCAGGGAGTAGCCGAGCAGGAGGGTCGTGCGGCGGTTCATCGTCTGCATGAGCCGCAGCCCGATCAGGCCGCCGATCACGGCGATCGCCCCGGGCGCGATGTTGGCGACGAGCGCGCCGTCGTGGTCGAAGCCCGCCTCCTTCAGCACCGACTGGCCGTAGTACATGATCGAGTTGATGCCGGTGAGCTGCTGGGCGACTCCGATCCCGATGCCGACCAGCAGGATGCGCACCGCCCAGCGCTCGCGCAGCGCCTGCAGCAGGGGGATCCTCGGGCCGTCCTTCGCGCCGATCGAGCGGGCGATGGTCTCCGCCTCCGCATGGGCCCGGTCGGGCGTCCGGATGGTGGTGAGCACGTCGAGCGCCTCGTCGCGGCGGCCGTGCGCGATCAGCCAGCGCGGCGACTCCGGGACCCGGGTCATGCCGAGCAGGAGCGCGGCGGCGGGGAGCGCGGCGACGGCGAGCATGATCCGCCAGACGCCGGGCAGCTCGCCCCAGACGGTGCCGATGACGGCGTTGGCCACGAAGGCGGCGAGCTGGCCGATCACGATCATCAGCTCGTTGCGGCCGGCGAGCGAGCCGCGGATCTCGGAGGGGGAGATCTCGGAGAGGTAGATCGGCACGACCACCGAGGCGCCGCCGACGGCCAGTCCGAGGACCGCCCGCCCGAGGACCATCACGCCGAAGCCCGGCGCCACCACGCAGACGAGGGCGCCGACGAGGAAGAGCACGGCGAGCAGGCGGATCGTGGTCCGCCTCCCGAGGGCGTCGGCGAGGCGTCCGCCCGAGATCGCGCCGATCGCGGCGGCGAAGAGGAGCGAGCTGGTGACGACCCCCTCTGTCAGCGCGGTGAGGCCCAGCTCGGCCGACATCGGCTCCAGGGCGCCGTTGATGACGCCGGTGTCGTAGCCGAAGAGGAGGCCGCCGAGGGTCGCGATGAGCGCGATGAGGCCGAGACGCCGAGTCGGCGCCTCCAGGGAGGTGGTGGTCATCCGCTCACTCTGACGCATGGCCGCGCGGTGAGCGAACCCTGGACCGTCGGGGGAACCCGGTGTAGCGGGTCCCCTCGACGGCCCGGGGCCCCTCGGCGGCAGGGAGGGGGGAGGGAGCGTGCGGAGGGGGTGCTCAGGAGGAGACGCGCGCGCCCTCGCGCAGGCCCTCCTCCTTGGCCTGCTGCACCAGGGCGGCGATGCGGCGGCGCGAGCGCGAGCGCCCGGCGAGCAGCGCCGCGAGGATGAGGGCGACCCCGAGGATCACGAGCAGCTGCGGGACCGGCACGGCGGCGACCGTGATCGACTCCGTCACGGGAGCGGTGGCGACCGGCTCCTGATCGGCGGCGGCGACGGTCGGTGCGATGGTCAGGTCGGCGCCGACCCCGAAGAGGGGCCAGATGCCGTCGAGCTGCACCGAGACGCTGCGCCGGTCGCCGGGCAGCAGCTCCTGCTGGGGCGCGTCGGCCGCGACGACGGGGGCGGTGGCGCCCTGGGCGCTCGCCGTGCCGTCGAGCAGCAGGCGCACGTTGCCAGTGTTCACCACGTCGGCGACGAGCGAGAGGGAGCCGGGCTGGAACGGGTTCCAGGAGATGCGGTAGTCGCTGGCCAGGTCCTCGACGGAGAAGGAGGGGGTCACCTCGCCGGTCACGCGGGTCATCACGCGGAAGCCGATGCGGCTCTCCACTCCGACGTTCGCGCCTCCCGCCTCGGTGCCCTGCGAGAGCACGGAGGCGGCGATGCCGGCGGCGTGGTCGCCGGGGGTGGCGTTGTCGGGGACCGTCACGGTGAACGGCACCACGCCGCTGCTGCCCGGATCGACGGTCACGGTCTCGGGGGCGGAGATCCACAGCCCGGCGTCGACCGACTCCTGGTCCGAGTTGAGCATGTTGAAGCGGCCGGTGTCGGTGAAGTAGCCGTCGGCGCTGGTGATGCTGAAGGTCACGGGCTGGTCGCTGAGGTTCCGCACGACCGCCTCGTCCGAGGCGCTCGCGCCGGGGGCGAGCTCGAGCTCGACCCACGCGCGCTTGTCGGGGACGCCGTCGGTGGAGGGGCTGACCGCCCAGGTGATCGCTCCGTCGGCCGCGACGGCCGCCGGAGCGACTCCCGCGCCGAGGAGGGCGACGATCAGCGCGAGCAGCGCGGGGAGGAGCGGGCGGCGGGGAGCGGCGGAGCGGCGCGGAGCAGTCATCAGAACCTCATGGTCGCACGGGGGAAGCACGACGCGGCCGGGCGGGCGGGCCCGGCCGCGTCGGCCGTGGTGGGATCGCGGCCGAGGGAGTGCGTCCCCCGGCCGCGACGGGTCACTCGAAGAGCGACAGGGTGATGGTGGACGAGTACGCGCCGGCGTCCACGTTCACGGGGGTGCGGAGGAAGAGGTCGGCGTCGGCGCTCCAGGAGCCCTCGGGGTTGACCTGCTGGGAGTTGCTGGCGACGATCGCGAGCAGCTCCTTGCCCTTCAGGCCGACGCCGTTGGCGCCGCCGTCGATGGCGGTGCCGACCTCATCGCCCGCGGCGACCTCGCCGAGGTCTCCACCGTCGACCAGGTCCGGGGTCCAGCCGAGGTTCTCGGCGCCGATGGTCGAGCCGTCGGCCGACGTGAAGTCGCTCGCCGTGCCGATGACGTACCACGCGGAGTCGGGGGAGACGTCCGCGGCGTCACGGGTGTCGGTGACCGTGACGGTGGGCAGGGTGCCGGTGAACTGGCGGCGGACGTTGTCCGAGCCGGTCTCGGTCAGCGTCGTCGAGTCCGCGGCGACGGTCATCGAGAGGGCGCCGGTCCCGGGGAGGTCGGCGATCTCGACGTTGATGTCGACGTCGTCGTTGCCGTAGTTGACCTCGGCGGCGAACGCCGTTCCGGCGACTCCGAGCAGGAGGACGCCTCCGGCCAGTCCAGCGGCTCCGCGGATCAGAAGGGATCGGGTGTTCATGTCGGGTGTTCTCCGTTCTCCGGCCGGCGTCGTCGCCGGCTCGATCTCAATGGGTGTGGGTCGTGCCCGCGGATCAGCTGCAGCTGGCCGCGGAGTAGGGGGCGGTCGCGGAGGCCGTGGCCGGCTTCCCGCTGATGAACGCGGTCGCCGTGGCGGTCGCGGATCCGTCGGTCACGCTCGTCGCCCGGGTGGTGAAGGCGGCCGAGACGGTGGCGCCGGGAGCGACGTCGGCGAAGCTCTTGGAGCCCCACGTCGTGCCGATCACGATCTTCGCGGCGAAGGCGTTCGGGTTCGTGGCGGTCGCGGTGACGACGATCTTCCCGGCGGCGCAGCGCGTCGTGGAGGTCGTGGTCACGGCGATCGCGGGTGCCGAGTCGGTCACGGGACCGACGGAGGCGGAGGCCGTCGCCGGCGTCCACTGCGGCTTCGCGGCGGTCACGGCCACCGAGATCGTCGCTCCGCGGTCGGCGGCGGTGAGCGTGTAGCTCGACGCCGTCGCCCCGCTGATCGCGGTCCCCCCGCGCTTCCACTGGAAGCCGGTCGCCGTCCACGGGGAGGAGGCGGAGGCGGTCAGCGTGCTGCCCACCGTCGCCTTCCCCGTGATCGAGGCTGCGAGCGGCGCGGTGTCGACGATCGTCTGCGCGGCGACGCTGGTGAGGGTCGGGACGACCTTCTGCATGAGCCCGGTCGTCTTGTCGAAGGTCACCCGGTCGATCGTCGTCTCGCGGTGCTGGCCGTCTCCGCCGGGGATGGCGAAGCGGTGGTAGGCGATGTACCAGTCGTCCGTGCCGGGCACGTTGACGATCGAGTTGTGGCCCGTGGCGAGGATGCCCTGCGAGGTGTCCTTCTCGAGGACCACGCCGCGGTAGGTCCACGGTCCGTCGACGCTCGTCGAGGTGGCGTAGCCGACCTTGTAGTTCTCCGAGCCGGTGTCGTCGATCGAGTAGGTGAGGTGGTACAGACCGTCGCGGTAGTTCAGGAACGCACCCTCGCGGAAGTCGGTCAGACCGCTGATCTTCTTGATCGTGCCGGTCTTGATCGAGAGCATGTCGTCGGACAGCTCCCCGTAGAGCGGGTCGCCGTTGCCCCAGAAGAGGTAGCTCTTGCCGGTCTTCGGGTCGGTGAACGCGGCGGGGTCGATCGCCTGGCCGGACCGCACGGACTCGCCGTTGGTGATCATCGCGGTCGGCTGCGCCGTGAACGGGCCCATCGGGCTGTCCGAGACGGCGACTCCGATCGTCTTGCGGTTCAGCGAGGAGTTCTCGCCGGAGAAGTAGAAGTAGTACTTCCCGTTCTTCTCGATGATCGTCGGCGCCCAGGCGTTGCCGGTCGCCCACGGCACGTTGCCGTTCGCGCCGTCGAGCGTCAGGAAGGGCTGCTCCGAGCGGGTCCAGTCGATGAGGTTCTTCGAGGACCAGGCGTAGAAGGTCTTACCGCCCCAGCCGGCGAAGCCGTCCGAGGTCGCGTACAGGTAGTAGGTGTCGCCGAAGACCGCGATGTTCGGGTCGGCGTTCAGGCCTGCGAGGACGGGGGACTTCATGACGACGGCCTTCAGGGTCCAGGTGGTCGCGGTGCCGCCGGCGGCGGGCGTGAGCACGACCGTCTGCGGGGTGGAGAGGTCGCGGACGGTGCCGGAGGCGGGGCTCGCCGTGACGCCGGCCGCGGTGGAGAAGGTCGGGGTGAGCTTCGTCAGGTCGGTCCCCGGCTTCACCGGGAAGGTGACCGTCCTGCTCGCCGAGTCGACGATCGGGGCCGTCTTCAGGACGTCGCCGCTGAGCGACAGGTCGACCAGGGCCGACGTGTTGCCGGAGGCGGCGAGCACCTCGGAGGCGCTGAGGGCCCGGTTGTAGACCGAGAACTCGCGGATCTGGCCGCGGAAGCGGTTGTCGGCGTCGTAGTTCGAGCGCCCGATGTAGTTCGCCGAGGTGGAGCCGCCGCCGATGTCCTTCGGGTCGGTCGTGACGGTGCCGCTGGCGACCTTCACTCCGTCGAGGTAGATCGTGCCGGTGGTGCCGGAGAGCGTGTACGTCAGGTGCGCCCAGGTGCCGCGGGGGAGGGCCGAGCCGCCGGCGACGGTCTGCTCGGTGGTGTAGTTCCCGGTCGCGATGCTGGTGCGGTAGTTGTTGCCCGAGGTGAAGAGGTAGCCGTCGCCGGCGCCGTTCGTGGTGTTGCCCAGGCCGTAGAGGAAGTAGGCGCCGCCCTGAGCGGGATCGATCCAGACGTCGGACTGGATGGTGAGGTCCGTCACTCCGGCGAGCAGGTCGTTCGGCAGCTTGACGTAGTCGTCGGTGCCGTCGAGCTGCAGGGCGCCGTCCTTCCAGGTGCCACCCGAGGGCAGCGTGCCGTTCTGGTTGTTGCCCGAGCTGTCGCGCACCGTGGTGCCCGAGCCGCCGTCGAAGGTGTAGCGGAGGATCTCGCCGGCCGCGTTGACCGGCTTCGCGGCGGGGCCGGTGCTGCTGGTGCCGTAGGCGGCCGTCAGGCGCGCCTCCTCAGCGCTCGAGAGGCGGAGCACCGAGCCGTGGCGGAAGGGCTTCGAGAACGAGTACGTGTTCGCGCCGGTGGTGCCGACAGGAAGCGCCGTGAACCGCATGTCCGCGAGGGTGTCGGTGACGTAGGCGGAGTAGCCGAACGAGTCGCCCATGACGACCCAGCGGCCGTCGGGCAGCTGGTAGACGGTGAGGCCCTCGAGGTGGTCGGAGAGGCCGCGGGACTTCTCCTCGCCGAAGCCGATCACGCGGGTCCAGGGGCCGGCGAGACTCGGGGCCTTGTCGACGACCGTGCGCCAGTCGGCGGTGGAGAAGCGGTAGTACGTGTCCCCCTCCTTCGCGATGGTCGTGTCGATGATGCTGCCGCGGCTCCCGCCGCCGGCGGCGGGGTTCTCGTCCAGCCAGACCTTCGGGGTGGAGAAGCCGACGAAGTCGCGCGTGGTCGAGACGTAGACGCGCTGGGCGGAGGCCCCGCCGGTCAGCGTCTTGTCGCGGGCGGCCCAGTAGACGTAGTACTGGCCGGTCGCGTCGTCCCAGATCGCCTCAGGAGCCCAGACGTTGCCCGCGTCGGGGAAGCCGGCGAAGACGATGCTCTGATCGCTCCAGTTCACGAGGTCCGTCGAGCGCCAGACGACGAGGTTCTTGCTCGCGTTGGTCTGGTCCCAGGTGCCGCCGGGAGCGGTGCCCTCGGCGTGCAGGTCGGTGCCGATGATCCAGTACTCGTCGCCGGTGGGGGAGCGCACGAGGTGCGGATCGCGGACGCCGAGGGTGCCGCCGAGGTTGGCGAGCACGGCCTTGTCGTTGTTGAGCTTCGACCAGTGCAGACCGTCGGTGCTGGAGCCGAAGTAGATCTTCTCGTAGTCGGTCGAGGCGAAGTGGGTCCAGAGGTAGCCCGCGTCGTACTCGGTGTCGAGGTCCGCGGGAGCCGCGGTCACCGTGACGGGCAGCTGCCGGGTCGCGGTCGTGCCGGCGATCGTCGCGGTGAGTGTGACGGGCGTGGCGGCGGACCGGCGCTTCACGACACCGGTCGTGCTGAGCACGGCCGTGTTCGAGGAGGACCAGGCGACGTCGTAGGAGCCGGCCTTCGCGGGCAGCGTCACGTTGCCGCGGACGTCGCCGGAGTTGACGATCGAGAGGGCGTCGAGCGCCTTCTGGGCGTCGGCGTTCACGTCCTTGGCGGGCACGGTGGCGGTGAAGGTGCGGGTGGCCGTGGCCGAGCCGCGGGTGGTCGTGGCGGTCAGCTCGACCGAGGCGACCCCGGTCGCGGGTGGCGTGACGACTCCGCTGGTCGAGACGACCGCGGAGTTGCTCGAGGCCCAGGCGATGGCGGAGCCGTTGGGGCCGGTCGTCGGGAGGGTGAGGTTCGCGGAGACCGAGGAGAGGCTCCCGAGGTCCAGGGCGGCGGAGTCGCGGGAGACGCGCGTGCTGTCCGGGGCCTGGAGGGTCGCGACGTCGGCCGCGCTGAGCGCCGTGCTGTAGACGCGGAAGTCGCGGACCGAGCCGGCGAGGGTCTTGTCCGCCGTGTAGACGGAGCGACCGATCGCGTTCGCGGTGGTGGTGCCGTTGCCGATCGCGGCGGGAGTGATGGTCACTCCTGTCTGCTGCGCGACCTGGGTGCCGTCGAGGTAGAGGCGTGCGGTGTCGCTCGCGTCGTCGAGCGTGTAGGTGAGGGTCTTCCAGACGCTGCGCGCGAGGTTCGCGTTGGAGTTGACGGTCTGCTCGGTGGTCCAGTTGCCGGTGGCGATCGAGGCCTTGTAGCCGTTGCCCGTCGTGTAGAGGTAGCCGTTCCCGGCGCCGTTCGTCGTGTTGCCGAGGCCCCAGATGAAGTAGGGCGTGCCCTGGTTCGCGTTCACCAGGACCTCGGTGCTGACCGTGATCGAGTTCAGGCCCGCGAGCAGGTCGTCGGGCAGCTTGACGTAGTCGTCGGTCCCGTCGAGGGCGACGCCCGCGGCTCCGCGAGGAGCGGCTCCGTTGACGAGCGTGCCGGTGCGGCCCTTGCCCGAGCTGTCGGCGACGGTCGTGCCGCTCGTCTCGTCGAGCGCGTAGCGCAGGACGAGGCTGTCGGAGGGAGCTGCGCTCGCCGACTGGGCCGTCAGAAGGGGGACGGTGAGGGCCACGGCCGTCACGAGGACGAGTGGTCGCAGGAAAGGCTTCATCGCGCTTTGCTCCAGGGTCGGCACCATTGCTGAGGGGAGGGAGTGTGCCGGCTTCGTACGCGGCAATGTTCACGGTAACACTATGTTGACGACAACGTGAAGAGCCTAACCGGATCATTTCCCGACACTCCAGAGGAGAGGCGAACCGGTTCGACGAATCCCGAGTGCATCCTGGAGCGACGCGTACGCCGATGTCCGGTCGGATCAGCCGCGGTCGACGTCGCGCGAACGGCTCAGCGCGCGGTCCATCGCCCTCAGCGTCCGGAAGCCGGCCCGCTCGGCCACGGCCGCGCGAGCCGAGGGCGAGAGCGACGGGCTCGCGGCGAGCAGCGACGCGGCGAGGTGCACGCGCCGCTCGCGGAGGGTCGCGGCCACGGTCGTGCCCCGGCGGTGGAAGGCGCGGTCCAGCGTCGCCCGCGAGACGCGGAGCCGCATCGCGAGAACGCCGGCGGTGAAGTCCGCGTCACCCGCCTCCGCATCGATGACGGCGATCGCGCGGAGGAGGACGCCCTCGAGTCCGTCCTCCGGACGGGCGGGCGGCAGGCTCTGCTTGATCAGGGCCGACGCGGTCGCCTCGAGCGCCCGGCGCAGCTCGCTGAAGCCGGGATCGCCCGCCGCGAGGTCCGCGTTGAGGGTCGCGTTGACGAGGGAGACGAAGGCGCCGCTGTAGCTGTCGGCGGCGAGCAGGGTGCAGGACGGCCCGTCGGACTGTGCGCTCGTGAGGCCGAGCCTGCCCCAGGACGTCCTCAGCGCCAGCCAGGCGGAGTCCTCCTCCGCCCGGAACCGAGCGGAGTCGTCGCGTTGGAGGAGGGCGAGCCCGCCGGGCCGCAGACGAGCGGCCTCGAGAGGGCCGTCGACGACGATCTCGCCGGCGACCGGGACGATGAGGTCGACCTCGGCCCGGTCGGGGGCGGGGAGGGGCGGGTCGGTCCGGAGCGTGCCGGGTGTGTGCCAGAGGCGGCTCAGCCGGAAGCCGTCGACGGCGAGCACGTCCCCGGCGAGGTGCAGGGGCGGAGCTCCGTCGCTCGCCCAGCCGAGGCTCCTCAGCCACGCCTCCACGCGGGGACCGCTCAGCTGCAGCGTCTCGACGAGACCGCGCGGGGCGGCCGGCTGCTCGGAAGCGGTCACCGGGCTCCTTCGCAGCGGGGACGGGGTGCGCGGGCGGTGACCACGTTAGGCCGGGGGAGGGGCGCCGAGACGGGGTGGCGCGTTCCTCCTCGGACGAGGCGCCCGTCCTCGGCGGGAGGGCGGAGGCGGCCCTCCTCGCCCGCGGTCCGGCAGGACGCGGGCGGAGAGGGCCGCCGGGCGCGGATCAGCGGCAGTCGGTTCTCGCCTTGATCCAGTGGGGGTTCAGCGCGCCGTCTCCCTGGGCGGTGATCCCGGCCGCATCGGGGCCGGTGCTGGCACCGGAGCCGATCTTGGTCCACGTGTTCTGCGCCGTGCTGTAGTACCAGATGTCGCCGTTCGCCTTCACGGAGACGTTCCCATCCGCTCCCTGACCGTAGGTGCGGACGAACCCGGAGTTCTCCGGAACGGTCGCGAGCCGGGTGCCGTACTGCAGGACCCCGTCCTTGATCCAGTGGATCTCGAACGTCCCGCCCGGCCGCTGGGTCAGTCCGGCGGCGCTCGGCTCGGTGCTGGCTCCGGTGCCGACGAGGTCCCAGACGTTACCCTGCGGGGTGTACCGCCAGATGTCGCCGTTCGACTTCACGGCGATCGTGCCGCGGGTGCCGAGGCCGTAGACGCGGACGAATCCGGAGTTGGTCGGCACCGTGGCCGCTGCGGTGCCGTACTGCAGGACTCCGTTCTTGATCCAGTGGACGTTCAGGGTCCCGGCCGGGTTCGCGGAGATGCCGGCCGCGCTCGGCTCGGTGCTGGCGCCGGTGCCCAGAAGGGTCCACTCGTCGGCCTGGCGGTTGTACCGCCAGACGTCGCCGTTCGCCTTGATGGAGACGTTCCCGTCCGCGCCCTGACCGTAGGTGCGGACGAATCCGGAGTTGTTCGGAACGGTCGCGAGCGCCTTGCCGTACTGGAGGACTCCGTCCTTGATCCAGTGCGCGTTGTAGGTTCCGTCCGGCTGCTGCGTGAGCCCGGACGTGCTGGGCTCCGTGGAGGCGCCCGTGCCGAGCTTCTGCCAGCCGTCCGACCGCCGGTACTGCCAGATGTCGCCGTTCGCCTTGACGGAGACGTTGCCGTTCACACCCTGCGAGGAGGTGTGGATGAATCCGGAGTTGTCGGGAACAGTGGCGAGGCCCGTGCTGTACTGCAGGTCGCCGGTCTGGCGGACCGGGAACGGGGCGTTCGTCTTCGCCGAGCCGCCGAAGGCGAGGGCCGAGCCGGTCGAGGGGCCCGCGATGACGCCGCCGACCGGGATGGTGGCGACTCCGTTCGCGTCGGTCACGAAGGTGTCGGTCCCGCTCCCTCCGAAGCGGAAGCCGGGCGGGGTGTTCACCCGCACAGGGACGTTCGCGACGTTGCCGCCGGTGAGGGTCAGCGTGATCGGCGCCGTGTTGGGCGTGCACGCGATCATGGTCGGGATGGAGCTGAACACGAGGGTCTGCGTGGCAGAGGCGGCGGCGGCCGGGGTGGCCGTCGCTGCGGCGATCACGGGCAGGGACCAGGTGGCGCCGGCGACGACGGTGCGTCGCCTCAGCGGACCCTGCTCAGCGGGAGAGTTGTCGGAAGTCACAGTGAAGCTCCTCGGTCTGTCTTCTCGCCGGCGGCCTGCTCGGAGGACGGTCGTCGTCCGCTCGGCCGCTTCGGCGGGTACGACGGGCGCCGTACCGCTGGGGAGTCTTCCCGCGGGCGGGCGGTCGGCCCAAGCGCTCGGGGGCAGGTGAGGAGGAAGTGGCGCTGCCGTGAGGAGGGAGTGGTGAGCTCCGGCGCCGCTCCGAGTCGCGACAGCCCTCCCGACCGGGTGCTCCCGTCGGTCGCCCGTCGCCGCCGGGGCGCCGCCAGTGCGATGAGCGGGAGCGCAGCCGTCCGCTGTGACCGGTCCGGTGACAAACGGAGCACGCGCGGGCTGCGAATCACTCCTGTGGTGAGGCGTCAGCGTGCCCGCGAGGAGGGGGCGCCCGATGAGGTCGAGATCGGCCGAGATGTACCGGCGGATGGCCGAGCACTGGAACGGCGTGGAGGCCCGTTCTGGACTGCGGGTCGAGGCGACGGGCTCGCTCGGCTTCGAGATCGCCAGACTGTGGATTCCCGGTGGCTGCGTTCTCGAGCAGAAGCCGCAGTCGCGCTGCCCGCCGGGCGCGCATCTGCTGCTGGTCGTCGAGGGCGGAGGACGCATCCGACAGGACGGACGGATGCTCGAGTGCGGCAGTGGTGATCTGGTGGTCATCGACGCGGAGCCGCGGACCGGGGCGCGCTTCCCCCGCTCGACCGTGATCTACGCCTGGGTGCTCGGCGAGCGGGCGCTGGAGCAGCGCTGGATCACGGAGCGCTTCGGCGAGGTCCTGCCCGTCGCCGGCTGCTTCCTGGCCCCGGCGCGGGCGCTGATGAACGGTCTCCTCGACGGCGACCCCGCTCTGGCGGAGCAGCCCGCCGTCGCCCGGGCGGGCGAGGCCTTCCTGAAGGAGCTGGTCGAGGGCTCCGCACCGCGCAGGCGTCCCCGCGCCGAGGACGTCTATGGGGAGGCCATGGCCCTGATCGAGGAGCGCCACCGCGATCCCGCCTTCACCGCCGCCCGGCTCGCCCGCGAGCTCCTGGTGTCGGAGCTGACGCTGGCTCGCGCGTTCTCCTTCCTCGGGCGGACGGCCGACGACGAGCTCGAGCGGCGCCGGGCGGGCACCCTCCTGCTCCTGATCGGCGGGCGGTCCCTGGCGACGGCCGACTTCGCGCGCTCGGCCGAGGAGGCGGGCTTCGCCTCCGAGGGGAGCGCTCGCCGCGCGCTGTGGCGGCTCTCCCAGCGCCGCTGACCGCGACGGTCCCCGTGGCCGTCCTCCCGGTCCGGCGACGGCGTGCGGCCGGATTCCGAGCGCGAGGCGCGGAGGCCTGGGAGATCCGTGCGAACGTCCGGCGGTGATCGACAGATGAGGGATTCTGTTCGTTCGACGCGGAGGAGGCGGGAGATGGGGGCCGCAGAGGAGCGGATGCAGGCGTTCGCTCGAGCAGGGGACGAGCGCGGGACGGGCGCTCCCGGTCTGCGGATGGACGCAGCGGACGGACCGGGACTCGCGCTGACGCGGGTGTGGGGGCCGAACGGGATCAGGGTCGCCCTCTCGCCGTCGGTCGACAGGGCGGACAGGCCGGTGGGCGTTCACATCTCCCTGATCGTCGAGGGCGGGGGCGAGGTCGTCCTCGACGAGGGCGTGCTCGAGGCGACGCCGAACAGCGTCCTGCTCCTCGACGCCAGGGTCCCGGTGCGCATCGACTGCCGGCGGCCCACCCTCTCGTACACCTGGAGCTTCGACGCCGCCGTGCTCGAGCACCGGTGGGTCCGCGAGCGGATCAACGAGGTCGTGCCGGTGCGCGAGTCGGTCTGGACGCCTGCCCGCGCCCTCGCGAACAGCCTGATCGAGGGCGATCCGGCCGTGCTGGGCGCCGCCGGCGTGAGGCGGGCGAGCGAGCTGCTGCTGGAGGGGATCGTCGAGCACAGCGCTCCGCGGGTCCGGACCCGCGGCGCCGACCAGGTCTACGCGGAGGCGATCCCGGTGATCGAGGCACGCCACCGCGACCCGGCGTTCTCCGCCGCGGTGCTCGCCCGGGAGCTGCTCGTCTCCCCTCGCATGCTCGCGGAGGCGTTCGCGTTCCTCGGCCGCACGCCGGCGGAGGAGATCGCGACGCGACGGGCGGGCACCCTCCGGCGCCGCATCGGCCTGCGGCGGCGGGGCCCTGCCGACTTCGCCCGCCTCGCCGAGGAGTGCGGCTACGGCACCCGCGAGCAGGCCGCGCTGACGCTCAGCCGCTCCGCCTCCTGAGGCCGGCGGAGCGCCCCGGAGACGACGGCGCCCCCTCGTCCGCGGAGGGACGAGGGGGCGCCGGGGGAGATCGGGCGGGAGCCCGGTCAGGTCTTGCTGCGGGCCATGACGGCGCGCTGGAGGAGGACGAAGACCAGGAGGATGCCTCCGGTGATGATCGTGGTCGCCTCCGGCGGGATGCCGCCGTCGCGGGTGATCAGGACGTTCATCAGGCCGAGCACCAGGGCGCCGACCACCGAGCCGAGCACGAAGCCGACGCCGCCGGTGAGCAGCGTGCCGCCGATGACGGTCGCCGCGATGGCGTCGAGCTCCCAGCCGGTGCCGGTGATGTTCTGCGCGCTGCCGAGGCGGGCGGTGTAGACCACACCGGCGAGACCGGCGAGCGTGCCGCTGATGATGTAGATGAACAGCTTGGTCCGCACCACCGGGAGGCCCATCAGGGCCGCCGACTGCTCGGAGCCGCCCATCGCGTAGACCGTGCGGCCCAGGCGGGTGCGGTGCAGCACGAAGAACGCGCCGGCCACGACGAGGATCGCGATGATCACGCCGGGGCTGATGACGAAGTCGTTGACCTTGGGGCCGTCGATCAGCTTGATCGGCGTGGCCAGGCTCAGCACGGCCGAGTCCTCGGGGAGGCGCTCCGGGACGGTGCTCAGCATGGAGGCGAGACCGCGGGCCAGGAACATCATCGCGAGCGTCGCGATGAACGGCTGCACGTTGAAGTACTGGATCAGGACGCCGGAGATCACGCCGAACAGGGCGCCGATCACGACCATCAGGACCATCACGAGCCAGGGGTTCCAGCCGGCGTTGATCAGGAGCACGCCGCTCACGCTGCTGAACGCGATCACCGCGCCGACCGAGAGGTCGATGCCGCCGGTGAGGATCACGAAGGTGAGGCCCACGGCGAGGATGATCAGGTGCGCGTTGTTGACCAGCAGGTTCGAGATCGTGCTCGCCTGCAGGATCCGGCCGTAGGCGGCCTCGCCGTAGACGATCATCCCGAAGAAGATGATCAGCGCGGCCAGGGTGGGCAGCTTGTCCAGGTGCTGGCTCAGCCAGCCGCGCGCCCCGGAGGTGCGCTTGGTGCTCGCCGGAGGGGCGGAGCGGGTCATCACGGCACTCATGCGGGGATCGCCTCTTTCTGCGGGACGCTGCGGCGCGCCTCGCGACGGGACTTGAAGGCGGAGCGGACGCGCTCGGACTGCAGGAGGCAGAGCGCGACGATGACGATCGCCTTGAAGGCGGGCGTCGCGGAGGACGAGACTCCGAGGAACACGACGGTCTTGTCGAGGGTGGCGATCAGGATCGCGCCCACGGCGGCACCGGTGATGTTGAACTTGCCGCCGGCGAGCGAGGTGCCGCCGATGACGACCGCGAGGATCGCGTCGAGCTCGAGCTGGTAGCCGGTGCGCGAGACGTCGACCGTCATCACGCTCGCCGTGGCGAACACGCCCGCGACTCCGGCGAGGATTCCGCTGCCGATGTAGGCGGTCATCAGCAGGCCCCGGCGGTTGATGCCCGCGAGGCGGGCCGCCTTCGGGTCCATGCCGATGGCCTCGATCATCAGGCCGAGCGCGCTGCGGCGCACCAGGACTCCGACGACCACGACGATGGCGATGGCGAGGAGGAACACGACCGGGAGCCCGAAGACGTACCCGTTCGCGAGCCAGCGGAAGGGCTCGTTGGTGGCGGCGGTGTTCTGGCCGCCGGTGATGACCTTCGCCAAGCCGCGGCCCGCGAGCATCACGACGAGCGTGCTGATGAAGGGCTGGAGGCCCACCACCGAGACGAGGATGCCGTTCACGGCTCCGAGCACGGCGGCCACCAGGAGGGCGACCGCGAAGGCTCCCGCTGCGGCGCCGAGCGAGTCGGGCGCTCCCGCGGAGTTGAGGAACTCCATCGAGACGGCGCCGGCGACGACCATGATCGAGCCGACCGAGAGGTCGATGCCCCCGGTCGCGACGACCAGGCACATGCCGACGGCGATCATCAGGATCGGAGCGGCGGCGCGGGCGATGTCGATGACGTTGCCGACGAGGTAGCCGGTGGTGGGGCTGACCGAGACGGCCAGGTAGCCCGGGTCCTTGACGACGTTGACGAGGAGGAGCAGGGCGATCGCCACGACTCCCCAGAAGTACTGGCGGCGGATGATCCCGCCGAGGACGGATCCCCGGGCGGGTCGGGTGTCGCTGCTCATGATGCGGCCTCCTGCGTGGCGCTCTCGAGGACGACGACGTCCTCGTCGACGACTCCCTCTGCGGCGATGGTAGTGACGATCGACTCCGCAGTGACAGCGGGACCGTTGAGGATCTCCGCGATCACGCGGTGGTCCTTCAGGACGATGATGCGGTCGCTGAGACGGACGACCTCGTCGAGCTCGGACGAGATGAAGACCACGGCGACGCCCTCGCCGGCGAGGGCGACGACCTTCTCCTGGATCTCGGCCTTGGCCCCGACGTCGATGCCGCGGGTCGGCTCGTCGAGGATGAGGATCTCGGGGGCGGTGGCGAGCCAGCGGCCGAGGAGGACCTTCTGCTGGTTGCCGCCGGAGAGCTTGCTGATCGGGCGGTCGGGGTCGGCCGGGCGCACGTTGAGCTCGACGAGGTACTTGCCGACGATCTCGTCCTTCTCCTTCTTGGAGAGGGGGCGGGCCCAGCCGCGCTTGGCCTGCACGCCGAGGATGAGGTTCTCGCGGACCGAGAGGTCGCGGATGATGCCCTCGTCGCGGCGGTTCTCGCTCGAGAACGCGATCTTGTGGGCGAGACCGGCGGTCGGCGTCGGGACGTCGATCTTCTTGCCGTGCATCGTGATCTCGCCGGTGTCGGGCTTGTCGACGCCGTAGATCAGGCGCGCGAGCTCGGTGCGGCCGGAGCCGAGGAGCCCGGCGAAGCCGACGACCTCGCCGCGGTGCAGCGTCAGGTCGGTGCTCTCGATGGAGCCCTTCTTGCCGATGCCCTTCGCGGTGTAGAGCGGGGCGTCGCGGTAGAGGTGGTCCTGGCTCTCGCGCTCGGAGTCGAGGGAGCGCAGCGCCGCGATGTCCTTGCCGATCATCTTCGAGATCAGCGAGGTGCGGTCGAGCTCGTGGGTCAGGTACTCGCCGACGAAGGTGCCGTTGCGCAGCACCGTCAGGCGGTCGCTGATCGCGTAGACCTGGTCGAGGAAGTGCGAGACGAAGAGGATCGCGACGCCCTCCGCACGGAGGCGGCGGATGACGACGAAGAGGTTCTCGACCTCGTTCGCGTCCAGGCTCGAGGTCGGCTCGTCGAGGATGAGCACCTTGGAGTCGCTCACCGTCGAGCGGCTGATCGCGACCAGCTGCTGCATCGCGATCGAGAGCGAGGCGAGCGACTGGCGAGTGTTGAGGTGGCCGAGGCCGAGCTTCTCGAGCGCGACCTTCGCGGCCTGGTGCGTGGCCTTCCAGTTGATGCCGAAGGGTCCGCGGACCTCGTAGCCGAGCATCACGTTCTCTCCGATGGAGAGGTTCGTGACCAGGTTGACCTCCTGGTACACGGTGGAGATGCCCGCGGCCTGCGAGTCGGCGGTGCCGGTCAGGCGACGGGTCTCCCCGTCGATCACGATGTCTCCGCTGTCGATGCGGTAGACGCCGGTGAGGGCCTTGATGAGCGTGGACTTGCCGGCGCCGTTCTCACCCATGAGGGTGTGGACCTCGCCCGGGAACAGGCGGAAGTCGACGCCGTCGAGGGCTTTCACGCCGGGGAAGCTGATCGAGATGTTCTTCATCTCGACGATCGGAGGCGAACCTGTCATGTCGCGTCGTTCCGTTCTCGAGCGGGGCGCAGCCGAACAGGTGCGCCGAAGGGTCGGAGCGACCGGGGCCGGCGGAGAGCCGGCCCCGGTCGCTCCGGGGGAGTGGTGCCGCGTCGAGGACGACGCCGGGCGACCGGTGGTGCTGAGCGACTAGAACTTGCGGTCGGGCAGCGCGGTGGTGGCGGCCTCGGGCGAGTCGAAGGTCTCGCTCGGGACGACGATCGAGGACTCGACCGTCTCGCCGGCCAGGGTCTTCTCGACCGCGTCGAGGGCGGTCTCGCCGAACAGCGGGTTGTACTCGGCGACGAAGCTCAGCTCGCCGTCGGCCAGCGCCTGCAGGGCGTTCTTGGTGCCGTCGATCGTGGCGATCTTGACGTCGGTGCCGGGGGTGAGGCCGGCCTCCTGGACGGCCTGGACGGCGCCGAGGCCCATCTCGTCGTTCTGTGCGAAGACCAGCTGGACGTCGTTGTTGTTCGACTTCAGGACGGTCTCGAAGACGCTCTTGGCCTCTTCGGTGGACCAGTTCGCGGTCTGCGCGCCGATCTTGGTGAACTTCGAGTCGGCGCCGATGACCTCGTCCCAGCCCTCGTTGCGCTCGTTGACGACCGAGACGCCCGCGGGGCCCTCGAGCGTGAAGTACTTCGCGCCGCTCGGGAAGGTGGTCTTGGCCCAGTCGGCGACCGAGGTGCTGACCGCGATGTTGTCCGGCGCGATGCGGGTCACGTAGAGGTCGGTGTTGTCCGGCTCGATGCCGCGGTCGATCAGGATGACCGGGATCTCGGCCTCCTGGGCGCGCTCGAGCGAGTCCTCCCAGCCGGAGCCCTCCGTGGCGGAGAGCAGGATGATGTCGACGCCCTCGTCCACGAAGGAGGTGAAGGAGTCGATCTGCGACTTCTGGTCTCCGTTGGTGGCGGGTGCGTACTTCAGGTCGAAGCCGGCGTCCTTGGTGAACGTGTCCTCGATGTTGGTCTCGTTCGCCTGGCGCCACGCGCCCTCGGGGCCGACGGCCACGAAGCCGACGGTGGTGAGGTCACCGCTCGAGCCGGAGCCCGAATCGGTGCCGGAACCGCCCGAGCAGCCCGCGAGTCCGAACGCGAGTGCGCCGACTGCTGCGAAACCCAGGAACTGGCCGATACGCCTCGTCTTGGACATAGATCTCCTCCTTGAGATCGCGGGCACGAAGAGAGTGCCCGAGATGGTGGACCCCGAAGGGCCTCGAATGCGGGCCTAGCGGCCCGAGGTGCGGTGAGTGCAGGATGTGCAGTGGGCGCCGGCCGAAGCAGCGCCACGTCGAAATGTTACCGTGAACAATTCTTGTGACGCAACAGCACGGCGGTGCGCTTCGGTAACGATCCGGTCGCGGGGCCCGCAGGGCCCGATGGCAACCCTCTGCCCGGTGGTCGGGCCCGGGAGTAGCTTCCCTGGCCATGATGCTCCCTCGATCGCGCTCCGTCCCCGCGACGGCCGCGACGGCGGCCCTCGTGCTCGCGCTCTGCGGATGCTCCGCGGACGGCACGGCGGCCCGCCGCGCGGCCGACGCCTTCCTCTCCGCGCTCGCCGACGGCGACGGCGCCGCGGCGTGCGCGCTGCTCACCGGCTCCGCCCGCGACGCCGTGGAGGACCGGGAGGGCGACTGCCCCGGCGGCGTGCTGGAGCTCGGGATCGCGGAAGACGGAGCAGGGGACGCCGAGGTCGACGGCCGGGCGGCGATCGTGCGCTCCGGCGGCACCGCGGTGTTCCTCACCCCGGGCGACGACGGCTGGCTGGTGCGCGCGGCCGGCTGCGCGCCGGTGGCGGACGCGCCCTTCGACTGCGTCCTGGACGGGAGCTGACGTGCGCACCGCTTCCGCCCCTGTACTACGCCGTGATCGTGCTCGGCCTGATCGGGTTCTTCGCCGTCGGGATCCTCGGGAGGTGAGCCGGATGCGCCGCTTCCTGCGCGAGAACGGACTCTCGCTGTTCTTCCTCGCGATCTTCCTGCTCGCTCTCGCCGGGCAGTCGTTCGCCGGGCTCGCCGCCTACAACGACACCCAGGTCGCGGAGGGGCTGCGGGAGGTCGGCTACTGGCGCTTCGTCACCTCCTCCGACTTCGCGATCGACGTCGCCGAGAACTCGCAGTCGGAGTACCTCCAGTTCTTCCTCTACATCGGAGCGACCGTCTGGCTCGTGCAGCGCGGCTCGCCCGAGTCGAAGCGGGTGGGCGAGGAGGGGCTCGAGACCGACGAGCAGCAGAAGGCGGGCGCGTCCGCGGAGGACGACTCGCCGCCCTCGGCCTCCGCCGGCGGCGTGCGGCAGGCGCTGTTCTCGCACTCGCTGCTGCTGGTGATGGGGGTGGTGTTCCTGCTGTCCTGGGCGGCGCAGTCGGTGACGGGCGTCGTGGCCTACAACGAGGAGCAGCTGACGAGCCTGGAAGCGCCCGTCGACTGGCTCGGCTACGTCTCCTCCGCCGACTTCTGGAACCGGACGCTCCAGAACTGGCAGTCGGAGTTCCTCGCGGTGGGCAGCATGGCGGCGCTCGCCGTGTTCCTGCGCGAGCGCGGGTCGAGCGAGTCGAAGAAGGTGGGCGACCCGCACGGGCGGACGGGGATCTGAGTGGTCAGGGGGCGTCGGATCGGACGCGGATCTCGTCGCCCTCGAGGGCGAACCGCAGGGACGTGCCGATCGGGAACCGCTCGCGCAGGGCCTCCGGCGCCGCCGACGTCACGGTGAACTGCGCGACCGCGGGGAACGCTCCGGCCGTGCAGCCCTGGAAGAACAGGCCGTCCTGCGGCTCGGCGGTCCGCACGATGGAGAGGCACGAGCCGGCGCTCGAGGAGCGGCGCTGCCGGACGACGGTGAGCCCCGTGTCGGCGGGCAGGCTCTGCCGCACGACGGTGAGCCCGCCGAAGTCCTCGGTGGTGACCGATCCGTCGAACCCCAGTCCCTCCCAGCCGGGGAGGTCGGTGCCGTTCGACAGCGGCAGCACGGCGACCTCGCGGCCGGGCTGTCCGTCCTCGGCGGTGGCGAGGAGGGTGGCCCCCGCGGCGACGGCGGCCGTCGCGGCCAGCGCGGCGAGGAGGAGGAGGCCGCGCCGACGGGAGCGGCGGGGCGGGACGTGGCCGAAAGGGTCGGACTCCTCGTCGGCGGAGGCGTCCGCGGAAGGTGCCGCGTCCTCCGGCGCCGCGTCCCCGGAGACCGCGGGAACCACCGCGTCCGGCAGTGCGGTGCCGAGGGCGGGGCGGACGCGGGCCTCGAGCGCGGAGAGCCGGGCGAGCGCGCCGGGGTCCCGCTCGATGTCGGAGCCTCGGCCGTAGGCGCGCCGCTGCAGCTCCGCGAGCTCGTCCGGTCGCTGATCGTCCACCCCCGGATCCTCGCAGGCCCGGCGCCCGAGCGGGACCCGCCGGCGCGTCGAGGTCCTGGCGGTCGAGCAGCCCGGACGGCTCATCGAGACCCGGTGGACGGTGCGGCCGCTCGGCCGGCGGGGGAGGTCAGTCGTCGTCGTCGTCGAGGTCGTCGTCGCGGTCGGCGGCGATCATCTCGACGATCGTGTCGACGGTGAGCCAGGGGCCGTTGCTGACCTCGCCGATCTTCTCGCGGTCCTTGAAGACGACGATGCGGTCGCTGAGGCGCACCACCTCCTCCAGCTCGGACGAGATGTAGACGACGGTCACCCCCTCCTTCGCGAGCTGCGCGATGTGCGCCTGGATCTCGACCTTCGACGCCACGTCGATCCCGCGCGCCGGCTCGTCGAGCACGAGCAGCCGCGGACGGGTCGCGAGCCACCGCGCGAGGACCACCTTCTGCTGGTTGCCTCCCGAGAGGTACTTCACCGGGATGTCCGGGTCGGCCGGCGAGATGTTCAGCGCCTCGACGTAGGTGCGCACCAGGGTGTCGGTCTCGGCGGCTGACAGCGGGTGCGCCCAGCCGCGCAGAGCCTGCAGGCCCAGCACGAGGTTCTCGCGGAGGGAGAGGTCGCCGATGATCCCGTCCTCGCGGCGGTTCTCGCTCGAGTGGGCGATGCGGTGGCGCAGGCCCGACACCGGGTCGGAGATGCGGGCGGGCTCGCCGTCGATCAGCACCTCGCCGGTGTCCGGCTTCTCGACCCCGCTCACCAGCGACGCCAGCTCGGTGCGCCCCGAGCCGCGCAGGCCCGCGAAGCCCACGATCTCGCCGCGGTGCAGCTCCAGATCGGTCGGGCCCACGGCGCCGCGGCGGCCGATCCCGTGCGCGCGGTAGATCGCCGGGCCGACCGGCTGGCGGCGGTGCTCGCGGCGGTCGGAGCCGATCTGCCGCAGCGCATCGATGTCCTTGCCGATCATCTTCGCGATCAGCTCGGCGCGGTCCATGGTGTGCGCCGGGTACTCGCCGACGGTGCCGCCGTCGCGGAGCACCGTCAGCCGGTCGCTGAGGGTGAGGACCTGCTCGAGGAAGTGCGAGACGAACAGGATCGCGACGCCCTGGTCGCGCAGCCTCCGCAGCACCGTGAAGAGGCGGGCCACGTCGCTGAGGTCGAGGCTGGAGGTGGGCTCGTCGAGCACGAGCACGCGCGGACGGTCGACCATCGCGCGGCTGATCGCGACAAGCTGGCGGATCGCCGGCGAGAGCGAGCGCAGCGGCAGGTGCGGGTCGAGGTCCTCCAGGCCCAGCTCGGCGAGCATCTCGGCCGCGCGGTGGTGGGTGCGCGACCAGGAGATGCCGAAGCGGCCGCGGACCTCGTGTCCGAGCATCACGTTCTCGCCGATGCTGAGGTTGTCGGTGAGGCGCTCGTCCTGGAACACGGCCGTGATGCCCGCTGCCTTCGCCTCCGCCGGGCCGCTGAAGCGCCGGGCGACGCCGTCGACGAGGATCTCGCCCGCGTCGGGCTGGTGGATGCCGGTGAGCGTCTTGATCAGCGTGGACTTGCCCGCGCCGTTCTCGCCCATCAGTCCGTGGATCTCGCCCGGCACCAGCCGCAGGTTCCCGTCCTTCAGAGCGGGTCCGGAGGCGAAGGAGACGCGGATGCCGGTCATCTCGACGACGGGTGCCGCGGAGCTCCGGGTCGTCCTCGATGAGATCGCCACGTGCCGTCCTCGGTTCGTGTGCGGCGCGCCGTCAGGGTCCGGCGTGCCAGGGGCTGCCGCCGATGATACGCGAGCGCATGCGGCGGGACGGGAACAGGAGGGTCACGATCGGGGAGCGGCCGTGGAGGAGCGGATCACCAGCTCCGTGGGGATCCGGGTGCGCTGCGGGATCTCCTGGCCGCGGATCCTCGCGTGGATCACCTCGGCGACCGTCGTCCCGAGCTTGTCGAAGTCCTGGCGGACCGTCGTCAGCGGCGGGAGGAAGTGGCGGGCGGTGGGCAGGTCGTCGAAGCCGACGATGCTCATGTCCTCGGGCACGCGGATCCCGCGCTCGACGAGGCCGTGGATCACTCCGAGCGCCATCTCGTCGTTCGCGACGACCATCGCGGTGAAGTCGGGCACCGACTGCAGGCTCGCGGCGAAGTCGTACCCGGAGTCCGGGGTCCAGTCGCCGATGACGATGGGGCGCTCGTGCATCCCCCACGACTTCGCGCGGCTGTGGAAGGCGCGCTCGCGGGCGCGCGCGTCGAGCCAGTCGAGGGGGCCGGAGAGGTGCAGCACGTCGCGGTGGCCGAGGTTGCCCAGGTGGTCGACGGCCTGGAACATGCCGGCCTGCTGGTCGACCGAGACGGTGAGGAAGCTCGGATCCTTATCGCTCTTCACCACGAGCGTCGGCACGCCGATCTCGACGGTGCGGAGGGTCGCCACGGAGGAGGAGCGCGGCGCGATCACGCAGAGCGCGTCGATCCCGAGGCCCATCAGGTGGGCGATCGCGTCGGTGGGGGTCATCTCGAGGTCCGGCCGCAGCGCGACGGAGGTGATCGAGTACCCCTTCTCGCGGGCGGCGCGCTCGATCGCGCGGAGGGTGCTCGACGGCCCGTACTCGGCGCCGCTCTCGATCATCACGCCGATGCGGTCGGTGCGCTGCGTGACGAGGGAGCGGGCGGCGATGTTCGGCCGGTAGTTGAGCTCGTCGACCGCCTCGAGGACCTTCTGGCGGGTCGATTCCTTGATGTTGGGGTGCCCGCTGAGCACGCGCGACACGGTCATGTGCGAGACGCCCGCGACCGCCGCGACATGGCGGAGGTTCGGCCGATCGGCCATGAGAGGACCTCCTCCGCTCCCCGGGCGGGTGAGCCGCGCCACCCCGGCGCGGACGAGGCTCAGAGGGCTCGGCTGCCGGGGGTGGCACCAGCATAGTCAGGCGGGGCCGACCTCCCGGTGGGCGCCTCCTGAGCGGCGGGCATCGTCCGATCCGCTGCGGCATCCGCCGTGGCGCGGGGCGGGCGGGACCGTCCCGGTCGCGTCGCTCTCACTGCGGTCCTCGATGATCGAGGGGGCTCCGGGGCGTCGTGAGCCCTCGCCAGAACACGTCGTGCAGGGAATGCTCGGCGACGAGCTCCGGAAGGATCGGGGCCGCGTCCGCTCCTCGTAGGAGGATGTCGTCCAACGAAGCGATGACGTCCACGACCGAGCGCGGAGTGAACTGCCCGGCGAGACGTTTCGCCTTCGCACGGACGTTGTTGGGCGTGGGGCCCGCATCGATCACGGAGTGGTTCCAGAGCCGGCTGTGGTGAGCGCACCGGTTGCGCAGGTAGACGAGTGCGCGGACCCGGTAGGCGAAACCGGCTCGGGCGACTCCCAGACCGGACGCGACGTCCCCCGCAAGCGATCCTCGTGCCCCTCGCTCGATGCATCTCGACAGAGTTCCGAAGGACCAGGCCTCGACGGCCGACCACACCGGTAGCTCGCCGAAGGCGGCCGCGCCCCTGCCGCCGGGGAGCTCCGTGAAGCGGAGGACATGCCGTTCCCTGCTGCGCTCGATGTCGCGGAGGCACGAATCGACTGTCGACTCCGCGTTCGGAGACTCGGAGTAGAAGCTCTTCTCGAGAGAGCACTCGTACGGGCCGTGCTCACGAGCGATGACATGAGCCGTACGGCTGCGGAGAAGGATCTCGGCATGAGCCAGTCGAGCACGCAGGCTCTGCCGCAGCGCTTCATCTGCGTCGCAGACCGCTCGGACGTCCTCGAACGAGACTCCGTCCGCGAACGAGTCGTCCCCGTCGTGCGGAGCCCGCTGGAAGTAGCGGGCGTACCCGGAGAAGCGGTAGTGGTTCTGCGCGGCCAGGTAGCTCGTGCAGGCCTCCCCGTCGGCGATGCCGAGCCCGCGGTCACGGAGGAGCTGGACCTGCGGCTTCCACGACAGGCTCGGTTTCCGTGCCATCGCAGTACCTCGGTGCCGAAGAAAAAGGCCCCTCCCATGTGAGCATCGCGGAGAGGCTTGGGAGGGGGTCGATCGGATCGAATCTACCAGGCGTCCCTCAGCCGTGGTCCCTGCGGCGCCACTCGACCAGCAGGTGGCACGAGTGCTGATCGGACCATCGCCGCAGGACGGAGAGGGCCGACCGCTGCGGCGCCGAACGCTGCGGGTCTTCGAAGGCGCGGGGCGGGCGAGTACTCTCGGGAGCCTCATGGCACGCGACAACGAACCGACCGTCACCCTCACCTATCCTCTTGAGGAGCGCCTGCGCGCGCAGGTCGCCCGCGAGGGGGAGCGCAACGTCGCTCTGCGATCCGCGGCCCTGCTCACCGGCGGCTACGAGGGCGAGTCCTTCCTCCTCACCGTGGGCGGCGAGCACGCCGACGGGATCCTCAAGGGAGCGCCCTCCCTCTACTGGCCCGAGCTCTGGGGTGCCCGCGCGCTCCTCTACGTCTGGGACGACGACGCCGCCGACGCGGTGACCGCCGGACTCGCGAACCCCTCCTGGCGCGTCCGCGAGATGTGCGCCCGCGTCTGCGCCGAGCGCGTGCTGGGCGGGCAGAAGAAGCTGTCCCGCCTGACCACCGACGAGCACCCCCGGGTCCGCGCGGCCGGAGCGCGCGCTCTCGTGGCGGCCGCTCTGGCGGGGATCTCCTCCGGTCGCGACGCGAAGGGCGAGTTCGCGGCGAGCGTCGAGGCCGTCCTGACGGGCATGCTCCGCGACCCGGACCGCGACGTCCGCCGCGCCGCGCAGCAGTCGGCCGACGCGCTGCGGGACGCCCGCTCGGCCTGAGCGGACCGTCCGCCGGCGGTCGAGGCGTCGCGAAGGGCCGCCTCCCGGCTCGGATGACGACCGTTCGTGACGCCTCGGAGCCCCGGGGGCTCAGCCGACCAGGTGCGTCGCGCGCTCGAAGGCGCGCTTCAGCTCGTCGCGCTTGCGGGGCTGGCTCATCGCCCGCTGGCCGGGGCTCCACGAGTCGATGACGGTCGGGCCGTCGACCAGGTACGGCTCGATGTTCTTCTTCCAGCCGCTGGTCGGCGCGGTCCCGGCGTTGACGACGACCCGCAGGTCGGGGAGCAGCGGCAGGAGCCGGCGCAGCTCCATCGCGCCCTGCCGCACCTCGTCCGCGTCGGGGGCGCCGTCGAGCTGCCACGGCACGATGTTCCAGATCAGGGTGCGGGCGTGCAGTCCGACCTCGTCGCGGAGGGTCCAGGTCGAGGCGGCGGTCGCGTCGTCGTTGTCGACCGAGACGAAGCCGGAGCCGTCGGGGGCGGTCGACATCGGTCCCGGGGCCTCCAGCACGATGAGCGCACGCGCCTCGACGCCGGCCTCGGCCGGGTCGAAGTCGGGCACCACGGCACCCGGATGCCTGCGCATGCGCCGGGCGAGGAGCTCCTCGCGGAACGCCCGGAGGGGCTGCACCGAGGGCTCGTCCTCGAGCAGGGCCCGGCGCTCGTCGAGGGCGGAGCGGTCGCGGAAGCCGTACGGCTCGGTCAGGAACACCCTCCGAGGCTAGTCGCGATCGGCGCCGCCGCGGGAGGCGGGCCTGCGGGCGCCCTCCTGGGTGACCCCGGCAGGGCCTGGCTCGCGCCGCCCCCGGCTCCTACGGTCTGACTGCAGTCGAGAATCTGGACCGGAGGGGGTCACCGTGTCGGACGAGCCGTCAGTGAGCATCGGGGTTCCGTACGTCGAAGGGGGGTCATCGCCGCAGGTGCTGGACGTGTACAGCAGGTCGGTGTCCCCGGCCGAGGACGCCGCTCGGCCGGCCGTCGTGCTGATCCACGGCGGCGGGTGGTTCCGGGGGGACAAGAGCAAGGAGCGGGCGCTCGCGACGATGCTGGTCGACGCCGGCTACCTCGTGTTCGCGGCGGACTACCGCGAGGCTCCGGACTCGGTCTTCCCGGCCAGCAGGGACGACGTGCTCGCCGCGGAGCGGTGGGCGGTCGCGTCCGAGTGGGCGTTCGACCGGAGCAGGCTGGCGTTCTTCGGCGGATCGGCGGGCGGGAACCTGGTCGTGGAGGCCGCGATCGCCACCGGCCGGCCCGCCGTCAGCTGGTCGGGGATGTTCGACCTCCTCGGCATCGTCGAGGCGACCGACGACCTCCCGGCCACGCCGACGACGCAGGACCTCGACGCCATGAAGAGCGCCGACATCAACCAGACCGGCCGGAACGACGCCTTCCTGCGCTGGACGATCCTCAACGAGGTCGGGGGCGACCGCGGGCTGCTCACCGCCGCCTCCACGACGCGCCACGCCTCCCCGGACGGCGGGCCGGTGTTCCTGGCCAACTCGCTCGGCGAGTTCGTCCCCGTGAGCGACGCGCAGGCCATGCAGGCGGCGCTCTCGGCGGTCGGAGTCGCCAGCACGCTGCAGCTGATCCCGGGCACCCGTCACGCCGAGGGCTACACGGAGGCGGCCATCGGCCCCTCGCTCGCCTTCCTCCGCGACGCCCTCCCGCCGGCCCGCGCATGACGACGACGGAGTTCGCCGGAGTCGGCAACGTCTTCTACTTCGTCGACGACCTCGACGCCGCTGTCGCCTGGTACTCGGCGAGGCTCGGGCGCGAGCCCGTCGTCCGCGGCGGGGCGCTCGTGGCCTACGACCTGGACGGCACCCGTCTGACGCTGCACGAGCGGGACGAGCTGAACCGGCCCGGACCCGACGGCACGAGCCCGTACTGGACGGTCCCCGACGTCGACGCCGTCGTCGCCGACTGGACGGCGAACGGCGCCGTCGCCCACCGCGGTCCGAAGACGGTGTTCACGGGGGAGCGGCTGTGCCAGCTGCTGGACCCGTTCGGCAACCTCTTCTCGGTGCGGCAGGCCGTGCCCCGTGACTGAGGACGTCGCTCCGGCTCCCGCCGCCCCGGCGCAGACGTCCGCGCCGGCGCAGCCGTCGGCCTGGGCGCCCATGGCGATCACCGCCTTCCGCGTGCTGTGGTTCGCCCAGCTGGGCAGCAACATCGGCACCTGGATGCAGACCGTCGGAGCCCAGTGGTACCTGGTCGAGGCGGCCGCGGGCGCGGCGGTCGTCGCGCTCGTGCAGACGGCCAGCCTGGCGCCCTCGATCCTCGTCGCCCTCCCCGCGGGCGTGCTGGCCGACTCGCTCGACCGGCGGCGGCTGCTCATCTGGGGGTCGTCGGCCAGCGCGCTGCTGGCGGCCGCTCTGACGGTCGTGGCGGCGGTCGGCGCGCTGACGCCGTGGACGATCCTGGCGTTCACCTTCCTCCTCGGCATCACCTCCACCCTGACCTCGCCCGCCTGGCAGGCGATCCAGCCGGAGCTCGTGCCCCGGAACCTGATCGCGGCGTCGTCGGCCCTCGGAGGGGTGACGGTGAACGGCGCGCGCGCGGTCGGCCCGGCCCTGGCGGGCGTCGTCCTCTCGGCGTTCGGCGCTCCGGTGGTCTTCGGCATCAATGCCCTGAGCTTCATCGGCGCGGTGCTCGCTCTGCTCTGGTGGAAGCGGCCGGCGCAGACCGGCCTCGACGACCGCGAGCAGTTCGGCGCCGCGCTGAAGGGAGGGATCCGGTACGTCGCCTCCGCGCACCTCGTCCGCCGGATCCTCCTCCGCTCCGCGCTCTTCGCCCTGCCCGCCAGTGCGCTCTGGGCGCTGCTGCCGCTCACCGCGAAGCGCCTCCAGCTCGACTCCAGCGGCTACGGCTTCCTCCTCGGGGCCCTCGGTGCCGGTGCCGTGCTCGGCGTCTTCGCCCTGCCGCTCGCCCGCCGGAAGCTCTCGGACGACGTCGTGATCGGGGCGAGCGCCGTGCTGTTCGCGGCGGGGACGCTCGCGGCTGCCTTCCTGCCCCTCGTCCCGGCGCTGCTGCTGCTGGTCCTCGCGGGGCTGGCCTGGATCGGCACCCTCACCGTGCTGAACGCGGCACTGCAGCTCGCACTGCCGCAGTGGGTGCGGTCCCGCGGAGCCTCGATCTACATCCTGGTCTTCATGGGGACCATGGCGGTCGGCTCGATCGGCTGGGGCCTGGCCGCGCAGGTGCTCGGCACCGCGCCCGCGTACGCCGCGGCGGCCGCTCTGCTCCTCCTCGTGGCGGCCAGCGTGCGGGTGCTGCCCCTGCTGCCGGGGACGGGCACCGTCGACCGCAGCATCTCGATGTCGTGGCCGACGCCCACGCTGGTGTTCGAGCCGGAGCCGACGGACGGGCCGGTGATGGTGCAGATCTCGTGGACGGTCCGCCCCGACTCCCTCGCGGACTTCCGATCGGCCATGCGGCTGCTGGAGAGCTCCCGCCGCCGGACCGGCGCCTCGCGCTGGGCGCTCTACCGGAGCGGGGAGGAGGCCGACGTGCAGCTGGAGACGTTCATGGTGCCCTCGTGGGGCGAGTTCCGGCGGCAGGAGACCCAGCGGCTCACCGGCCGCGACCGCGAGATCCGCGCGGCGGCGCTGACCCACGCCGACGGCGATCCCGTCGAGCGGCACTTCTTCCCGAGCGCGACGCCCTCCTCCTGAGAGAGGGAGCGGCGGCGAGCCGTCCCCGTGATCGTCGAGACGCCGGCCTGCGAGCGGTGTCCCGGCGGCGCGCGGACGCCTCGGCGCGTCTCGGGCGCGAGGGCCGAGGTGCGCCGCGGTCAGCCGCCGACGGTGGAGCCGAAGCCGGACTTGCCGGAGGAGCCGAAGCCGCCCGAGAGGGTCGCCTTCGAGCCGACGGTCGAGCCGGCCGGCGCACGCTGCACGACGTCGGGCTGGGTCGCTCCGCGGGCCGCGAAGCCGCCGGACGCGACGGGCGCCCAACTGGTCGCCCGCGTCGAGTTCCAGCGCGAGGACGCGAAGACCAGCGGGCCGAGCCAGAAGCCGCCGGCGTAGTGCCCGCGGTACTCGTCGGTCGCCTCGCACAGCTGCTCGGGGTCGTCGCCGACCTCCTCGCCCTGCGCCTGGAGCTGGGCGATCTGCTCCCGCACGTCGGCGAGGCAGTCCTCGCGGCTCGCATAGACGGGGCGCTCGGCGTTCTCGGGGATGACGTAGTCCTGACCGTCGGCTCCCGTGGCGACGACGCCGTCGGTCGAGGGGCCGCCGTTCGCGAGGGCGACGGCGAGGCCCACCGCGCCGACCGCGACCGCGCCGCCGATGAGCAGGCCGCGGCGGTTCTTCGCGATGCCGCTAATGCCCACGCTCCGGGAGCGGTGGGGAGCGGTGCGGGTGGAGCCGTCGCCGCGGCCGGTGCCGCCGCTCGAGCCGCCGCTCGGCGTGCCGGAGCCCGCCTCGGGCTCGCGGCTGCCCCAGTCGTTCCCGGAGCTCGGCGTCCCGGAATCGCCGGGGGTGCGGTCGTCGTCCGTCATCGGGTCTCCTCGTCCTGCGGGCGGGCCGCGCGGGTGTCCTGCGGCCGGTCGTGCTCGGGGGCGCCGTACTCGGGCGCGGGGGTGCCGGGCGCGGGAGCGCCGTAGGCGGGGGTGGCGCCGTGCCCGGGGCGGGAGGCGGCCGACGCGCCGTCCGCGGCCGTCGCGACCCCGTCGCTCCGTCCGCCCTCGATGTAGTGGGGGACGAACTCCGCCAGGTCGCCGGTGATCAGGCCGCTCGTCTCGCGCACGTCGATGCCGGCCGGGGTCTCGCCGACGATCCAGCTGCCGATGACGACGGTCTTCCCGTCGACCCGGGCCAGCTCGGCGCGCTCCTGGTGGATGAAGCCCTCGGCGCCGTAGCTCCCGCCGTTCTCGGCGACGACCGAGCCGTCGGCGTCGAGGACCGTCACGTTCGCGCCCTCCCGGCCCAGGCGCGGCTTGCGCACCTGCGCGGTGCCGGGCAGCGGATGCACGGAGGCGGGCAGCAGGTTCGGGTGGCCGCGGAACATCTCCCACAGCACCACCAGCAGCTGCTTGTTGCTGAGCAGGAGCTTCCACGCCGGCTCGACCCAGCGGGTGCGCTCGCGCCGGTCGAGGAGCAGGCCGCCGAACTGCTCGCCGAGCATCCACTCCCATGGGTACAGCTTGAAGACGTGGCGGATCGGCTCGCCGTCGCCGTCGAGGAAGCCGGCGCCGTCGAGCTCGTAGCGGATGTCCTCGACGAAGATCAGCTTGGGGTCGAAGCCGGCCTGCGCCGCGGTCTCGGCCATGTAGGCGACGGTGTCGGCGTCCTCGACGATCAGCTCGCCGTCTCCGGAGTCGTGCAGCGACGCGAGGTGCAGCCGGGCGCCCTCGTCGAGGCTCCAGCGCTCGAGGCGGAGGTGGCGCCACTGCTCGACGAGCTGCTCGTGCAGGCTGTTGAACTGGTCGGCGTCGGGCCCCTTCGTCTCGACCAGCCACTGCCACTGGGCCGCGGCGGTCTCGACAAGCGAGGTCGGGGTGTCGGCGTTGAACTCGAGCAGCTTCACCGCGCCCGCGCCGTCGTAGGCGAGATCGAAGCGGCCGTAGACCGTGGGGTCGTCCTCGTCCCACGAGGTGCGCACCAGCTCGTGGAAGCGGGGCGGGATGCCGAACTCGGCGAAGCGGCACTTCCGCACCACGAGCTCGCACGCCTCCATGCAGAGGTCGAAGAGCTCCGAGGTCGTGCGCTCGAGCAGGTCGATCTCGGCGGGCTCGAAGGAGTAGGCCGCGGACTCGTTCCAGTAGGGGCGGCCGCCCTCGGAGGGGAGGTCGTAGAAGCTGAAGCCGATCTCGTCGCAGCGGGCTCGCCAGTCCGGTCGCGGAGTGAGGGTGTGTCTGCGCATGATGTCCGGCAAGTGTAGGTCGGGCGTCCGCGTGAGGGCAGGGGGTGGCGCCGTCCTCCGCGCTAGCCTCGACGGGAGCGAAAGGCCGTGCCATGACCGCACCCCTCCCGCTCGCGGGCGTCCGCGTCCTCGAGCTCGGCAACTTCATCGCGGCGCCCACGGCTGGCAGGCTGCTCGCCGACTTCGGCGCCGAGGTGATCAAGGTGGAGCGGCCCGGCACGGGGGACGAGCTGCGCCGCTGGCGGCTGCACGAGGGGTCCGAGACCTCGCTCCTCTTCCACACGATCAACCGCAACAAGCGCTCGATCGCGCTCGACCTGCGCACGGACGAGGGGCGCGACGCCGTCCGCCGCCTGGTCGCCGAGTGCGACGTGGTGCTCGAGAACTTCCGGCCCGGCACGCTCGAGCGCTGGGGGATCGGGCCGGCCGTGCTCGACGAGGCCCGGCCCGGCATCGTGATCGGCCGCATCTCCGCGTTCGGGCAGACCGGCCCGCTGTCGGCCCGGCCCGGGTTCGCGGCGGTCGCGGAGGCGATGGGCGGGTTCCGCGAGCTGGTCGGCGACCCGGACCGGCCGCCCGTGCGCGTCGGCGTCTCGATCGGCGACTCGATCGCCGGGCTGTACGCGGGCTACGGAGTGATGATGGCGCTGTTCCAGCGCGAGACCCGCCGCTCCGCGGGGCTGGATCCGGCACCGCTGGCGGAGCGGGTCGTCGACGTCGCGCTGCACGAGGCGATGTTCTCGATGACGGAGTCGCTGATCCCCGACTACCAGGCGCACGGCATCGTCCGGGAGCGCGTCGGCGGGCGGATGGAGGGCATCGCCCCGACCAACGCCTACACCTGCGCCGACGGGGCGAGCATCGTGATCGCGGGGAACGCGGACGCGATCTTCCAGCGGCTGATGGCGGTGATCGGCCGCGCCGACCTGGGCGGGGACCCGGCGCTCGCCTCGAACGAGCAGCGCTGGGCCCGGCGCGACGAGCTGGACGCGGCGATCGGCGCGTGGACGGCGGGCCGCACCGCCGCCGAGGCGCTCGCGGTCCTCGACGACGAGGGCGTCCCCTCCGGCCCGATCTACACGGCCGCCGACATCAGCGCGAGCGAGCAGTACGCGGCGCGCGACATGATCCAGGCCTTCGACGTCGAGGACGCCGGCGGCACTCTGCGCGGCGTGGGCTTCCCGGGGATCGTGCCGGTGCTCGGCGGCCGCTCCCTCCCCATCCGCTCGCTCGCGCCCGACCTGGGCCAGGACACCGAGGAGGTGCTGGGGATGCTCCGGCGCACCGGTCCCGCTGCTCCCTCCGCCGGCGGGGCTGCTGCTGCAGCTCCGGCCGCTCCTGCCGCTCCCTCCGCCGCCGCTGCCGAGGAGGCCGGCCGGTGACCGCGCTCGCCTCCGCGGGCCTGCGCGACGTCACCCTCCGCGACGGCCTGCAGCTCACCGGCAAGCTCCTGACGACCGAGCGCAAGGTCGACCTCGCGCGCACGCTGCTCGCCGCGGGAGTGCCCGAGCTCGAGATCGGCTCGCTCGCGCGCGGCGACCTCGTCCCTCCGATGGCCGACACCCTCGACGTGATCGCCGCGCTCACTCCCGAGGAGCTGGAGCGGTGCTGGGTGTGGGTCGCGACTCCGCGCCACGTCGAGCGTGCGGCCGCCGCGGGGGCGCGCCGCTTCCAGTACTGCTTCTCGGCGTCCGACTCGCACAACCTCGCCAACGTCGGCAGGCCGACCGAGGCGAGCATGGCCGCGATGCCGGAGGCGGTCGCGCTCGCCGAGAGCGTCGGCGGGCGGATCCAGCTGTGCATCGCCACCTCCTTCACCTGCCCGTTCGAGGGCCCGGTCGACCCGGAGCGCGTGCTCGCGATCGCGCGCGACACGCGAGCGGAGGGAGCGGCCGACGTGGTCGTCTGCGACACGCTCGGGCAGGCGCACGCCGGCCAGGTGGCGTCGCTCGTCTCGCGCGTGGCCGCGGAGACCCCGCCCCGCGAGATCGTGTTCCACGGGCACGACACCTGGGGCTCGGGCGTCGCGAACGCGATCGCCGCCGTGCAGGCCGGGGCCGCGGTGGTCGACGGCGCGCTCGGCGGCCTCGGCGGCTGCCCCTTCGCGCCGGGCGCCAGCGGCAACACGGCGACCGAGGACCTCCTGTTCGCCCTGCGCCCCGACTGGTTCACGCCCGGCGCGCTCGCGGTCCTCGTCGGCGAGTCGGAGTCGCTGCTCGCCGAGCTCGGCGAGCCCGGCCGCTCGAAGGCCGCTCAGGGCGCCCGCTCGAACGCCCCCGCCTTCCCCTGGGCGCTCTGAGCGGGTCGTCTCCCGCTCGCCGGTCCGAGGCGTCGCGAACGGCCGCCTCCCGCCGCGGAGGAGGACCGTTCGCGACGCCTCGACAGCGTCGTGCGGGGTCAGCGCGCGAGCAGCGCGCCGAGGCGTGCGCGCTCGGCGCGGAGGACGTCGACCAGGAGGGACCCCTCGGGTGCGGCGAGCCAGCGCTCCAGGGCGAGGTCGAAGAGGGCGGAGGCCGCGAGGGCGGCGAGGGCCGCGTCCTCCGGCGCGACTCCGGCGTCGACGAGGGCGGCGCGCATGCTCTCGGCGAGGGCGGCCGACTTCAGGAGCTCGCGCTCGCGCAGCTGCGGCTCGGAGCGCACGACGGCACGGCGGGCGGAAATCTGAGCGCGCCAGGTCTGGAGGTCGCCCGAGGCGGCCGCCTCGAGGCCGTGCATCACGAGGTCCATCGGCGCGAGGCCGGCGGGGGCGCCGGCGAGCAGGCGGCCGACGATCTCGGGGAACTCGCGCTCGCGGAGGAAGAGGACGTCGCGCTTGTCCGCGAAGTGGCGGAAGAAGGTGCGGGTGGTGAGCCCGGCGCGCTCTGCGATCTCGGGGACGGTGGTGCCCGCGTAGCCGTGCTCGGCGAAGAGCTCCATCGCCGCCAGCTCGAGGCGGAGGGCGGCGTCGGGGGCCCAGCGTGACATCAGCCCAGGATAGCTGACGACACGACGTGTCATCAGGAGTAGTGTGACGACACGTCCTGCCATCACTTCCGACTGGAGCCGCCCGTGCCCGAGAACGCCGCCGCCCTGCTGACCGCCCCTCGGGCCGACCTCGTCGTCCGCCCCGCTCCGATGCCCGTCCCCGGTCCGGGGGAGGTCCTGCTGCGCAACCGCGCCCTGGCCGTGAATCCGGTCGACGAGATGAAGCAGTGGACGGGCGATCTGATGTTCCGATGGGTGCCGTACCCGGCGGTGCTCGGGGAGGACGTGGCCGGAGTGGTCGAGGCGGTCGGCCCTGGAGTGACGCGCTTCGCCGTCGGCGACCGGGTCGTCGCGTACGCGGTCGGGATGGAGCGCGGGCGGCGGAACCGCGACGAGGGCGCCTTCCAGGAGTACACGGTCGTGCGCGAGGACCTGGCGGCGCCGATCCCCGACCGGCTGGGCTTCGAGGAGGCGGCGGTGCTGCCGCTCGCGGTCTCGACGGCGGCGACGGCGCTGTTCCAGCGGGACCACCTCGCCCTGCTGCACCCGAGCGTCCCGGTCCGGCCGACGGGCAGGACGGTCGTGGTCTGGGGCGGGACGACGAGCGTGGGGAGCAACGCGATCCAGCTCGCCGTCGCCTCCGGGCACCGCGTGGCGACGACCGCGTCCCCCCGCAACCACGAGCGGATGCGCGAGCTGGGCGCCGAGATCGTGCTCGACTACCGCAGCCCCACCGTCGTCGCCGACCTGGTGGCGGCGCTCGCGGGCCATGAGGTCGCGGGGGTGCTCGCGATCGGGACGGGCTCCGGTGCTCCGTCGGTGGCGGTGGCCGCGGCCACCGGAGCGCGACGCGTCGCCCTGGCCAGCCCCTCCGTCTCGTTCGGCTCGCTCCCGCGCCGGCGCGGTGTCAGCGCCGCCTTCGTGCGGACGATGGTGCGCCTGGTCGGCGGCACAGCGGCGCTGCAGATCGCGGCCCGGCGCCGCGGCATCCGCGCCCGCTTCGTCTGGGGCGGCTCGCTGATGACGAACGAGGTGGGGCCGATGCTGTGGCGCGACCACCTGCCGGCGGCGCTCGCCGAGGGCCGTCACGTCTGCGCCCCGGCGCCCGAGGTGGTGGGTGAGGGGCTCGCCGCGCTGCAGCCCGCCCTCGACCGGCTGCACGAGGGTGTGTCGGCGGTGAAGCTGGTCGTCCGCCTCTGAGGGGCGGGCTCCGGGAGGCCGGGCTCCGACCGGCCCCGTGCGGAGGGATCGAGCGGGGTCTGGCCCCGAGCGACCAGCCCGGGGATCCGGCCGGGTTCCTCCGGTCCGCCGCCGCCCGCCGCAGCCGCTCCGCTTGAGCCGTGCCGCCGAGTGGCCGCAGCGCCGGAGCCTCGGTATCGTGGCGCGCTCCGACGCGACCCGAGGAGATCCCGTGATCCGCCGCACCGCCCCCGGAGCCGCCGCGCTCCTCCTGCTCGCCCTGACCGGCTGCTCCGCCGGGTCGTCGCCCGCGGCGTCCCCGTCCGCCACTCCGGAGCCCGTCGGCGGCCTCGGGGTCGCCGTCTCGGCGCTCTGCGAGCCCGGCTCCGATCCGCAGTGCGTCCCGGTCGGCGGGCAGGACGTCCTCGTCGATCCCGAGGACTTCACCCGCGCGGGCGTCGCCGCGGTAGAGGCCGATCCGAGCACGGGGGTCGTCGACGTCCGGTTCGACGAGGCGGGCGCCGCCCTCCTGCGTCGCGGCTCGCAGGCGGCCATCGACGAGGGGGCCGACGGCCGGCTCCTCCTCCGCGTGGGCGACCGGGTCGAGTCTGCGCTCTCCGTGATGCAGCCGATCGAGGGCGACACCGTGCAGATCGTTCCCGCGGAGGGCGACGCGCAGGGGCTGGTCGACCGAATCCTCGCCGGCTGACGCCCGCCTAGGATCGGCGCATGGCGAAGGGTTTCCGCACGGAGCGCGCGCAGGCGCTCCTCCTCGCGCAGCCCTGGGCGCTCTCGCTGGTGAGCGCCGTCTTCGTGGCGGGGATGCTCTGGCTGGCGGCGGACGCGGGCTGGGATCTCGGCGCGGTCGTCGGCGGCGGACGCCGGCACGCGCCGCTGTGGCTGGTGCTCCTGCTCGGCCTGCCGCTGTTCGGCGCCGGAGTGGTGCTCGGCGCGGTCCGGCAGGTGCGGCTCCTGCGGCGGCCGGCGGCGCCGCCCGTCCCGAGTCCGGAGGCGGAGCGGCTGCGGCGCGAGGGCCCGGGCTGGCTCAGCCGGCGCGAGGACGAGCGAGCGGCGCAGGGCGGGACCGGGAGCGCGCAGGGCGGCACCGGCGGCACACCGGACGAGATCGGCAGCGCTCCCGACGGCACGGACGACCCGCGCGACGAGGCCCGCTGACCGCGCCTCAGAGGTGCAGCATCCCCCAGTCGATGATCACGGCCAGCGCCGTGTAGGCCGCGGCCACCGCTCCGACCGCCTTGCCCGCGCGGTCGAGGTCGGCCTGCGGGTCCGGACCGGCGTCGGCGACGACCCGGAGCAGCGCTCCGACCAGCGCGATCAGCGTGATCGCCAGGATCCAGACCTTGAGCGACGCGTGCGGGTCGACGTGCGCGAGCGTCAGCGCGACGACCGGCACCGCCACCACGAGCACCGACGCCAGCACCAGGAGGCAGCCGCGCCGGGTGAGGCCGGTCGGCCCGAAGGAGCCGCCGCGCATCCAGGCGCGCACGCGCTGCCTCCGCGAGGCGGGCGGACCGCCGGCGGAGTCCGCGTCGGTCGAGGGACCCCAGTCCTGCGCGGTCGTCATCGCGCGGTGCCGGAGCGGTCGGGAGTCGGGCTGGGCCGCATCGGGTCCTCCAGGAGACGAGGGGGCGCGTCGGACGGTGGTGCCGACCCCTCAGTCTCGGGAGCGCGTCCGGCAGCGGCAAGCGCCTCTTCCGGACATGTCCGGAAGAGGACGCTCAGGCCCGTCCCTGCAGGATCAGATTCCAGTACACCCACGGCAGGACGCGGCGGTCGGCGAGGTAGGTGAGGCGCCGCTCCTTCGCCAGGCCCGTCCAGAAGGGGACGGTCGGCTTCGGGCGGTAGCGGTCGTCGAACTCGGCGAACACCACGCTCGACCGCGAGACCACGAAGGGGCAGACGGAGTAGCCGTTGTACACGCGGGGGAGCGGGCGGCCCTTCTGCGCGGCGACGAGGTTCTTCGCGAGCGTGGTGGTCTGCTGGCGCAGCGCTCCTCCGGACTTCGAGTTGACCGTGGCCGCCGCGTCGCCGAGCGCCCAGACGTCGGGGAACCGCGGGTGCCGCAGGGTCAGCGGGTCGACCTCGACGAAGCCGCCCTCGTCGCCCTCGGCGGCCAGTCCGGTGCCGGCCAGCCAGTCGGGGGCCGACTGCGGGGGCACGGCGTGCAGCACGTCGTACGACAGCGTCTCGCGCGGGCCGTCGGTCGAGCGCCGCGCGCGGTCGGGGCCGGGGAGGGCGGTCGCGCGCTCGTCGACGGCGAGGACGACCCGCCGCTCGGCCGCGTCGACCTCGACCAGCTCGCGGCCGTAGCGGACCTCGATCCCGTACTCCGCCACCTTCCGCTCGAGCTCGGAGTCGATCAGCGGCATCCCGAACAGAGTGGGGGTCGGCACGACGAGCACGACGCGGATGCGGTCGAGGACGCCGGTCGCGCGCCAGTAGTCGCAGGCGAGGTACATCGGCTTCTGCGAGGCGCCGGAGCAGGTGCCGGGGCCGCCGGGCTGCGTGAAGACGACGGTGCCGGAGCGGACCTCGCGGAGCACCTGCGACGCCTTGCGGGCGTACTCGTACTCGTAGTTCGACACTCCGAACGGCGAGTCCATCGCCTCCTGGAGCCCGGGGACCGCGGCCCAGTCCTTCTGGATCCCGGGGCAGACGACGAGCTGCCCGTAGCCGACGGTGCGGCCGGAGAGGAGGGTGACCGTGTGCGCGACCGGGTCGAGCGTCTCGACGCGGTCCTGGATCCAGACGACCCCCTTCGGCGTCACCGAGCCCTGGGGCCGGGTCGCCGCGGAGGCGGGTGCGGTGCCGCCCGCGACGTGGGAGAGCATCGGCTGGTAGACGTGGGTCGACCGGGGCTCGATCACCGCGACGTCGTCCACTCCGGAGCGCCGCAGCCGTCCCGCGGTCGAGAGTCCGGCGTTGCCGCCGCCGATGATGAGGACGTCGTGGCGGGCCGCGCCGGGATCGGTCATGGCCTCACCCTAGGGGCGCGCCGGGGCGAGCGGACGGGCTTGCGCAGACCCGCGGAAGGGGGTGCGCTCGGAGCGCCCGGGACGGTGATCCCGCACGGCCGCCCGGGTCGCGTCAGGCCGCCTCGAGCGCCTGGATCGCGGTCCTCGCGGTCGCGCAGGGGTAGGAGTCGTACCCGTCGTGGGCGTCGAAGGCGCGGCACTCGGCGCAGCGCAGCCGCACTCCGGCGCCGCCCTCGAGGACGCGCTCGGGGCGGTGCCCGTGCAGGATGACGGCGAGGCTCGCGACGAGGGGGTCGCTGCTCACCAGCGCGCCCCGCAGCGCCTCCGACCGGCGGCGGAGGTAGTCGTCCGCCACCGCGTCGATCGACTGCTCGGGAAGGTCCGGCTCGGGCCAGGAGGCGGGCCTCTCGACGGGCAGGTCGAGCTCGTCGAAGCCCATCGACCAGTCCGGGAAGCGCCGCTGCTCGTGCACGCTGGTCCAGACGGTGACCACTCCCTCGTGCCGCGGGTCGGCGAGGATCCGCGCGTAGAGCGAGCGCACGTCCGACTCCTCGCCCTCGAGCAGCTGCATCACGCGGCGGCCGCGGAAGACGAGCATCCCCGAGACTCCGTGCTCGACGTTGTTGCGGCGGCTCGTCTCGAGCAGCCGGCGGATCTCCCCCGAGCCCAGGTCGCGGTCGAGGGTGCTGACGTAGACGACGGTGAAGACGAGGGAGTCGCGCCGCGGCGAGTGCTCGACGAGGTGGAGCGTCGCGGGGGAGTGGGCGCCGGCTTCGGGGTCCATCAGGGCCGCGACCTCCGGGAACTCGAGCCAGATCAGGTCCTCCGGAGCGCTCGGCTCCACGGCGGTGACCGCCGGGACCGCGTCCAGCCACTGCGTCCGCTGGCGGAGGTCGGCGGCGACCGCCTTCTCGTCGAGCCCGGGCAGGAGGCCTGCGGCGCCGGAGACGAAGAGGCTCGTCGCGGAGTTGAGCAGCAGCGTCACGACCGTCGCGTGGCCGTCGCCGGCGAGCACGGGGAGCTCGACACTGTCGGTGCGGCCGTGGGCGGCGAGCCCGGAGGCGTAGGAGACGAGTGCGTCGGCGACCGCGTCCCCCACCTGGAAGGTCGCGCCGGCGTACTGGATCTGCTTCATGGCTCCACGATGCGCCTGCGGCGGATCCGCGGGTAGGGGTACCGGTGCCGAGTGGAGCGTGCAGGGGTCGCGGCTACTCCCGCCCGAGGAGCAGGGAGCTGCGACGGGCGCCTCCGCGCCGGCCGCGAAGGCGAGCTCCGGGCGCCCGCGGTGCCGGACGGCGGCGGGATCGGCGCGGGCGTCGGCATGCGCGGCTCTCTCAGCATGCGGAGAGCGGCTCCCCATCTCCGCGCGCTCGTCCGCACCCTGCCCCCTCACGGGCGCCACCGGTACCCTTGACAGGTGCCCCTGACCCTCCCTCCGCTGAGCCGCGCCCGCGCGCGCGCCGCCGCGGCGTACCCGACCCGGCAGCTGCTGACCAAGCGCGCCTCGGGCACGAACGGATGGCTCAGCTCGTGGGGGACGAACGCGCACGGCGAGATCGCCGGCTGCCCGCCGCCGCGCGGCTGACCCGCGACCGCCCCTCCTCCGGAGTCCGCGGCCGCGTCCCCGCGCTCACCCACCCCTCCGGACGGAACCCCTCATGCCGCACCAGCCCCTGCCCGCCGATCAGGCCCCCCACTCGATCTGGCGGGGACTCCGCCAGACCCTCCAGAAGGACACGGTCGGCGGAGCGTTCCTGCTCACCGCGACCCTCCTCGCCCTGATCGTCGCGAACAGCCCCGCGTCCGCGCTCTACACCGCGGTCCGCGACTTCCGCTTCGGCCCCGAGGCCCTGCACCTCGAGCTGAGCGTCGGGTCGTGGGCGGCCGACGGCCTGCTCGCGATCTTCTTCTTCGTCGTCGGGCTCGAGCTCAAGGAGGAGTTCGTCGCCGGCAAGCTCCGCGACCCCAAGACGGCGCTCGTGCCGATCGTCGCGGCCGTCGGCGGCGTGGCCGTCCCCGCCCTGATCTTCACCGCGGTGAACCTGCCCCGCGGAGGAGCCGCGCTGGACGGCTGGGCGATCCCCGCCGCCACCGACATCGCCTTCGCCGTCGCGGTGATCGCCGTGGTCGGCCGCTTCCTCCCGCCGGCGCTGCGGACGTTCCTCCTCACGCTCGCCGTGGTGGACGACCTCATCGCGATCACGATCATCGCCGTCTTCTACACCGCCGGCATCGACGTGCTGATGCTCCTGCTCGCGCTGGTGCCGCTGGCGGTCTTCGCGGTCTGCGTACAGCGCGGCGTGCGCGCCTGGTGGGTGCTGATCCCGCTCGGAGTGGCGACGTGGGCGCTCGTGCACGCCTCGGGCATCCACGCCACGGTCGCGGGCGTGCTGCTCGGCTTCACCGTGCCGGTCGTCGCGTCGAGGCGCGCCCGGGTGCAGGTGGGGTCGGACGCGGAGGGGCGCCCGGTCTACGACGGCCTCGCCGCGCACTTCGCCGATCGCTGGAGCGTCCTCTCGACCGCGGTCGCGGTGCCGGTCTTCGCGTTCTTCTCGGCCGGAGTGACGGTCGGCGGAGTCGCGGGCCTGGTCGACTCGTTCCAGGACTCGATCGCCGTGGGCATCATCGCGGGCCTCGTGCTCGGCAAGCCGCTCGGCATCGCCGGGAGCACCTTCCTCCTGACCCGGTTCCGCGGCATCGGCCTGGATCCGTCGCTGCGCTGGGTGGACGTGATCGGCATGGCGTTCGTGGCCGGCATCGGATTCACGGTGTCGCTGCTCGTCGGCGAGCTCTCGTTCGGCGCGGGCAGCGAGTCCGACGACCACGTGAAGGTCGGCGTCCTGGCCGGCTCGTTCCTCGCGGCGGTGATCGGAGGCGCGATCCTCTCGGTCCGCAACCGCCACTACCGCCGCCTGCAGGGCTGACGCCCGGCGGGATCTCGCGGCGCCCGCGGCCCGGGCGACTCGATCGGCACGCGCCTCCTGCTGGTCGAGCAGCCGCCGCAGGCGCCCTGTCGAGACCCGCGCGGCTCAGCAGTGCAGGCCGTGGACGACCGCGTGGCCGCGGCCGCGGGAGATGAGCAGGCGGTTCACCGGGGTCGTGACGACGAAGGCCAGGGCCAGGGCGCCGGCGAGCGAGCCCCAGAAGAGGCCGGACGAGAGGCCCGCGTCCATCGCTCCGGGGATCGCGAGCACCACCGTGTTGTCGACGACCTCCATCACGGCGATCGAGACGGTGTCGGCCGCCAGCGCGATGCCGACGGCGGCGCGCCACGTCACTCCGGAGCGGAGCACGCCCCGCAGCGTGAGCGCGTAGCCGAACACGAACGCGAGGACGATCGAGAGGGCGACCGTCGCCAGGGCGGGCAGCCCCAGGGCGGAGCCGATCACCATGCCGAGGACCTCGCCGATCGCGCAGCCGGTCAGGCAGTGCAGGGTCGCGAGGGCGGCGGCGCGCCAGGTGGTCGGGTGGTGGTGGGCGTGGTCGGTCATGGTGTCTCCTCCGGTTCGGTCCAGGGGAGTGCAACATACCCCCGGGGGGTATATTCCCGACCCGGCCGTCAGAGTCTCCTGCGGCTCCGCAGGCCTGCGAGCCGTTCGCCCGGGCGCGCTACCCTCGCCGGGTGCTCCTCCGAGCACCGCCCCTCGACACCAGGAGCCCCGATGGCCGCCCCCACCGTCCTCTTCGTCTGCATCCACAACGCCGGCCGCTCGCAGATGGCCGCCGGCTACCTCCGCGCCCTCTCCGGCGGCGCCGTCGAGGTCCGCTCCGGCGGCTCCGAGCCCGGCGACAGCATCAACCCGATCGCGATCGAGGCGATGGCGGAGGAGGGCATCGACATCTCGCAGGCCGTCCCGCAGCTGATGACCACCGAGCAGGTCCAGGCCTCCGACGTCGTGATCACGATGGGCTGCGGCGACGTCTGCCCCGTCTTCCCGGGCAAGCGCTACGAGGACTGGGACCTCGCCGACCCGAAGGGCCGACCGCTCGAGGAGGTCCGCTCGATCCGCGACGACATCAGGGCCCGCGTGCAGGCGCTCGTCGCGGAGCTGCTGCCCGCCTGAGCCGTTCGATGCGGTCCGGCCGCGTCAGCGTTCGGCGGGAGGCGGGAACGTCCGCCCGACCGGAGGCGAGCCCGCCGGGAGCGCCGCGCGCGCCCGGTGCAGGAAGACGGCGGTCATGACGACCCGGGCGCGGGCCGGCGACGAGTCGAGCGGGCCGATCAGCTCCTCGATCCGCGCGAGCCGGTCGTAGAGGGTCTGCCGGCCGATGCCGAGCGAGGCCGCCGTCGCCGTCTTGCTCCCCCACAGCGACGCGAAGGCCTCGAGGGTGGCGAGCAGCTCGCCGCGCTGGGCGCGCAGGGGCCCGAGCACCTCCTCGACGAGGTCGTCCGCCTCCGGATCGTTTTGCAGGGAGCTCGCGAACCGCTCCAGGCGGTACTGGCGCGAGTCGACGACTCCGCCCGCGGGCGCCCACTCGAGCGCGCCGCGCACCTCCGCCAGCTCCCGGGGCACCCGCTCCTGCCCGCCGAGCCCGCTTCCGACGCAGAGCAGAGCGTCCGAGTCGAGGGCGGCGCCGAGGCGCAGCAGCTCCGCGCGGCCCTCCTCCATCGCGGCGGCGGTGGCGAACGGCAGCAGCGCCAGCAGCTCGGAGCCGACCACGCAGAGCACCGGGCCGGGATCCGCTCCCGCGCCCGTCAGGAGGCGGAGCAGAGCGCGGAGCCGCCGGTCGTCGTGACCGGTGTCGGCCCGGACGCCGAGGTAGCGCTCCCGGGAGCCGGCGCCGAGGCGGCCGAGGAAGGCGTCGATCTGGAGGTCGGCCGCCTGGTCCGCGCGCTCGACAGATGCGATCGCGAAGAGCTGGGCGGTCAGCCGCTCGGTGACCGACGGCGGGCGGTGCCGGAGCACGGCGATCGCGAGGACGTCCGGCGCCCGGTCGAGCGCGACGGCGACGGCGTGGAGGTCGGCGTCGGCGTGGGCCCGCAGATGCAGGGTGCCCAGGAGGGAGTCGCCCGCGTGCAGCACGTTCGAGAACGTCCCGGCCGTCGGCTCCGTGTCGACGCCCGGCCCGGGCGAGGCGCGGGCGATCTCGTCGCCCGTGAGCGAGACGAGCGAGGCGGAGGCGCCCGTCGCGGAGGCGACGACCTGCAGGAGCTCGTCGACACCGGCGTCCCCGGAGGCCGCGTCGGCCAGCAGACCGGACACTCTGTCCGCCAGTCGGATGCTCCGGAACTTCTGCTCGGTGAGGTGGGTGTTGATGCTCTCGCAGACCTGCACGAAGGGGACGCGCCGGGGCAGGGCGAGCACGGGGAGGCCGAGCTCGTCGGCCGCCGCGACGATCGGCGGCGGCACCGCGGGCAGGCGCGGCGAGAGCTCGAGAGCGAGGGCGCCGACTCCCGCATCCACCAGAGACCGCACGTACTCGCGGCACTCCGCCGGGTCCTGATCGGTCGAGAGGAGCGCGCCCTCCATCAGGAGCAGCTCGCCTCCGAGGAGGAGGGGCGCGATGTCGAGCTGCTCGCTCGTGTGGGCCCAGCGGATCACGGCGCGCTCGGCGGCCGCGTGCCCGGCGGCCACCACCGGGAGCATGGCGGCGAGGCGCGGATCCCGCATCGCGTCCGACAGCAGGTAGGCCATACAGAACGTCCTCTCGCGTCACGGCGAATTTACACGCGGACGCGCCGCCCGAAACGGGTCCGCACGAGAGTGGAGCCTCACCGGGCGCCCCGCCCTCCCCTTCATCTCCCTCCCCGAGAGGATCCGCCATGAGCACCGACACCCTGCACGGCACCGCCGACGCCGAGGACGCGCTGAGTCCCCTGCCCGACTCCCGGCGCACCGCCCGGCTCGACGGGCAGTTCTGGATCTGGGCCGGCGCCAACATCGCCCCCATCAACTGGGTGCTCGGCGCCCTCGGCGTGAACATGGGCCTCGGCCTGGCGGACACCGTCACCGTCCTCGTGCTCGGCAACGTCGTCGGGATGGCGGTGTTCGGCTTCTTCGTCCTCCTCGGCCAGCGGACGGGGGCGACCGGGATGCTCGTGGGACGGGCGATCTTCGGCCGGCGCGGCAACTACGTCCCGGCCGCAATCCAGGCCGTGGTCGTGATCGGCTGGTGCGCCATCAACACCTGGATCGTCCTCGACCTGGTCATCGCGCTCCTCGGCTCCGTCGGCGTCGTCGACCCGGAGCAGGCGAACGTCGGCTGGAAGATCGCGGTGGCCGCGGTGATCATGGCGGTGCAGGTCGCGATCTCCTTCCTCGGCTACCGCGCGATCGCCGCCTTCGAGCGCTGGACCGTGCCGCCGACCCTCCTGGTGCTGGCGATCATGTCGGTCGTCGCCTGGTTCTTCCTCGACATCGACTGGTCCTACGCCGGCCCCGCGGAGGGCGCGCTCACCGGAGGCGACCGCATCGCGGCCATGTCCATCGTGATGACCGCCATCGGTATCGGCTGGGGCCTCACCTGGCTCGCCTACGCCGGCGACTACTCCCGCTTCGTCGGACCCCGCTCCTCGAAGCGGGGGCTCTACCTCGCCAGCGTCCTCGGCCAGTTCATCCCGGTGGTCTGGCTCGGCGTCCTCGGCGCGACCCTCGCGACGAAGAACGGCTCCGTGGATCCCGGGGAGCTGATCGTCGAGAACTTCGGTGCCCTCGCGATCCCCGTGCTGCTCCTGGTGGTGCACGGTCCGATCGCGACCAACGTCCTCAACATCTACTCGTTCGGCATGGCGACCCAGGCCCTCGACATCAGGCTCGGGCGCCGCGCGCTCAGCCTCATCGTCGGCGTGCTGGCCTTCGCGGCCGCGGTGTTCTTCGTGTTCCAGGACGACCTCGCCACCACGCTCGACGCGTGGCTGGTCGGCCTCGTCGGCTGGGTCGCCCCGTGGGGTGCGATCGTGCTGGTGCACTACACCGTGTTCGAGCCGCGCGTCCGCTCCTTCGGGCACCTGTTCGCCCCGGTCGGCTCGCCGCTGCTGCCGGACGTCCGCTGGCGGGCGCTGCTCTCCTTCGCGATCGGCGCGACCCTGACCTGGCTGTTCATGAACGGCTCGGTGCCCGCCCTGCAGGGTCCGGCCGCGACCGCCCTCGGCGGCGTCGACGTCTCGTGGCTCGCGGGCGGAGTCTCGGCCGGCATCGCCTACCTCCTGCTCGGCCGGGACGCTCCCGCCTGGGTCGAGCGCCGGGAGTCGGCCGCGCCGGTCGCCGCGGAGCCCGAGCCCGTCCGCGGCTGAGCCCGAGCCCCTCCGCGGGCCGGCCCCCTCGCGAGCCGGCCCGCCCCGTCCCACCCCGCACCACGAACGGAACCGCCATGCCCCTCTTCCTCTCCGACGCCGCCGTGATCACCATGGACCCGGTCTCGGGCGCCGTCCCGATCACGGCGAGCATCCGCATCGTCGACGAGCTGATCGTCGCGATCGGCCCGGGCCTCGTCCCCGAGCCGGGCGACGAGGTGATCGACGGGCGCGACCGCCTGGTCGTCCCCGGCTTCGTCAACGCCCACACCCACTCGTGGGAGTACCTCTACAAGGGCCGCTACGACAACCTGCCGCTCGAGCTGTGGATGCTGCTGTCGTACCCGATCCTCGGGAACAGCCGCGTCGCTCCGGATCTGGTGCGGCTGCGCTCGTCGCTCTTCGCCCTCGAATCGCTGAAGGCCGGGGTCACGACCCTGGTCGACGACGTGCTCGAGAACCCGGACCAGGACGCTGAGCAGCTCGCCGCGGTCTTCGATGCGTACGACGAGATCGGAGTCCGCGCCAACATCTCGGGCCACGTGATCAGCAGGCCCTTCCACGAGACGATGCCGTTCCTCGAGGAGTACGTGCCCGCGGAGATCCTCGACCAGGCGCGGTCGGCGTCGCGCCCGACGACGGAGGGCTACCTCGCCTTCAGCCGCGAGGCGTTCGCGACCCAGCACGGGAGGGGAGGCGGTCGGCTGCGCTACATGGTCGCGCCGTCCGCTCCTCAGCGCTGCGGGCCCGAGCTGCTCGTGGGGGCGACCGAGCTGGCGCTCGAGCACGGGGCGGAGTGCCACATCCACGTCCTCGAGACGAAGACGCAGCTGGTGACCGGCGAGCTGTCCTACGGCTCGACGCTGGTCGAGTACATGGAGCGGATCGGCGCGCTCTCCCCGAACACGACCTTCGCCCACGGGATCTGGCTCACCGACTCCGACATGGAGCGGATCGCCGCCGCCGGCACGTCCGTCTCGCACAACCCGATCTCGAACCTCAAGCTCGGCTCGGGCATCGCCCCGTGGCGCGCGCTGCACGACGCGGGCGTGAACCTCGGCCTCGGCACCGACGGCTGCTCGAGCAGCGACTCTCCGCGCATGCTCGACGTCGTGAAGGCCGCGGCGCTCCTGCACAAGGTCACGGATCCGGACATCGCCACCTGGCCGACCGTGTCCGAGGTGCTCACGGCCGGCACGATCGGAGGCGCGCGCAGCGCCGTGCTCGACGACGTCACCGGCAGCATCGAGGTCGGCAAGCAGGCCGACCTCGTCGTCTACGACCTCGAGACGCTGAACTTCACCCCGCGCCAGCGGCTCGAGAACCAGCTCGTCTACTCCGAGAACGGCTCGTCGATCGACACCGTGATCGTCGCGGGCCGGGTCGTCGTCTCGAAGGGCGTCTCGACCACCGTCGACGAGGCGGCCCTCCGCGCGGATCTCGCCGCGCAGCTGGGGGAGATCGTGGCCTGGCAGGACTCGCTGGACCGCACGAACGGCGTGCTCACCGAGCCGTTCCGGCGGATGTACGAGCGGGCGATGCGCCACGACGCCCCCGTCGACCGCTTCAGCGGCCGCCGGCTGGTCTGAGGGCGGGCCGGCTCCCGGCGGACTCCCGGCCCGGCACACGGACGGGCGGGGGCGCGGCTCCAGTAGGTTGCGCACATGAGGTGGCGAGCGGGAGCGGCGGCGGTGCTCGTCCTCGCGCTCGCCGGGTGCACCGCGCCGGCCGACCCCGAGCCGACGTCCGGGCCCACGACCGCCCCCGTCTCCGGGCCGGTGGTCGGCGGCTACGGCGACCTGCACGTCGCGCCCGATGGGTCGATGATGTTCTGCTACTCCGACCCCGACCCGGGATTCACGGGCGTCTGGCGCGAGTGCCAGGACGGGATCCGCACCGTGGGCGTCGACCCGGCCGCGATCGACGCGACCCTCGGGGAGACGGCGACGGCCGATCCGGGCGGGCACCGCTGGGTCGGCGCGGCGGCCGGGAAGCGCACCGCCGAGGACGGCACCGACGTCTACACCGTCTTCCTCGCAGGCACGCGCACGGACGTCGCCTTCACCGTGACCGCGGTCGGCGAGGGCTCCTACCGCGTGCCGTCCGAGTACCAGGAGCTGCAGCCGGGAGTGCCGGGCGGGTTCCTGGTTCGGCTCGAGCCGATCGGCTGAGCGGGGGCGCCGGCGCGGGCGGAGGAGCCGAGCGGGGTGCAGCGGCCGGGAGGGGCGGAGCCGGCGGACTCGCGCACCCCCCGCCCGACCCTCACAGCGGGCGCGGCCGGTACCGCTCGATCAGCGCGTCGAACAGGCCGTTCATCCGCTCGTCGACCACGCGGCGCGACTCGTCGGCGTCGTACCACTCCACGATCTCGCGGGCGCCGTCGCTGAAGCGCACCGAGGGGGAGTACGCCGGGACGAGGCGGCGGATCTTCGCGTTGTCGAACACCATCGAGTGCGCCTTGTCGCCGATGATCCCGGCACCGAGCTCGGGGTCGGCCGCGGCGATCGCGTCGGAGGCGACGTGCACGAGGCGCGGCTCGACTCCGGCCGCCGCGGCGAGGTCGCGGTGGATCTCGTCCCAGGTCGGCGTCTCGTCGCCGGTGATGTGGAACGCCTCGCCGATCGCGGCGGAGGCGCCGAGAAGACCGACCAGGCCGACAGCGACGTCGTCGGCGTGCGTGAGCGTCCAGAGCGAGGTGCCGTCGCCGAGGACGACCACCTCCTGGCCGCGGCGCATCCGGTCGACGACGGTCCAGCCTCCGTCGACGGGCAGCGCGGTGCGGTCGTAGGTGTGCGAGGGGCGGACGATCGTGACCGGGAAGCCGCTCGCGCGGTACTCGGCCACGAGCAGGTCCTCGCACGCGATCTTGTCGCGGGAGTACTGCCAGTAGGGGTTCCGGAGCGGAGTCGACTCGGTGACCGGGAGGCTGCGCGGCGGCTTCTGGTAGGCCGAGGCCGAGCTGATGAAGACGTACTGGCCCGTGCGGCCGGAGAACAGGTCGATGTCCTGCTGCACGTGCTCGGGCGTGAAGGCGACGAAGTCGATGACGGCGTCGAAGGTCTTGTCGCCGAGGGCGGCGGTGACGAAGTCGCGGTCGCGGCCGTCGGCCTGCACCTCGCGGACACCCTCGGGCAGCGGGCGGAGCGACGTCCGCCCCCGGTTCAGCACGGTCACGTCGTGGCCGAGCCGCAGCGCCTCGCGGACGCAGGCGGCGCTGATGATGCCCGTCCCGCCGATGAACAGCACGCTGAGCGACATGGATCCTCCTCCGGCGGCGCCCGCGGCGGACGCCTCCCGATCCGATTCCCCCACATCGGGACGCCGCACGCGAGTCCCTTGACCCGGCTACCGCTCGACGGGACGCCGGTGCTCGTCCTCCGGCTCGGGGGCGAGCAGCGCCTCCGGAGCGGCCGCCGCGGTCGGCACGTCGGGCGCCGTCCGCTGCTCGAGGGAGCGGCCCCAGGCCGTGCCCGCGAGGATCAGCGCGATGCCGAGGAAGCCGACCGGGGCGATCGGGTCGCGGGCGAGCGCGACTCCGACGACCGCGGCCCACACCGGCTCGGTGCCCAGCAGGAGGCTGACGCGGGAGGGGGAGGTGCGGCGGACCGCCCACGTCTGCACGAGGAAGCCGAAGACGGTGCAGACCAGGACGAGGTAGAGGAACAGGCCGGTGCCCACGGGGTCGAGCCCCGCGACGTACTCGGGGATCGGCACGCCGACGACGAGCGACGCGGCGCTGAAGACGACGGCGCAGGTGCCGAGCTGCACCGTGGTCAGGCGGAGGGAGTCCATCGGCGCTCGCGCCGAGAGGCGGTGCATCGACGTGACGTGCACGGCCCGCACGACGGCGGCGCCGAGGATCAGCAGGTCGCCGGGGGAGAGCGGGCGGAGGGCGCCGTTGCCCGCGAGCAGCGCGACCCCGACGACCGCGACGAGGCATGCGAGCAGGAAGCGGCCCGGGAGGCGGCGCTTCGTGACGGCGGAGTCGAGGATCGGCGTGATCACGATCGTCAGGCTGATGATGAGGCCCGCGTTGGTGGCGGAGGTGCCGGCGATGCCGTAGGTCTCGAGCGCGAAGATCGTCGCGAGCAGCGCCCCGATGGTCACGCCGACCCGCCACTCCGCCGCGGTGATCCGGTGCCGCCGCGCCGCGACGATCACGGCCAGGCACAGCGCGGCGAGGGTCATCCGCGAGCCGAGCAACGCCATCACGCTGGAGTCGGTGACGAGCTCCTTCGCCGCGAAGTAGGTCGAGCCCCAGGAGGCGGCGACCACGAGCAGGAGGAGGTCGACCCGGAAGCGGGAGAGGAGAGCGCGCACGGCTCATCGTGGCGGCACGGAGACCCGCCGGACAAGACTGCATCTTCTGCGCCGACGCGTAAGTTGGAACTCATGGAACTCGGACAGCTCAGGGCTCTGCGGGAGCTCGGCGAGCGCGGGAGCATCGCCGCCGTCGCCGCCGCGATGCGGGTGTCCCCCTCCTCCGTCTCGCAGCAGATCAGCGCGCTGCAGCGCCGCACTCCGACGGCGCTGACCTTCCGCGACGGGCGCCGGACCGCGCTGACCCCCGCCGGCCGCGCTCTCGCCGCCGCCGTGGTCGAGGTGGAGGTGGCGCTCGAGCGCGCGGCGCGGGCGGTCGCGGACTTCGAGGGGGAGCCGAGCGGCACCGTCTCGGTCGCCGCGTTCCACAGCGCGGGGCTGGCGATGTTCGGCCCGCTGCTGCAAATGCTGCGCGCACCGGGTCGGCCGGGCGTCGCGCTCGCCGACTTCGACGTGGCGCAGAGCGCCTTCGCCGGGCTGACCGCGGACCACGACCTGGTCGTCGCGCACCGGCTCGCCGGCAGCGCCGAGTGGCCCGGGACCGTGCGGTCGACGCCCCTCCTCTTCGAGCCGCTCGACCTCGCGCTGCGGCGCGACCATCCGCTCGCCGCGAAGGACGTCGTCCGCCCCGCCGACCTCCGCGACGAGGAGTGGGTCGCGGTGCACGAGGGCTTCCCCCTGGAGCGGGCGATCGACGCCATCGCGGTCCTCGCGGGCGGCGACGCGCGCATCCCGCACCGGATCAACGACTTCCTGGTCGCGGCGGCGGTCGTGTCGGCGGGCGACGGCGTCGCGCTGCTGCCGCGGTACACGACCGACCTGCGGCGCACACCGGAGGTGGTGCTGCGGCCGCTCGGGATCCCGGGGCTCGGCCGCCACATCGACTGCCTCGCCCGGCCCGAGACGCTGGAGCGCTCGGCCGTGCGGGCCGTGCTCGAGCAGCTGACCGGGATCGCCGCGGGGCTCGCCGCCGCGCCGTAGCATCGTGCCGTGCACCGCCTGATCGAGACCACGGCCGGAGACCCGGCCGCCACGGACCTCTTCGCCCTGCAGGAGGCCGACCTCCTCGCCCGCTACGGCGGCGACGACACCGGTCCGCGCCCTCCCGCCGACGCTCCGACCCTGCTGCTCGAGGTCGACGGCGGGCTCGTCGGCTGCGTGGCGCTCGCGGTCGAGGACGGGATCGGCGAGATCAAGCGGATGTTCGTGGTGAGCGCCGCGCGGGGCCGCGGGCTCAGCCGCGTGCTGCTCGCCGGCGTCGAGCGGCTGGCGGCCCGCGAGGGCGTGGAGCTGCTCCGACTGGTCACCGGCACGGAGCAGCCGGAGGCGATGGCGCTCTACGCGAGCGCCGGCTACGACCCGATCGCGGGCTACGGCTACTGGGGCGACGAGCCGAGCGCGCGCTGCTACGCGAAGCGGCTCGACCGCGAGGCGCTGCTCGCCGACGCGGGCTGACGCCGGGCTGGCGCTGGGCTGATGCCGGGCTGATGCCGGGCTGGCCGTTCGGCCGTCGGGGCGTGACGCCGGGCTGACGCCGGGCTGCCCGTTCGGCCGTCGCAGGCCGGCGACGGACTGACGTCGGGTTCTGCGCTCGGCCGTCGCGGGCTCTCCGGGCCGCTCGGTCCAGGGTGCTCGCGAGTCGGGCCGCCCGCTCGGAGGGTCCGTATCGGCGAGTCCGACGGGGCATCTGCGACGTCGTGCACGACTGGTCGGCGGTGCGGAGAAGCTGCTGAGGATGAGGCGCGGGAGGCGCGGCGCGCCGCCTCTGGGCAGGTTCGCGCCAGAGCGGCCTCGAGCGGCGTGCCCCGTCGCGGAGCAGGCGACTCTGTCGGAGAGGCACGGGCATCCTCCCGCGCCTCTCACCCGACTCTGCCCCCGATACCCAGGGGTGCACGATGACAGAAGGACTCCGATGCAGAACGAAGACACCAGCACGCCGACCGGCGCCCCCGATCGTCTGACCCAGCGCCGAACCGTGGTGAAGGGCGCCGCATGGGCGATTCCCGTGGTGGCCGCCTCGATCGCCGCTCCGATGGCGTCGGCCTCGACCGCCCCCCAGTGCGCCCTGCAGGACGCGCAGCGCATCGACGCCACCTCGACCACCGCGCTCGCGGCCCGGACGATCCCCGTGCCCGCGGGAACCCAGTGGGTCCGCTTCACGGCGGTCGGCGGAGACGGCGGCGGCGTCCGCACCGGGTCGGACGTCACCAGCGCCGGTGCGCGGGTGACGGGCACCATCCCCGTCGACGCGCTCGGCGGAGCGTCCGAGATCGTCATCACCGCGGGCTCGGGCGGCAGCAACCAGGCCGGCGGCCGGGGGCTCGGCAACGGCGGGGCTCCGGGCACTCCGGGCTACATCGGCTCCGGAGGAGGGGGCGGGGCCAGCGGGATCACCGCCGCGGGCTCCCTGCTCGTCATCGCGGGCGGCGGCGGCGGTAGCGCAGCCGGCTTCACCTCGAACGACTTCACCCGGTCCGCCCGCGTCGGGCCGAACGCGGGGTCCGGCGGCCCCGTCGGCGGCTCCGGCTACGACAGCGCCGTCTCGCGCGCGGACAGCAGCACCGGCTCCACAGAGCAGGCTCCGAGCACCGGCGGAAGCCAGACCGGGCCGGGGCAGCCCGGTGTGACGACGGTGAACGTGACCGAGTCGGTTCTCGGCAGCCCGGGCTCCGGGCGCGACGGCGGTGCCGGCGCACCGAGGACGAACGCGAGCCGCCAGGTGACCTATGCGTCCGGTGGCGGTGGCGGCGGCTACTTCGGCGGTGCCGGCGGCGGCACCTCCCTGTGGGTGCGGGGTGGCGGCTCCTACGCGGCCAACGCGTCGACGGGCGCAGGAGGCAGCAGCTTCGCCGCGTCCGGCGTGACCGTCGAGAACTCCGACGTCGACACCCGTTCGCAGACGATGGGCTACGTGGAGGTCGCCTTCTTCGTCTGCGAGTAGCGCCTGCCCGAAGGCCAGACGAGCCTCCATGGTCACCCGCTCAGGCGTGCGACCACGGAGGCTCGTCGTCGTCACCGTCCGCTCCACGTCGTCCCCGTCCTCCTGATGTCCCATCACCATATCAGTATGGGGCGGGAGGCGCCAGACCTCACTCCTCCTGAGGCTCCGCGCCGTCGTGCTGCAGGCGCACCAGGACGCGGCGGAGGTGCATGGCCGCGAGGACACCGGGACCGAGGGTCCGGGAGGTCGCGGCGGTCCGCTCGTCGACGACCTGCACGAGGTGCCGGATCGCGCGGGCCGCGCCCCCGATCGCCCGGTGCGCGGCGGGGGAGCCGGCGTCATCGCGGTCGATCGCGTCGGCGACCGCCCGGCAGGCCTCGCTCAGCGGCGGGCCGAGGGCCGGATCGAACGGGAGCGCGCCCGGCCGCTCCCAGATGGTGTCCGCGAGGGCGCCGCTCAGATCGCGGACGTGGAAGAGGATCGCGTCGAGCGTCTCGAGGCGGAGGTGGTCGGACCGGGAGTCGCGGCGGTGCAGCAGCGCGCGCGGGTTCCCCTTGCGACTCTCGTCCGCGTCCGCGAGGGCCGCGCGGACCTCCTCCGCCGTCCGGGCCAGCTCCTCGCCGTTGCGGGCCCAGGCCTCGTGCTCGGGCGGCCACGTCTCCTCGAGCGCGGCGGCCAGCTGGCGCAGGTGCTCCGCGAGCTCGCGCCGGAACGCGTCGACCCGGGCGGACGCCGCCTCGATGGTGAGCCCGGGGGCGACGACCACGTTCACCAGCAGCCCCACCACCACGCCCACCGCCATCTGCACGAGGTAGCCGAGGGAGTAGTCCTCGGCGTCGGCCCCGCCGATGATCAGCACGAAGAGGGCCGCCATCGGCACGTACTCGCGGCCCGCGCCGAACCACCCCGTCCCCGAGAGGACCACGCCGATCCCGACGACGAGCGGGATCGTCCACCAGGTCGGGCCGACGGTGACCACCACGAGGGCGGCGAGCCCGATCCCCGCCGCCAGGCCGAGCAGGGTCTGCAGTCCGGTGCGGACCGAGCCCATCAGGGTCGGGTACATGCTCACGAGGGCGCCGAGCGGCGCGTAGTACGGGTACTGCTCCGCGACTCCGGGAGCGAGCGGCGCGACGGCCCAGGCGATGCCGACCGCCAGCGCCGTCTTGAGAGCGAGCATCAGGCGCGAGCCGGTGACCGCCTCCCGCCAGGCGAGGGCGGCGCGGGACGTCCGGGTGCGGGGCATCCCGGCACCCTAGGCGAGGGGCGCGGACCGTCTCTCCCCTCTTGACAGCGGCGGCGGAGGCGCGAGCGGCGGTGGAAGAAAGAGGACGGCGGCTCGGGACGGCGGTGCTGATCACGACTCACGACGAACGTCCGATCCGGCCCACGTCGCCTGCGCCGTTCCACGGGGCGCCGCGGATCCTTCCTCCGTGACGAAAGCGACCGCGCGGACCGCAGGCGCCGTGAAGTGATGCCACCCCCGCTCACGGGGGCCGTTGAGTTTGCGCAGACGCCCTGTTACCGTGAACAAACCGTGCAGCTGGCGGCGTCGGAGGCCTCGAGGTGGAGGTCGCGCCGGATCCTGCGAGTCACGGCGAGTTCTTCTCCGAGGTCCACCGGGCCTCTCCTGTTGGCGCCCTCCGGCGCCTCTCCGCAGCCCCCCCGCCCCCGGGGGCGCGCCGCTCACGGTGCGCCTCCGGGCCCCACGCCGCCCCTGACGATGGAGTCACGATGACGACCGCATCGACGCCCGTCGACGCCGAGCTCCCCCGATCCGCGGGGCTCCGGCGCCGCCACACGGCCGGGCTGCTGATCCTCCTCGCCGCGGTGGCTCCGCTGCCCTTCACCGCCGCCTCCCCGGCCGTCGCCCTCGACAAGCCGACCTCCACCGACCCGATCGCGCCGGACACCGCCGACCCCGCGATCGAGTTCCACGACGGCGACTGCTCCATGGTCGCGACAGCCCGGGCAACCCCGTCGTGATGCGGAAGGCGCCCACCCTCGCGGCACTCGGCACCACCGCCCCGACCACCGGGTACACCGACACGAACCCCGGCGGCTGATCCCTCGTGCCGGTCGAGCAGCTGCCCCTCCCTGCCGGTCGAGCAGCCGCCCGGCGGCGTATCGAGCCCTTCGTGCTCCGCACACAGGCTCCGACACGCCCCTGACGGCGCTGCTCGACCCAGCAGGGCTCGGCACCCCGAGATCCTCTCCCCCTCCCTGAACCGCACCACTCCATTGAAGGAGCACCATGCCCCCCACCACCACACCCGCGCGGCGAGCGCCGCTGCGCGCCGCGCTCGCCGCGCTCGGCCTCGGAGCAGTGCTGCTCTCGGGCCTCGTCGCCCCGGCTCCGGCAGCGCAGGCGGCCGATGCCGTGATCCCGCAGCAGGGCCTCCTCGCCGACTACCGGTTCACGCAGACCACCGGCAGCACGGTCCCGAACACCGTGAGCGGAGGCGTGGGAGCCGCCACCGTCCGCAACGCGACCGACGCGCTCTGGACCGGCACGTCGCTCCGCCTCACCGGCGGCCCCAAGAGCAGCACCACGGCCCCCTGGGTGCAGCTGCCCGCGAACCTGCTGACCGGCCGCTCGTCGGCCACCGTCACGATCGAGACCCGCGCCGACGCGTCGATGCTCTCGAACTTCCACTTCCTGTGGAACATCGGCAGCGACAGTACGAACCAGTACTGGTTCGCGTCCGTCCGCGATCGCGTGCGCACCGCGATCACGACCAGCGGAGGGAACGGCGAGAACAACGCCCGCAGCGCCTCCGCCCTCACCGCCGACCGCTGGTACAGCCTCACGTCGGTGATCGACGGCAGCGCCGGCACGATCTCGTTCTTCGTCGACGGCGTCCAGGTCGCCTCGGCGCCCACCGCCCTGCGCCCCTCGTCGGTGGCCGACCAGTCGCTCAACACGATCGGCCGAGCACCGTACCCCGACCCGTTCTACACGGGCGAGGTCTCGGCGTTCCGCGTCTACGACCGCGCGCTCACCGGGGCGGAGGTGGTGGCCGTGTCGAGCGTCGACGCGAAGCCTCACGCCTCCACGTTCTCCCCGATCGCCGCCGCCGTGCTGGCCGGGGTCGCCCCGCTCACCGTCGACGACTCGACCACGAACCTGCCCGACTACGGAGGAGCGGTGACCTGGTCCTCCAGCGACCCGACCCTGCGCGTCTCGGCCGACGGCCGCACCCTCAGCGCCGACCGCCCCGCCGTGGGCCAGGCCGCGCGCACCTCGTCGCTCACCGCGACGGCGTCGATCCGCGGAATCGTGCAGACCCGTTCGATCGCCGTGACGGTCGAGCCGCAGGTCGGCGTCGACACCCCCTACGGCTACATGATGGTCCACTTCGTCGAGGACTCCCAGGGCTACGCCGAGAAGATCTACCTCGACGTCTCCCGCGGCGACGACCCGGAGAAGTGGGACCCGCTCAACGGCGCGAAGCCGATCCTGGCCTCCGACCTCGGCACCACCGGTGTCCGCGACCCGTACCTGACCTACAACCCCGACACGAAGAAGTACTACATCATCGCCACGGACCTCCGCGTCTTCGGCGGCGACCGGGGCCCCAGCACCTGCGACACCTGGTGCTACTGGACCACCAAGGGCAGCACGAAGATGAACGTCTGGGAGTCGAGCGACCTCGTGTCGTGGAGCGACGTCCGCCAGTTCGACGTGGCGCTCGACGCCGCGGGGACGAAGAAGCTCGAGGCCGGCATGATGTGGGCTCCCGAGGCCACGTGGGTGCCGGACTACGCGGGACCCGGCAAGGGCGCGTTCGTCGTCTACTGGTCCTCGACGGTCTACCCGACCGCGGCGCACACGCCGGGCACCGGATCCTCCCGCGTGCTCTGGGGAGCGACCACGGACTTCACGCAGGCCACCTACTCGTACGGCGGCACCTTCATCGACACCGGGGCCGACACGATCGACACCACGCTGATCCAGGACTCCGGCACGACCTACCGGATCTCGAAGGACAACGGCACCGGCAAGGGCATCTACATGGAGTCGACCACCTCGGCGACCTGGTGGCTGCCGACGACCTCGTGGACGCAGATCCAGTCGCGCATCGGCGCGGTGTGGTCCGGCGGCAACCCCGGTGGGGTCGAGGGCCCCGCGGTGTTCAAGGACCACGGCGAGGACACCTGGTACCTGTACGTCGACGTGATCCCCGCGACCGGCTACAAGCCGATGGTGACGAACGACCTCGACACGGGCTGGACCCAGCTCACCGACCCGGGCTTCTCGCTCGCCTCGTCGACCAAGCACGGCGGCATCGTCTCGCTGACCGCGGGGCAGTACGCCGAGGTCCGCTCGGCCGACGCCGCCTCCGCGGTCCGCTCGGACCTCGGCGAGGTGACGGTCGCCTCCGGCACCGACGCCGCGGCGGCTCTGCCCGCCCGCGCCGACGTCGTGCTCGCCTACAACCGGGGCACCGCCTCGCAGCCGGTCACCTGGAACACCTCCGCGGTGGCGACGGCGCCCGGCCGCTACTCCGTCACCGGAGTCGTCCGCACGATCGGTGCGAACGACAACCAGTGGGTGGGCGCGAACGGATCGACGGCCTACAACGCCGCCGACCGTCGGCTCTCGAGCTCCACGGCCGTCACGGTCACCGCGACCGTGGTGGTGACGGCACCGACCTCGACGCTCACCGCGTCCACCCGCTGCGTCGCGGGCAAGGTCGTCCTCACCGGAGTGGTGAAGAACACGGGCACGACGCCCCTCTCGGTCGTCATCCGCTCGCCGTTCGGCGCCTCGCAGACGCTGACCGCCGCCCCCGGCGCCAGCGCCTCGGCCGCCTTCACCACCCGTCAGGCCTCGGTCCCGGCCGCCTCGCTCACCGCGGGCGCCCTGACCGCGGCCTACCCGGCGCGCACCTGCTGACGCACGCGCGCCGCTGACGCCGAGACGGCCCGCCCCCGCCGAGACACCGCCCCACTGCGGTGCCTCGGCCGGGAGCGGGCCGTCTCGGCGTCGAGCGCCTCGGAGCTCCGCGGCGGCCGCCCCACATCCCGGCACGGCAGGCTGTACGGATGAGCGCGCCTGGAACCACCGACCCCCTCGACCGCGTCCGCGTGCGCGGCGCCCGCGAGAACAACCTCCGGAGCATCGACGTCGACGTGCCGCGCGACGCCCTCGTCGCCTTCACGGGGGTCTCCGGATCGGGCAAGAGCTCGCTCGCCTTCGGCACGCTCTACGCGGAGGCGCAGCGCCGCTACTTCGAGTCGGTCGCCCCCTACGCGCGGCGGCTGATCGACCAGGTCGGCGTGCCGGACGTCGACTCGATCGAGGGCCTGCCGCCGGCCGTCGCCCTCCCGCAGCGGCGCTCCGGAGGCTCGGCCCGCTCCACGGTCGGCAGTGCGACGACGCTCTCGAGCGTGGTGCGGATGGTGTTCTCGCGCATCGGCGCCTACCCCGAGGGCGCGCCGATGCTGCTCGCAGAGGACTTCTCGGCCAACACCGTGCAGGGCGCGTGCCCCAGCTGCCACGGCATCGGCCGGGTCTACGACGTCCCCGACGAGCTGATGGTGCCGGACGACTCCCTCTCGATCCGCGACGGGGCGCTCGCCGCCTGGCCGACCGCCTGGCACGGCAAGCAACTGCGCGACAGCCTGATCTCGCTCGGACACGACATCGACGCTCCGTGGCGCGACCTGCCCGCGGAGGACCGCGACTGGATCCTGCACACTCCCGACTCCCCGCAGGTTCCCGTGTGGACCGACCGCTCTCCCGCGGAGGTGCGCGCGGCCGTGGCCGCCGGTGACGAGCCGCGCTACATGAGCACGTTCCTCGGGGTGCGCCGCTACGTGCTCGACACCTTCGCCGGCTCGAAGAGCGCCCGGATGCGCGAGCGCGCGGCCTCGTTCGTCGTCAGCGTCGCCTGCCCGGTGTGCGGCGGCCGGAGGCTGAAGCCCGACGCGCTCGCCGTCACCTTCGAGGGGCTCGACATCACCGAGCTGTCAGCGCTCCCGCTCGAGGAGCTGGTCGTCGTCGCGCGGCGCGTGCTGGAGCCCGGCTGGACCCCGGCCGACGGCGCTCCGCAGACCCGCCTGGCCGCGCAGCGGCTGGTCGAGGACCTCGTCGCCCGCCTCGCGCCGATCGTCGACCTGGGCCTCGGCCACCTCTCGCTCGACCGCTCCACGCCGACACTCTCCTCGGGGGAGCTCCAGCGGATGCGCCTCGCGACGCAGGTGCTCTCGCGCCTCTTCGGCGTCGTCTTCGTGCTCGACGAGCCGTCCACGGGCCTGCACCCCGCCGACACGGAGGCGCTGCTCGGCATCCTGCGGACCCTGCGGGCGACCGGCAACACCGTCTTCTTCGTCGAGCACTCCCTCGACGTCATCCGCGAGGCCGACTGGATCGTCGACATCGGCCCGGGCGCGGGGTCGGGGGGCGGCACCGTCGTCTACTCCGGCCCGCTCGACGGCCTGCCGGGCGCCCGCGACTCCGTCACCCGCCGCTACCTCTTCCCCGAGGGCGACCCGGCGCCGCTGCGCTCCCGCCGCACCGCGGAGCAGTGGATCGAGCTCGCCGGCGTCTCGCGGCACACCCTCGACGACCTCTCCGTCGCGTTCCCGGTCGGGGTGCTCACCGCGGTCACCGGTGTCTCCGGATCGGGCAAGTCGACGCTCGTGAACCAGGCGCTGCCCGATCTGCTGCGCGCCTCGCTCCGCGCCGACGTCGCCGAGGACGCGCCGGCGGAGGAGGGCGGGGAGGCGGACCCGCTGCTCGACGCGGCGGCGGCGGCGACCCGCGGCACCGCCTCCGGGCCCGCGGACCGCCTGCGCCGGGTGGTGCAGGTGACCCAGACCCCGATCGGCCGGACCTCGCGCTCGAACGTCGCGACCTACACGGGTCTGTTCGACCGGGTGCGGACGCTCTTCGCGGCCACCCCGGAGGCGAAGCGCCGCCGCTTCTCGGCGAGCCGCTTCTCCTTCAACCTGCCCAGCGGGCGCTGCCCCGTCTGCAAGGGCGAGGGCTCCGTGGAGGTGGAGCTGCTGTTCCTCCCGACCGTCGAGGCGCCCTGCACGGCGTGCGGCGGCACCCGGTACAACGACGAGACCCTCGAGGTCACCCTCGGCGGCCGGACGATCGCCGACGTCCTCGCGCTGAGCGTCGCCGACGCGCGCGAGGCGTTCGCCGAGGACCGCGAGGTCGCCCGCCACCTCGACGCTCTGGTGGACGTGGGGCTCGGCTACGTCTCGCTCGGCCAGCCGGCGCCCGAGCTGTCCGGGGGAGAGGCGCAGCGGGTGAAGCTCGCCTCGGAGCTGCGTCGCGCCCAGCGCGGGGACACGCTCTACCTGCTCGACGAGCCGACGTCGGGCCTGCACCCCGCCGACGCCGACCGCCTGCTCGAGCACCTGCAGCACCTGGTCGACGCGGGCAACACGGTGATCGTCGTCGAGCACGACATGCGCGTCGTCGCCGACGCGGACTGGGTCGTGGACCTCGGCCCGGGGGCGGGCCGGGCCGGCGGCTCGGTGGTCGCGACGGGCACTCCGGAGGAGGTCGCCGAGGCCGCGGGCAGCCGCACCGCTCCGTACCTCCGGGCGGCTCTGGACCGGCGCCGCTGAGCGCTCGAGGACCCTGTCAGTCCTCTCACCGAAACCTCACCGAAAACTATTGTTAACGGTAACATTCGAGGCGGCCCGCCCCCCTGGGCCGGATTTCTCAACGACGAGAGGCCTCACGAATGAGACGACGACTCCCCCTGGCCACCGTGGCGGTGATGGCGCTGACGGCGGGTCTCCTGTCGGTCGGCCCCACGGCCCAGGCCGCCCCCACCACCTCGCTCGACGCCGCGAAGGTGCTCGAGCTCCCGTTCGACGGGTCGCTCGCCGACACCAGCGGTCGCGGTACCGCCCTCGGGATGCAGAAGGGCACGGCCTCCTACGGCACCGGCCTGAACGGCCGGGCGTTCGAGTTCACCGGATCGAACGCGATCTCGCTCGGCACTGCGGCGGCGCTGCAGCCCGCCGACCTCACCGTCTCCTTCTGGTACAAGCCGACCAGCGCGATGACCGGTGAGCAGGTCTTCACCTGGAACAAGACCGCCTACAACTCCGACGGCTGGTACCTCACCTCCGAGGGCGACGGCACCCCGCTCGCCCTCTCGATCGGCCCGTCCGGCGGTCAGCCGTACAAGGTCGCCGTCGAGACCGCGCGCTCCGGCTTCTTCCCCGCGGGGGAGTGGACGCACGTGGTCGCCACGTACGACAAGAGCACCAAGGCCGTCGCCTTCTACCGCAACGGGGTGAAGCAGACCGCCGTCGTCAAGACCGCGCCGTCCTCCTCCGCGTCCGGCGTCCTCGGCTCCGAGAGCACGTCGACGAAGACCCTCGGCTTCAACGGCCCCCAGTACAACGGCGCGCACCTGCGCGGCCTGCTCGACGACTACGCGCTCTACAACGGCGTCGCCACCACCACCGACGTCGTCGCCCTGACGAAGGCCGGGAACCCCTCCTTCGACCCCGCGAGCGTCGCCCGGGCCGACCTCGAGCTGGTCGCCCCGCCCGCGAGCACCAGCACCGGCTTCACCCTGCCCACCGTCGGCGCGAAGGGGTCCGCCCTCAGCTGGACCTCCTCCGACCCGGCGACCGTCGCGATCAGCGGAGGCACGGCCGCGGTCACGCCGCCCACCGGCTCCGCGACGCAGGTCGTCCTCACCGGCTCCGCCACCTACGGGGGCAGCACCGCGGTCACGAAGACCTACACTCTCCAGGTGCAGCCCCGGGGAGTGAAGACGTCGAACTACCTTCTGGAGGCCGGCCTGTCCGACGTCTCCGTGCAGGACCCCTACCTCGAGAACGGGGAGCAGCAGACCGTCGAGTACCTGCTGAGCCTCGACCCCGAGATGTTCCTCTACTCCTTCTACCGCGAGGCCGGGCTCACGCCGACCACCAGCGGCGGATACGGGGGTTGGGAGCGCGAGAACGGCACCCGGTTCCAGGGCCACTTCTTCGGCCACTACCTCTCGGCGCTCTCGCAGGCCTACGCGACCGAGGAGGACGCGGCCACCAAGGCGGCTCTGCTCGCGAAGCTCACCGCTTCCGTCGACGGTTTGAAGAAGGTCCAGGACGCCTACGCGCTGAAGGACCCCGCGAACGCCGGCTACGTCTCGCCGTTCCCGACCCGCTACCTCCCCTCGGGCGGCGACGGCCTGCTCGTCCCCTTCTACAACCTGCACAAGGTGCTCGCAGGCCTCCTCGACGCCCACGACCAGGCGCCCGACGCCGTCTCGCAGAAGGCGCTCGTCGTCGCCGGCGGCTTCGGCAGCTGGATCACCGCCTGGGCGGGCCGCCAGGCCAACCCCGGGCAGCTCCTGAACACGGAGTACGGCGGAATGAACGAGGCGCTCTACCGCCTGTACGAGACCACGCACGACCCGGCGCACAAGCGCGCGGCCGAGTACTTCGACGAGACCGCGCTGTTCCAGAAGCTCGCGAACAACGAGGACGTCCTCAACGGGCTGCACGCGAACACGACCGTCCCGAAGCTGATCGGCGCGCTGAAGCGCTACCGCGTCTTCACCGACGACCCGGCGCTCTACGCCACGCTCACCGCCGCGGAGAAGTCGGATCTCGACATGTACCGCCGTGCCGCCGAGAACTTCTGGCGCATGGTCGACGAGACCCACACCTACGCCAACGGCGGCAACAGCCAGTCCGAGCACTTCCACGCACCCGGCACCCTGTACGAGTACGCCACGAACGGCCAGACCACCGGCTACGGCGAGAACTCGACCTCCGAGGGCTGCAACATCTACAACATGCTCAAGCTCACCCGGGCGCTGTTCCAGGTGACCGAGGACGTGAAGTACGCCGACTTCTACGAGGAGACGTTCATCAACGGCGTCCTCTCGGTGCAGAACCCGGACACCGGCATGGTGACCTACTTCCAGCCGCAGACCGCGGGCTACGCCAAGGTCTTCGGGCACGAGCTCGACGAGTTCTGGTGCGACCACGGCTCGGGTATCGAGAGCTTCACCAAGCTCGGCGACTCGATCTACTTCGAGAAGCCGAAGACCGTCTTCGTGAACCAGTTCCGCTCCTCGGTCCTCCGCTCCTCCGCGAACAACCTCCGGCTGACCCAGACGGCGGACATCCCGAGCACGGACACGGCGACCCTGAGGGTCGAAGCGCTGGCCGGAGGAGCCGTGGCCGCGGACACGACCCTCAAGCTGCGCGTGCCGTCCTGGATCGACGGAGCGCCGACGCTCACCGTGAACGGTGCCGTCCGTGCCGTCACGGCCCAGGCCGGATACGTCTCGGTCGCCGTCGCCGCCGGTGACGTGCTGACCTGGAAGCTGCCCGCCGCGGTCAGCGCGGTCGCGGACACGGAGAACCCCGACTGGACCGCGTTCCGCTACGGACCGGTGCTGCTGGCGACCGAGCTCAACCGCTCGAACGTCGAGGCGTCCTACGTCGCCGGCGTCCTGGTGCGCATGGGCACGGCCGACAAGTCCGTGAACTCGAACGTCGTCGTCGCGGACTCCGCGGCCTGGAAGTCCGCGGTCCGCGGCAACCTGGTCCGCCTGCCCGACGGCGCGGACGGCAACGGCCGCACGACGATGCGCTTCGGCATGAAGAACGTCGACGCCGCGTCCGCCGCCCGGGTGTTCACTCCGTACTACAGCCTCTACAACGCCCGCTACGCGACCTACATGACCCTGATCGAGCCCGACTCGGCCGCGGCCCAGGAGCTGATCCGGACGCAGAAGGAGCAGCTGCGCGTCGACGAGACGACGATCGACTCCCTCACCTCCTTCGACAACAACAACAGCGAGGCCGACAAGAACTACAAGACCGCGCGGTCCTCGGTGGGGACCTGGCGCGGCGAGGGGTACCGCGACGGCGAGCGCTCGGCGGAGGCGTACTTCCAGTACGACATGATCGTCGACCCGGCTCTGCCGGCGAACTACCTCGGGGTCCGCTACTACGGCGGCGACGCGGGACGCACCTTCGACGTCTACCTCAACGACGTGAAGCTCAAGACCGAGGTGGTCTCGGGAGCGGCCGGAGCGACGAGCTGGTACGTCCAGTACGACCGGATCCCGGCGTCGATCCTCAGCGGTCTCGCCGCGAAGGACAGCTACAAGCGCGACCAGAGCGGGAAGTACGTGCTCGACGCGAAGGGGCAGAAGATCCCCGTCGTCACGGTGCGCTTCCAGGGCACCGGATCCAGCTACGTCGGCGGTGTCTTCGGGGTCTACACGACCGAGTCGACCACCTACGCTGCGGACCCGGAGCTGACGAAGCTCTCCTCCGACGTCGGGACGCTCTCGCCGGCTCTCGCCGCCGGGGTCAGGGACCACACGCTCACGGTGCCGGCCGGCACGACGAGCGTCTCGCTCGACCTGGACCCGGCCGTGCCCAGCGGCCTGGTGAAGGTCGACGGCGTGCTGATCGACGACACCGTCCGCCGCACCGTGCCGCTCGCGGCCTCGGGGACGACGAGCGTGGTCGTCGAGTCGTCGGCGCAGGACCACACGACGACAGCGACCTACCGCCTCTCCATCGTCCGCGCCTCCGCGGCGACGGTACCGACGACCGTGGCGGCCACCAGCCGCTGCGTGGCGGGAAAGGTCGTGGTGACGGTCACCGCTCGGAACGATGCGAAGGTCCCGGCGGGGATCATCCTCGGCTCCGCCTGGGGCTCGAAGGCGTTCACCGGGATCGCTCCCGGGTCGAGCGCCTCGCACGCCTTCACCACCCGCGCCGCCTCGGTGGCCGCGGGCTCGGCGACGGTGACCGCGACGGCGACCGTGGACGGAGCATCGGTGACCACCACGAAGCAGGCCGCGTACTCCGCTCTCACCTGCAAGTGACGTGACGACGACGGCTGCCGGGGATCGCCCCCGGCGGCCGTCGTCGTCAGTCGGAGGTGCGGTAGAGGCCCTGGAGCAGCCCGATGACGTCGCCCAGGACGGGCGGCGGGTCGCTCCGGATCCACGCAGCGTGCACGGGGACCGGCGGGGCGTCGCGGACGACCCGGTAGGCGAGGCCCTGCCGTCGGTACTGGCTCACCGTCGATTCCGCGGTCACTCCGCGGGCGGAGCCGCTGCTGATCACCGTGAGCCAGTCGTCGACGTCGGTCGTCGGGACGGTGATCCGCGGCCGGTCGTGCTCGGGCCAGAGGTCGAGCCGGGTGCTTCCGGTCCGGTCGTCGAGCGCCAGCGGAGCGGTCGCCACCTGGGCGAGGGTGACCGTGCGCTTCGCGGCGAGCGGGTCGTCGGCGGACAGCGCGCAGTAGCGCTTCTCGGTGCCGATCAGAGCCGACTCGACGTCCGCAGCCGGGGATCCGCGCCGGAGGATCGCCAGATCGCTGAGGCCCTCGGCGAGCCCCGCGGTGGGGGTGTTGGAGCGGATCAGCCGCAGCTCGTGGCGGGGGAGCGCCGCGGCCCAGCGGCGCTGGAACTCCTGGGTGTGCTCGCCGAGAGCCGACCAGGCGTAGCCGATCCGGATCGTGTCCGTCCCGGCCGCCGCCTCCTCGCGAAGGTCGTCGACGACGGCCAGGACGCGGCGGGCGTGCCGCAGCACCCGCTCGCCCGCCGGCGCGAGCTCGACGCTCCGGGTCGTCCGGTGGAGGAGCCTTCGTCCGAGGACGGACTCGAGCGCCGCGACGTTGCGGGAGACCGCCGTCTGGGAGATGCCGAGGTCGATCCCCGCGTCGGTGAAGGTCCCGGCGTCCACGACGCCGACGAACGACCGGAGGTGGCGCAGTTCCAGTTCCATGACCGCATCCTATTCATGCGGTTCCCGCATCGATCGGGCCGATGACGCATTGTGAGCCGGGGCCGGACGGCTCGCAGACTTCCGGAATGACGAAGCAGCTCCCCGGCGACGGCCGGACCGTCGGCGTCGCGACCGCCCTCGCGAGCGCCCTCTCGAATCAGCTCGGGGCGGCCTCCGGGACTCTGGCCTTCCCGGTCCTGGGATCCGTCGGAGTGGTCGCCGTCCGGCAGATCGTCGCCGCGCTGATCCTCCTCCCGGTCGTCCGGCCGCGGATCCGCGACCTCACCCGCGCGCAGTGGTGGCCCGTCCTGCTCCTCGCCGTGGTGTTCGGAGCGATGAACCTCACGCTCTACGCGGCCATCGACCGCATCGGGCTGGGGCTGGCGGTGACCCTGGAGTTCTGCGGGCCGCTGGCGGTCGCGCTCCTCGGCTCCCGGAGCAGGACCAGCGCGCTCTGCGCCCTCGTCGCCGGAGCAGGCGTCGTCGCGATCGCCGGGCCGAGGCCATCGTCCGACCAGGTGGGGATCGCGCTCGGTCTCGCGGCCGCGTGCTGCTGGGCCGCGTACATCCTGCTCAACCGGATCATCGGACTTCGTCTGCCCGGAGCGCAGGGGACCGCCACGGCGACCGGGATCTCCGCCGCCGTCTTCCTGCCCGTCGCCGTCTGGACGCTCGTCTCGACGCGCCCCGACGCGGGCACCGTGCTCCTGGCGGTCGGCGCCGGCGTCCTGGCGACGGCCGTCCCGTTCGTGGCCGACGTGATCGCGCTCCGGAGGCTCCCGGCGAGCGTGTTCGGGACGCTCATGAGCGCCAACCCCGTCCTGGCCGCCCTCATCGGCGCGGTCGTGCTCGGGCAGGACGTCGGCGCGGCCGGATGGATCGGGATCGCCCTCATCGTCACCGCGAACGCGGCGGTCCTCCGGCGGGGGCGTCGCGCGCGGTGAGGCCCGGCGGCGGGCCGAGCAGCTCGACGACGGCATCGAGCACCGCATCGGTCCTCCGCGCCAGGGGGGAGTCGGCGGAGACGAGCGCGCTGATCCGCTCGCGGGCGACGCGGCCGAGCGGCGTGATCCCGATGATGCGCTGCCGCTGGTCCGTCGGTGACACCCGGCGCTCGACCAGTCCCCGCGCCTCGAGCTGCCGGCAGAGGAAGGTGACGTTCTGAGGGGTGCAGTGCGCTCGGGCGGCCGCCTCGCTCATGGACGGAGCGGGCTCGTCGGGGTCGATGCTCCAGAGGAGGTGGGCGGTCGTGGCGGTGATGCCGTACTCGCGCAGCGCCGGAGCGAGCGCCTCGTCGGTGCGCGCCACCACGTCGTAGACCGCGGCCAGTGCGTCCGCCAGCCGCTCGTCCCGTCGCGTCGCCATGCGAGCAGAATATCGCTTCAAGTCCTGAAGCATGTACCTTGAAGCTTCAAGGATTGAAGGGAATCTGAGCCCTTCCGAGACAACCGCGCCCCTTCTCGGGTGCCGAAGGGAGACCGCCGTGGAGATCGCACGACTCGATGGGCGCACCGTCGTCGTCACCGGGGCCGCCGGCGGCATCGGCTTCTTCGTCGCGGAGGGACTCGCCCGCCTCGGCGCACGGGTCGTCGTCGCCGCCCGCTCGGCGGCCCGGGCGCACTCGGCCATCGGGCTGCTCCCCGAGCCGGGCCTGCACCGCCACCTGCCGCTGGACCTCTCCGACCGGGAGTCGATCCTGTCGGCGGGGGACGCCCTCCGGCGCCTCGGCACCCTCGACGGCATCGTCCTCAACGCGGGGATCATCGCCGCGCCGAGGACCGCTGCGACGGGCGCTTTCGGCGTCGAGTCGACGGTCGGCGTGAACGTCCTCGCGCACCTCGAGCTCCTGCGCTCCGCACTGCCGGCGCTCGAGGAGGCGCCGGCCGCGCGGATCGTCAGCACCGGCAGCATGCTCACCCGGGGGATCCCCTTCGACCCCGACGACTGGCTCTCGCAGAAGTCCTACCGCCCCCGCGTCGCCTACGCGATGTCCAAGCACGCCGCGGAGATCCTGGGGTTCGAGCTCGACCGGCGCCTCCTCGAGGCGAGGTCTCGGATCCGCTCCGTCGTCGCCCACCCCGGCGGCGCCATCGACGCCCTCACCCCCGAGCGGCCGCCGCTCCACGAGCGGCCGCTGCCCGTGCGGCTCCTCGCACCCGCCCTCGCGCCGCTGGTCTCGCGCCTGGTGCAGGGGAAGGACTCCGCGGCGCGACCCGCCGTCGCCGCCGTCGCCGCACCGACACTGCCGTGGAACGCCTACATCGGCCCCCGCCACGGAGCCGCGGGGGAGCCGGTGCTCGCGACTCCCGTGCCCAGCTCGACCGACGCGGCGCTGGGCGCGCGGCTCTGGCACGAGACGGAGGCGATCCTCGGCGGCCCGGTCCTCGGGGCGCTCTGACGGACCGGCCCTCGAGGGGGGCCGCTGGAAGAAGAGGCGCGGCGGCGAGCAGCCGACCCGAGCGGTCCGCGGCACCGTCACTCCGGACCGCGGAGGGGCAGCGGGACGCGAGTCCGTCGCGCGGGTCCGAGCGCGCCTGCGCCGAGCCCGCCGCACGGGACCGGCGTCGACGATCCTCACCGTCGACGATCCTCGCCGTCGGCGATCTCGAGACGGATCCGGGCCGACGCCGGGCCGACCTCGCGGGTCGGCCCCTCGACCGACCCGGCCGCGGTCATGCCGCTGTGCGTTACCTGTTCGTTATGAAAAAGGCGCCTACACGACCAAACCAGGGACACCCTGGGAAACGGCAGGTCGCGGGAGAAAACTCTCCTCCATGAACCAGACAGCGGCACCCGTGCGCGAGCATCGAGCTCTCTACTTCCTGCTCGCCGCCCTCGCGGGCATCGTCACGGGCGGAGTCCTCCTCGCCGTCGCCGAGCTCATCGCCCTCGCGGTCGCCCGCACCGCGAGCCCCGTGCTCGCGCTCGGCGCCTTCATCGTCGACATCGTCCCGCGCCCGCTCAAGGAGTTCGCGATCGAGACGTTCGGCGAGAACGACAAGACCTTCCTGCTCGGCAGCGTGGGCGCCGCGGTCGTCGTCGCCGCCGCGATCGCCGGAGTGCTCCAGCTGGTCCGCCCGCCGCTCGGCCAGGTGCTGCTCGTGATCGCCGGCGGCCTCTCGATCGCCGCCATCGTGACCCGCACGGGAGCGTCGCCGCTCGCTGCGGTGCCCACGCTGGTCGGACTCGTCGTCGCCGTCGTCGTCATGCACCTCCTCTTCACGCGCCTGCGCGGCTGGCGTGCGGCCCGGGTCTCGGAGGCCAGGGGAACATCCTCCGAGGCCCGTCCGGGCGCCCTCGAGCGCCGCGGCTTCTTCCGCATCGCGCTGATCTCCGCCGTCGGCGCGGCCGTCGTCGGCACCGGCGCCCGCCTGGTCAACGCGGCGACCTCCTCCCTCGCCGGCGTCCGCGACGCCCTGCGCCTGCCGTCCCCGCGCAGCACCGTCTCGGTCCCCGCGGGCGCCGAGCTCGACATCGAGGGCATCACGCCGCTCTACACGCCGAACGCCGACTTCTACCGCGTCGACACCGCCCTCACCGTGCCCAACCTGGACCCGTCGGCCTGGTCGCTGAAGATCACCGGCATGGTCGACCGCGAGGTGACGCTGAACCTCCAGCAGATCTTCGACATGGGCCTCGACGAGTACGGCATCACCCTCACCTGCGTCTCGAACCAGGTCGGCGGCAACCTCGTCGGCAACGCCAAGTGGCTCGGCGTCCCCCTGCGCGACGTGCTGAAGATGGCCGGCGTGCAGAGCGGAGCCGACATGCTCCTCTCCACCAGCAGCGACGGCTACACGGCGTCCACCCCGATCACCGCGGTCACGGACGAGAACCTCGACGCGATCCTCGCCGTCGGCATGAACGGCGAGCCCCTCCCGTTCGAGCACGGCTTCCCGGTGCGGATGATCGTGCCCGGCCTCTACGGCTACGTCTCGGCCACCAAGTGGCTCACCGAGCTCAAGGTCACCACCTTCGAGGCCGACCAGGCCTACTGGACCCCGCGCGGCTACTCCGCCGAGGCCCCCATCAAGATGTCCTCGCGGATCGACACCCCGCGGATCGGCGTCCCCGTCACCTCGGGCGCTCTCAAGATCGCGGGCGTCGCCTGGGCGCAGAGCATCGGCATCGAGAAGGTCGAGGTGAGCATCGACAACGGCGACTGGCAGGAGGCGATGCTCTCGACCCCGGTCAACCTCGACACCTGGGTGCAGTGGTTCGTCGACTGGGACGCCCAGCCCGGCTCGCACTACGTCGCGGTCCGCGCGGTCGACAAGAACGGCATGGTCCAGATCGAGGACCGCGCACCGGTCGCGCCCGACGGCTCCTCCGGCTGGCAGCGCACGCTCATCAACGTCACCTGACGCCCTGCGGAGGCGCCGATCCCCGGGGGTCGGCGCCTCCGGTGCGTCCGGCGTCCGTCGCGACGACGCCCCCGCAGTGCGGACGGCCCTGACGCGACGTCGCCTTGGCGGCAGGCACCGCGGCACGTCCCGGCCCGGCGCGCAAGCCTCCGCGGCGGCGCAGCCCGCGAGGAGGCGCCGCTCTAGCCTTCGAGGATGCGCTCCCGGCTCCTCCACCTCCGCGAATCCTTCTGGTTCCTCCCCGCCCTGTTCGGCGTCCTCGCCGTCGGGCTGGCGCTGGGGCTGGTCGAGGTCGACCACCTGCTGGTCCGCGCCGGCGTCAGCGACATCCCCCTGATCGAGGACCTGTCGCCGACCGGCGGCCGGGCGATCCTCTCGGCGATCGGCGGGACGATGCTGGGCGTCGCCGCGACCTCGTTCTCGATCACGATCTCGGTGCTGGCGACCACGTCCTCCGCCTACGGGCCCCGGCTGGTCCGCAACTTCATGGCCGACCGCGGCAACCAGGTCGTCCTGGCGGTACTCACCTCCACGTTCCTGTACTCGCTGATCGTGCTGCGCGCGGTGCACACGGAGGAGGACGCGTCGCTGACGTTCGTGCCGGTGGTGGCCGTCTCGTTCTCGGTGCTGCTCGCGGTGGGCGACGTCGCGGTGCTCGTCTACTTCATCCACCACATCGCGCTGTCGGTGCAGGTGACGACGCTGCAGCAGCGGGTGCTCGGCGAGCTCGTCGACGTCATCGAGCGGCTGCACCCGGAGAGCGGGGAGGAGCCGACGGACGCGGAGGAGGCCCAGCCGCCGGCGGGGCGCGAGCCGGTCGTCCTGCGGGCGGTGCGGGGCGGCTACGTCGAGCAGCTCGAGGTCGAGCGGCTGGTCGCCCTGGCCCGCCGCGGCGACGCGCGGCTCCGGGTGCTCGCGCTGCCCGGCGACCACGTCCTCGTCGGCGACCCGGTGCTCGAGGTCCTGGAGGGGTCCGTCGCCCAGGAGGAGGCGGTCGCCGCGGTCGTCGTCGCCGACGCGCGCACCCCGCACCAGGACCTCCGGTACGCCGTCCAGCAGGTGGTCGAGATCGGAGTCCGCGGGCTCGCGACCGGCACGAACGACCCGTACACCGCGGTCGGCGCCGTCGAGGCCCTGACCAGCGCGCTCGTCGACCTCTGCGGCCGGCCGGAGGCGCGCGGCCGCTACTCCGACGCCGACGGAGTCGTCCGCCTGGTCGTCCCATGGCCTCGGGCGGGTGAGCTGCTGGCCGAAGTGTTCCTCGCGCTGCGCTCGTACGCGATGGAGCAGCCGCTCGTCGTCCGCGCCGGCGTGCGCCTCGCCGAGCGGCTCGCGGTCGTCGCCCGCGGCGGGACCCGCGTCGAGCTGCACCGCCAGGTCCAGGCGTTCGCCGCCGCGCACGCCGCCGCCGACGGCGACGCCCTCGAGGCGCCGGCCCTGCGCGCGTCGCTCGCCGCGCTCGAGGCGCGCCTCGCGGCCTGAAGCCGGCCTGCCCGATGCTCCGGGAAGCCGCACCGCCCATGGAGTGCTCGAATCGATTCGAGTAGGCTCGGCGCATGACAGAGAACACCACTGAGCTGCGCGTGGGGATCGTCGGCCTCGGCTTCGCCGGCACCACCCACCTCGACGCCTTCCAGTCCCTGCCCGGCGCCCGCGTCGTCGCGCTCGCCGGCCAGGAGGAGGCGCGCCTGCACGAACTCGGCGCGACCCGCGGCGTCCCCGACCTCTACGCCGACTGGGAGGAGCTCGTCGCCCGCGACGACCTCGACGTCGTCTCCATCGGCGTCCCGAACCACCTGCACCACCCGATCGCCGTGGCCGCGCTCGCGAGCGGCAAGCACGTCTTCTGCGAGAAGCCGCTCGCCACCACCGCTGAGCTGGCGGCCGAGATGGTCGAGGCCGCCCGCGCGAACGACCGCGTGCTCGAGATCGCCTACAACCACCGCCGCCGCGCCGACGTCGCCTTCCTCCGCGACTACCTCGACGACGCGCCGCTCGGCGACGTCTACCACGCCCGCGCGAGCTGGCAGCGGCGCACCGGCATCCCCGGCATCGGCTCCTGGTTCACCAGCAAGGAGCTCGCCGGCGGCGGCCCGCTGATCGACCTCGGCTCCCACGTGCTCGACATCGCGCTGCACCTGCTCGACGAGCCGCGCGTGACCAGCGTCTCGGCGGTCGCGTACGGCGAGATCGGCCGCTCCGGCCGCGGAGGGCGCCCGCACGGCGTCGCCGCCACCGGCACGCACGCGTTCGAGGTGGAGGACTTCTCGAGCGCCCTGCTGCGCCTCGACAACGGCCGCTCGCTCCAGCTCGACGCCTCCTGGGCGAGCTACTCGAGGGTCGACGAGGACATCGAGGTCGAGCTGCTCGGCTCGGCCGGGGGCGCGCGCCTCCACATCGCCGACTACGCCACGGAGGGGACTCTGACGCTCTACTCCGAGGTCGCCGGAGCGCCGACCGTCTCGCACCCCGACGTGAAGGTCCCCGCCGGGCACCACCGCTCGGTCATCGCCGAGTTCCTGGAGGCGATCGCCTCGGGAGCCGACGCGCCCGCGGGCGGCCCCCGCTACTCCGGCCACTACGGCGAGTACGCGCTGCACCGCAGCCGGGTGGTCGACGCGATCTACCGCTCCGCCGCCGAGAAGCAGGAGGTGGCGGTCGCATGAGCGCCCCGATCGAGGTCCTCGTCTGGAACGAGTTCCGCCACGAGACCCGCGGCGACGAGACCGTGCTGCGCCACTACCCGGACGGCATCCACCGCGTCATCGCGGACGGACTCGCGGAGTCGCTCGGCGACGCCGTCTCGGTGCGCACCGCGACGCTCCCCGAGCCCGAGCACGGGCTCACCGAGGAGGCGCTCGCGACGACGGACGTGCTCCTGTGGTGGGGGCACATCGCGCACGAGGAGGTGTCGGACGAGGTCGTCCAGCGGGTTCAGCGGCACGTGCAGGAGGGGATGGGGATCCTGGTCCTGCACTCGGGCCACTACTCGTCGATCTTCAAGGCGCTCATGGGCACGACCTGCTCGCTGAAGTGGCGCAACGACCGCGACCGCGAGCTGGTCTGGACGATCGCGCCCACGCATCCGATCGCCGAGGGCGTGCCCAGCCCGCTGATCATCCCCGAGCAGGAGATGTACGGCGAGTACTTCGACATCCCGGTGCCGGAGGAGACGGTGTTCCTGTCGACGTTCACCGGCGGCGAGGTGTTCCGCTCCGGCGTGACCTACACCCGCGGCCTCGGGAAGGTCTTCTACTTCTCGCCCGGCGACCAGGACTACCCTGTCTACCACCACCCGGACATCCGGCGCGTGCTGGCGAACGCCGTCCGCTGGGCCCGCCCGACCCGGCCGCGCACGCCCCTCACGGCCGACCACCACCCCCGGGGCTGGTTCGAGTCCTGACGCGAGCTCCCGCGCCCTCCCCTCCCTCTCCGCGAGATGCCGCTCCGGTACGCGACACGCCGTGCCGGGCGCACCGACGTGGCGTCTCGCGGGGAGGTACTGGGGGGATGCAGCAGTCGGAGGGGCGCGAGCCGGACGAGGTGCGCCGGTACGGGGAGGCTCCGGAGCAGATCGCGGACGTCTTCCGCGGGGCGCCCGGCGGGGCGCGCCGGCCGGTCGTGCTCGTGCACGGCGGGTTCTGGCGGGCGCGGTGGGACCGGCGGCACGCCCGGCCGCTCGCGGCGGCACTGGCCGACCGCGGGCACGACGTGCTCCTCCCCGAGTACCGGCGCACGGGCGACCCGGGAGGCGGCTGGCCGGGCACCGGCGACGACGTCCTGGCCGTGCTCGCGGCGCTCCCGGCACTGCTGCCCGGCGCCGGACCGGTCGCCCTCGTCGGCCACTCCGCCGGCGGCCACCTCGCCGTCTGGTCGCAGGCCGCCCGTCCGTCGCCGCACGTCGCCGCTGTGGTGGCACTGGCGGGCTTGCTCGACCTGGCCGCCGCCTCCGCCGACCGCCTCAGCGACGACGCCGTGGGGGAGCTCCTCGGCGGCGACCTCGCGCTGCTCCCGGGCGCCGACCCCGCGTAGCTGCCGGCGCCGCCGCAGCCGACCACGCTGATCCACGGCGTACTCGACGAGGACGTCCCCGACGCCTACAGCCGCCGATACGCCGACCGGCACCCCGCCGTGCAGCTGCACGAGCTCGCCGACGCCGACCACATGGCGCTCGTCGATCCGACGACGCCCGCCTTCGCGATCCTCCTCGCCGCGCTCGGCTGACGCGCGCCGGGAGCGGGACTGCGACGCTCCGCCCGCCGAGGCGCGACGGGAACAGGCCGCCTACAGGACCGGCGGGTACAGGAAGAGCGGGACCTGCGCGGTGGGGAAGGTGCGGGTGACGTAGCTGTGCTTGCCGCCGTAGTTGTACTCCTCGAGGAGCACGGTGCCGTCGTCGTTGACCTTCTGCACGTACGAGACGTGGTTGTAGGTCCACCACGCGACGCAGCCGACGATCGGGACGCTGCTGGTCGCCCAGCCCTTCGCGGCCCAGTTGTCCGGCCACTCGTAGGCGCTGCCGCCGAGCGGGGTGATGTTCCCCCACGTGTACTTCCACGGCGCGGAGGTGCGGCCGGCGTCGCGGTTGAGGCGCCAGGCCACGAAGTCGACGCACTCGCGGTAGTAGTAGCCGAGGGGCGAGAGTCCGCCGCCGTCGTCGTCGATGGTCTCGTAGGGCCACGGGTAGTCGTCGCCGACCGCGCGGGTCTGCACGGTCGAGAACTCTCCGCCGTTGGATCCGGAGAGCACGGCCGCCTGGCGGCTGGCCTCGTCGAGCTGCGCCTGGGTCGGTGCGGCGAAGGCGTCGCGGACGGCGGTCTGGCCGGCGGCGTCGGAGGAGACGGTGAGGTTCTGGAGGCCGACCCGGTTCGCGGCGGCGCGGCCGGTCGCGGTGGCGGAGGAGCTGCGGGCGCCGTACGCGGGGATCGCGGCCGTGGCGAAGAGGCCGCCGACCACCGAGAAGGTGCCGAAGGCCAGGGCGCGGCGGCTGAGGCCGCGGGCCCGGGCGGGCTCGGCGGCGCGGGGAGCGACGGGGCGGAAGGCGGACGCGCGGCGCGGTGAGGCCGGGATCGACCGGGAGGCGGGGGAGGCGACGGCGGGGACCTCGACCGAGACGGTCGGAGCGGTCGCCACGGCCGTTGCGGCGTCGACGGCGGTGGGCGCGGAGTCGCCAGCGCCTGCGGAAGCGGCGGAGTCGTCCGATCCGCTGCCCTCGACCGCGGTGCCGGCGGTCGCCGCGCCCGTCTCCGTCTCGGCCCGGGCCGCACGGCGCTCGGCCTCGCGGGCCTCGCGCCGGGTCAGGGGTGCAGTGGTCGGGGTGCCGGCACTCTCCTCAGGGATGGGAATGCCTGGCTTCGACACGCGTGCGTTCTCCTCGGATGACGGTGGTGACGGGGGTCGGGGGCCGGTGGGGATCCGGCGACGAGCCACTATAGCCCGAGGCCCGCGCATAACGGAACGATCACGACGGATCCGGCACGGATGCTCCGACCGCTCGCGCCCGCGCGGTGCCAGGATGGGGCGCAACCGGGAAGGAGCTCCTCATGACCGCACCCACCCCCACCGGGCCCGTCCTCGTCGGCATCGTCGACGGCCAGCGACCCGAGGTCCTGCGCACCGCCGCCCGCGTCGCCGCCGACGCCGGAGCCGCCCTGCTGCTCGTGTCGGTCTCGGCCGATCCGTACCTCGTCGGCGAGTACGTCGATCCGATGACCGGCGGCATCCCGCTCGGCTTCGTCGGCGCCGCGGCCGACCGCGGCGAGGGCCCGTCCCTCCCGCCCGGGCTCCGCGAGACGGTCGAGCACGAGCTGGACGGCAGCACCGTGCAGTGGTCGCTGCGCGCGGCGCGGGGCGAGCCCGCCCTGGCGCTCGCCGAGGTCGCCGAGGAGGTCGACGCGCGGATGATCGTGGTCGGCACCCGCGACGCGGGCGTGCTCGCGAGCATCGCCGAGTTCCTCAGCGGGAGCGTCGCCGCCCACCTCGCGCACCGTCAGCACCGCCCCGTGCTCGTCGTCCCGCGCGCCGACCGCGACCCGTCGCGCCCGGCGCCCTGGGACCTCGCGGAGTGACGCGACCCCTCCACCTGCGCCCCTCCGCGATCCTCCTCGTCGCGGCGGGCGGAGCCGTCGGCACGGCTGCCCGCGCCGCGATCGGCGCCGCACTTCCCCCGTTGGGCGTCGTGCCGGTCGCGACGCTCGCCGGGCCGGCCTGGGGTACGGCGTCGGCACGGCTGCGCTCGCCGTCGCGGCGGCCGCCGCGGGCCTCGCCCTGACGGGCGTCCGGCTGTCTTGAGCGGCGCGGTGGGCACTCCGACGCGGCGCGGCGGGCGAACCGGAGCGGCGTGCGGCTCTGCTCCTCACCGCCCTTCCCGGAGCCCACCCCACGCCCCTCCGCACC
>NZ_PSVZ01000060.1:0-1353 GCF_002932315.1 Rathayibacter sp. AY1C9
TCTGCGGACTCGCGGGCCGGTGGTGCCGGCTCGCGAGTCCGCAGAAGTCGCGGTGCTCGAGCGCGGGACCTGCGACTTCTGCGGGGTCGGCGGCGGGGAGCGCGACGGCCGCGTAGCACCGGAGGCGCCAAGCGCAAGGGACCCGCGCGAGCCGGAGGCCCGGCCTAGCGTGGAAGGAGCGGCGCCGCCGGTGGCGGCCCGCGGAGAAGACCGATGCAGAGGAGAGTCATGCCCGCCCTGACCGACACGTTCACGCTGTCCAACGGAGTCGCCATCCCGAAGATCGGGTTCGGCACCTGGCAGATCCCCGACGGCCCCGAGGCCTACGACGCGACGACCGCCGCGCTCGAGGCCGGCTACCGCCACATCGACACCGCCCGCGCCTACGGCAACGAGGCGAGCGTCGCCCGGGCCCTGCGCGACAGCGGCGTCCCGCGCGACGAGGTGTTCATCACCACCAAGCTCCCGGCCGAGGTGAAGGACTACGAGGGCGCGAAGGCGAGCTTCGAGACCACCATGGCGGCGCTCGAGCTCGACCACATCGACCTGTACCTCATCCACGCCCCGTGGCCCTGGCAGGACATGGGCTCCGACCACCGCGAGGGCAACATCGCGGCGTGGAAGGCGATGGAGGAGATCCTCGAGGCCGGTCGCTCGCGCGCCATCGGCGTCTCGAACTTCCAGGTGGCCGATCTGGAGTCGCTGATCGCGGCGACCGACGTGGTGCCGCACGCCAACCAGATCCGCTGGTTCGTCGGCAACACCCAGGACGAGACGACCGCCTACTGCAAGGAGCACGGCATCCTCGTCGAGGGGTACTCGCCCCTCGCGACGGGCGGCCTGCTCGACAACTCCGACATCGGCGAGATCGCCGCGAAGTACGACAAGTCGGTGGCGCAGCTCTGCATCCGCTACCTGCTCGAGAAGGACGTGCTGCCGCTGCCGAAGTCGACGACGCCCTCGCGCATCGTCGAGAACGCCGACGTCGACTTCGAGATCTCGTCCGAGGACCTCGCGCACCTCGACTCGCTCGTCGACACGGAGTCCTGACCCGCGGGCGCCTGCTCCTGACGGTCCGGAGGCCGTCGCACTCGAGCTCGAGTGCGGCGGCCTCCGTCGTCTCGGCGCGTCCTGCGCCGCCTCCGTTCGCGCGTGCGCAGAAGTCGTCGCACTCGACGTCGAGTGCGACAAGTCCTGGCTTCTCGCCGGACTCCTCCGATCGCGGTTCCGCGAGTGTGCAGGAGTTGTCGCGGTCGGTCTCGAGTGCGACGGTCGTCGCGTCGTAGGCCTCGGGGCCGTCGGGGATCTGCCAGGTGCCGAACCCGATCTTCGGGATGGCGACTCCGTTGGACA
>NZ_PSVZ01000015.1:0-83789 GCF_002932315.1 Rathayibacter sp. AY1C9
CTCGCTCTCGCCGCCGGCGGTGGCGCAGGGAACATCTGGGACCGCATCAGCCGAGCCGCGGACACGCCGCTGGGCGGAGAGGTGTGCTCATCGCGCGAGTATCGCAGAGCGGCGACGGCCTGCCGCGACGTCGAGACGTCCCGTCTCAACACGTCCCTCCCCCTCCCGCGGGATGCCGTTCGGGCACGCCGGACACGGCGTGTCGCGGACCGGAGCGGCACCTCGCGGAGGGAGGACGGTGCGCCTCAGCGCAGCGACTCGAGCACGGCCTCCAGCTCGTCGACGGCGAAGTCGATCTCGGCAGCGGTGACCACGAGCGGCGGCGCCAGGCGGATCGTCGAGCCGTGCGTGTCCTTGGCCAGCACTCCGCGGGCCATCAGGGCCTCGCAGACGGCGCGGCCCGAGGCGAGCCCCGGGTCGATGTCGATGCCGGCCCAGAGTCCGGCGCCGCGGACGGCGACCACTCCGCGGCCGATGAGCGCCTCGAGGCGGGCGTGCAGCTGGGCGCCGCGCTCGCGGGCGAGGGCCTGGTACTCGCCGGTCGCGAGCATCTCGACGACCGCGAGGCCGACGGCGGCGGCGAGCGGGTTGCCGCCGAAGGTGGAGCCGTGCTGGCCCGGCTGCAGGACGCCGAGCACGTCGGCGTCCGCGACCACGGCCGAGACGGGGACGATGCCGCCGCCGAGCGCCTTGCCGAGCAGGTAGACGTCGGGGACGACTCCGACCAGGTCGCAGGCGAAGGTGGCGCCGGTGCGGCCGAGGCCGGACTGGATCTCATCCGCGATGAAGAGGACGTTGCGGCGCGCGGTGATCTCGCGGACGGCCGGGAGGTAGTCGGCCGGCGGCACGACGATGCCCGCCTCGCCCTGGATCGGCTCGATCAGCACCGCCACGGTGTCGTCGTCGATCGCGGCCTCGAGGGCTTCCGCGTCGCCGAACGGGACCGTGCGGAATCCGGGCGTGAACGGGGCGAAGCCGTCGCGCGCCTCCGCGTCGTCGCTGAACGAGATGATCGTGGTCGTGCGGCCGTGGAAGTTGCCCGCCGCGACGACGATGTTCGCCCGGCCCGGAGCGACGCCCTTGACCCGGTAGCCCCAGGCGCGGGCGACCTTGATGCCCGACTCGACCGCCTCCGCGCCCGTGTTCATCGGCAGGACCATGTCCTTGCCGGCGAGCGCGGCGAGCGCCGTGACGAACGGGCCGAGGCGGTCGTTGTGGAACGCGCGGCTGGTCAGGGTGACGCGGCCGAGCTGCTCGCGGGCCGCCTCCAGCAGCACCGGGTGCGAGTGGCCGAAGTTCACGGCGGAGTAGGCGGCGAGGCAGTCGAGGTAGCGGACGCCCTCGACGTCGGTGATCCAGGCGCCGTCGCCGGTGGCCGCGACGACGGGCAGCGGGTGGTAGTTGTGGGCGGCGTGCTCCTCCTCCGCGGCGATGAGGGCGGCGGAGCGGGCGGTGTCGGTGTCGGTGATGCTCATGTCGTTCCTCCTGAGGGGACGATCGACTCTCCAGGAGTCGTCGCACTCGGCGTCGAGTGCGACGGATCGTGGACAGTGGAGGGTGGGTCGGCGCTGCGCGTCGCCGACCACGGGGAGCGGGTCAGCGGCGCAGCTCGAGCGTGCAGCACTTCACGCCGCCGCCGCCGAGCAGCAGCTCCGACAGGTCGACGCCGATCGGGTTGTAGCCGCGCTCGCGCAGCTGGCGCTCGAAGCCCGTCGCGCGGGACGCGATGACGACGTTGAGGCCGTCGGAGAAGGAGTTGAGCCCGAGCACGGACGCGTCCTCCTCCGAGACGAGGATCGCGTCGGGGTAGAGCTCGCGGAGGGTGCGGTTGCCCTCCTCGCTGAACGCGCTCGGAAGGTAGGCGATGTTCGTGTCGTCGAGCACGGCGATCGCGGTGTCGAGGTGGTAGAACGACGGGTTCACGAGCTCGAGCGTGACGACCTCGCGGCCGAAGACGCGGGCGACCTCGGCGTGCGAGTCGGAGGCGGAGCGGAAGCCCGTGCCGGCGAGGATCCGCTCGCCGACGAGGAGGAAGTCGCCCTCGCCCTCGTTGACCTCCTCGGGGACGCGGACGTCGAAGCCGGCCGAGCGGAACCAGTCCATGTACGCCGGGCCCTCGGGCTGGCGCTCGGGGTAGGTGAAGGACGCACCGTAGGCGATGCCGTCGATCACGAATCCGCCGTTGGCCGCGTAGACCATGTCCGGCAGTCCGGCCTCGGGCTCGATCAGCTCGATCGTGAAGCCGAGGTCGGCGTAGGTGTCGTAGAGGGTCTGCCACTGCCGGACGGCGAGGGAGGTGTCGGTGGGGACCTGCGGGTCCATCCACGGATTGATGCGGTAGACGACGGTGAAGTGCTCGGGACGGCACATCAGGATCGTCTTCGCGACGGCGGTTCGGGCGGGTGCCTCGGCGAGCACGGCGGTATCGGTCATTCGAGTCCTCCTGCGAAAGGATGCGGATGAGCGGACCGGGTCCAGTGGCTCCGTGCCCCGCGCATGACGCGACAGGATGGAGCACGCTCGCGCCCAGTCTTGCACGCGCCGATCGTGCGGTTCTCGCCGTGAGGCGCACGGAACGCGCGTGAACGGCCGGTGCGGCGCGGGAAACCGCCGCGGCTCTCGCGCGGGGCGCCGTGATGCCGTCGCGGCTCCTTTCTCTCGCTCTCAGGCAGGGGCTTTCGAAGGGACGTCGTTGCGCCTCTCGGGGAGAAGGCCTTCTCCCTCTCGCCTGTCATCGCGCTGATGACATCTGTCGAATCCGTCGAATTCCGCCCTGAATGGGGGACTTAGTGCAGCGATAAGCGGCATGGGACGATTCCTCCGGCCCGACAGTCGTCGGCCTTCTCGCTCCGACGAATCCGGATGCCCTCCTCCATGCGAACGAAGACCCTCAGCGTCTCCCTTTTCCTCGCCCTGCTCCTCTCCCTCTTCGTCGCGACCCCGGCCCAGGCCGCGGGCTCGCCGGCTGCGCCGACGAACGTGACCGTGACCGACAACGACTGCACCGATGCGGTCACCGTCTCCTGGACGCCGTCCGCGTCGGCGACGGCCGGATATCGGATCCACGTGTACGGCCGCTACACGAACTACTACGACCAGGAGAACTACGGGAACTACTATTCAGTGAGACTCGTTGAGACGGGGAAGACCGCGTCCACCACGATCGACATTCCTCGGGGTCAGGACGAGTACTTCTTCCAGGTATCCAGCGTCTCTGATCTCCGGGCCCCTTTCATCGGCGGCTCCGACGGCGTTGCGCTTGCAGCATCGTCCACTCAGAGCGCGCCGAGCGAGACCTCGTTCCTCCACTTCTGGGACGTCCCGGCACCAGGGGATCTGCGGGTCGCGGCGGACCCGTCCGCCTACCTCGCTACCGCCCGGTGGGAGCGGCCGTCTGCTCGCGGCGAAACCTGCAACTTCGACGGATACCACTACACGATCGACGATCTGGAGTCGTCAGACGACCCCTCTGACGAAGGCCGCTTCGACGGGCACCTCGCATCGACGGACACAGCGTTTAACTTCCCGTACCTGCCCATCCATCGCTATGTCTTCTGCGTCTGGGCCTCGTCAGTGAGTGAGAGGAGCTACGAGTCGGAGTACGGCACATACTCCGACTCCCCCGCGTCCTGCGCCACATTCGGAGCCGAGATCTCCGCACCGAACTCGCCCAGCGGACGTGACGCCTACTCCACTGGAACGTCCATCACGATCGAGTGGAACACACCGTACTACGACGGGGGCAGCGCCATCACCGGCTACCGAGTAGGCCGTGGCGGCACCGACGCGTCCGGTAGCGGCCCCTGGTCGACCGTCGTCTCGGCCGACCGCCGCTCGCAGACCTTCACGAACCTCCGGCCCAATACGTCCTACTCCTTCACCGTCCAGGCCATCAACGCGCTCGGCAGCAGTTCCCCGACGACCTTCGTCCAGACCGCCGACCCGTATGTAGCTCCGTCCGCCCCCACCCGCGTCACCGGCTCAACAAACGACAGCGAGCGATCCGCGACCATCTCGTGGACACCTCCAACCTGGCCCGGCAACCCGGGCGTCACCGGCTACCGCGTCTCGCGCAACGGCGTCGACAACGCGGGAGCCGGACCGTGGTCGACGACCGTTGCCGCCACAGCCCGCTCCTTCACGTTCACGCATCTCGCTGCGGGCGCGGCCTACACGATGAGCGTCAGCGCGATCAACGCCGGAGGCGAGAGCGAGGCCATCTCGACCGTCGTGCGCATCGGCGGCACCGCCCTCACCGCCGCGACTCCGACCGTCACCGGCACCGCCGCAGTCGGCTCGACGCTCACGGCGAGCGCCGGCACCTGGGGCCCCTCCCCCGTGGCCCTCGCGTACCAGTGGCGCGCGAACGGCACCGCGATCAGCGGGGCGACCGGCACCACGTACCGTCCGGTCGCGGGCGACGCGGGCAGGGTGATCACCGTCGCCGTCACGGGCTCGAAGTCGGGCTACGTCTCGACGACACGCGTCTCCTCCGGGACCGCTGCCGTGACCGGCGGCGCGATCACCGCCGCGACGCCGACCATCAGCGGCACGGCGAAGGTCGGCTCGACCCTCACCGCGAAGCCCGGCACCTGGGGCCCCTCCCCCGTCGCCCTCGCCTACCAGTGGAAGGCGAACGGCACCGCTCTGAGCGGGGCGACGTCTGCGACGTACACGCCGACCGGCGCCACTCTCGGCAAGGCGATCACCGTGACGGTCACGGGGTCGAAGTCCGGATTCACCGCCGTGACGAAGACCTCTGCGAAGACGAGCGCCGTGGTGGCGGGCACCCTCTCCGCCGCGACCCCGACGATCACCGGCACCGCGAAGGTCGGATCCACCCTGACCGCCAAGCCGGGCACGTGGGGTCCCTCGCCGGTGGCCCTCACCTACCAGTGGAAGGCGAACGGCACCGCGATCTCCGGGGCGACCTCCGCCACCTACAAGCCGACCAGCGCCACGGTGGGGAAGAAGATCACGGTGACCGTCACCGGCAAGAAGGCCGACTACACGACGGCGACGCGCACCTCCGCCGCCACCGCAGCGGTCGTCAAGTAGGGGATCCGACCCGGGCCGCCGGGGGAGCCTGCTCGCGCGGACTCCTCCGGCGGCCCCGGGAATCCACCACCACCGTCCCCCGGACGGGGGCCCATCCCGCCGACACCCGCCCTCGCCCGGAGGCGGGCGGCGGCTAGCATTCAGACACCGTGTCCGCCGCGGCCTCCCGCGGATCCTGCCGAAAGGCCCGCCGTGCCCGCACGCCCCCTCGCCGCGATCGGCGTCTCCGCTCTCCTGCTGGCCGGCCTCGCCGCCGGTCCGGCCGTCGCCGCCCCCGATCTCCCGGGCGCGAGCGCCGCGCAGGAGGCGGCCGCCGAGGTCGTCCTGTCCGGCACCATCGCGCTCCGCGACGCCGATGAGGAGCACCCCGCCCCCGAGAACCCGTACTTCTACGTCCAGGTCGAGGACGCCGAAGGGGACGTGGTCGCCCAGGCGAACACGGGCGCGGACTTCTCCCTCCCCGTTCCCGGCGGCGAGCCCCTCACCGTCCGCGCGAACCTGATCGGCAGCGACGACTGGTACCCGACCTGGTTCGGCGACACCCCGGTCGCCGAGGCCGCGAGGACGACCCGGGGGACCGACGAGTCCGTCGCCATCTCCCTCCTGCGCAGCGCCGAGCTGTCCGGATCGGTCACCGCCGACGCGGTCCCGGGCGTCTCCTCCCCCTCCTTCGACGTGCAGGCCTGGTGGGTCGACGGAGGGACGTACTCGCTGCTCGACACCGTCCCCGTCACCGGAGCCCCCGGCGCCGCCCGCGCGTGGGACACGGGCGACCTCGCCCTGCCCGCCGGCGACTACCTCCTGCGCCTCGTGGAGCCGGGGTACCCCGCCTACGACGACCAGTACTTCTCGCGCCTGGCCCGCCTCGACGAGCGCGCGGTCGTCTCCGTGCCGCCGGGCGGCCGCAGCGGCATCGACTTCTTCCCGTCCGCCTACTCCTCCGACGTCGCCCGCCTCGCCGGGACCGACCGGTACGCGACCGCCGTCGCGGTGACCGCCTCCGGATTCGCCGACGGCGCCCCCGTCGTCTACCTCGCCAGCGGAGCGAACTGGCCGGACGCGCTGAGCGCCGGCCCCGCCGCCGCGAAGCAGGGCGGCGCCCTCCTGCTCACCGACCCGAGCGTCCTGCCCGCCGTGGTGGCGGCCGAGCTGCGCCGCCTCGCCCCGCAGCGGATCGTCGTGGTCGGCAGCGCCCTCTCCGTGAGCGAGTCGGTGCTCCAGCAGGTGAAGGCCCTCGGGATCCCGACCGAGCGCATCGAGGGCGTCGACCGCTACGACACCTCGCGCCGGATCGTCGAGGACGCCTTCCCGGACGGCAGCTACGAGAACGTCTTCGTCGCGACCGGCACCAACTTCCCGGACGCCCTCTCGGTCGCGCCGATCGCCGGCCGCCGCGCCGAGCCCGTCCTCCTCGTCGACGGCGCCCGCTCGCGCCTCGACCAGCCGACCCGCGACACCCTCGCCGGACTCGACCCCTCCTCCGTGCAGCTGCTCGGCGGCGCGCCGTCGATCTCGACCGCCGTCGAGGCAGACCTGCGCGCCGCGAAGATCGCCGACACCGTGTCGCGCATCGCCGGGACGGACCGCCACGACACCAGCCGACACCTCAACGACGTCTTCCCGCCGTCCGAGCTGGGCGACACCGTCTACCTCGCGACCGCCACCGGCTTCGCCGACGCGCTGGCCGTCGGCCCGGTCGCCGCGAAGCAGGGCGCCCCGCTCTACCTCAGCGAGCCGACCTGCCTGCCGCGCAGCACCCGTGTGAAGATGCAGGGCCACGACCTCGATCAGGTGCTGCTCCTCGGCAGCCCCCTGACCCTGTCGGCGCAGGTGCGCTCGCTGTCCGCCTGCTGAGACCCGAGACGCACCGCACGAGCCCTGGAGATCCATGAGCGCCACCGCCGACCGTCCCCTCCTCGTCGGCATCGAGACCGGGGGCACGAAGGTCGTCGCGGCGGTCGCCGACGCCGCTGATCCCGAGCGGATCCTCGCGACGACGACCCTGCCGACCCGCGGGCCCGCCGAGACTCTCGCCGATCTGGCCGGCTTCGTCAGCGGCCACGGAGTCGACGGCACCGTCGCCGCGGTCGGCGTCGCCTCCTTCGGCCCGCTCGACATCGACCCCGGCTCGCCGACCTACGGGCACCTCACCTCCACGCCGAAGCTCGGCTGGGAGGGCACCGACGTCCTCGGCCCGATCGGCGCGGCCGCACCGGGCGCCCGGCTCGCGCTGGTCACCGACGTCAACGGAGCCGCCCTGGGCGAGGCCCGCTGGGGCGCCGGGGCCGGAGTCGACGACTTCGTCTACCTGACCGTCGGCACCGGAGTCGGCGGCGGCGTGATCGCGGGCGGACGGCTCCTCGCCGGCAGCGGCTGGCCCGAGGTCGCGCACCTGCTGCCCCGCCGCCACCCCGAGGACGGCTTCGCCGGCACCTGCCCGTTCCACGGCGACTGCCTCGAGGGCCTTGTCGCCGGTCCCGCGATCTCGGCGCGCTGGGGCGTCGACGGCTCCCGCCTCGGCACCGAGGAGGCGGCCGCGAACCTCCGCTTCAGCTCCTACTACCTCGCGCAGCTGGTCACGACGCTCGCCTACGTCGCGGGCGTGCGGCTCGCGGTCGTCGGCGGAGGCGTGTCGAAGACGCCGGGGCTCGTCCCCGCGGTCGAGGCCGAGGTCGAGCGGCTGATGGGCGCGCCCGGAGCGACGGGGACGGGCGGCGGGCGGATCCGCATCGTGCGCCCGGCCCTCGGCGACGAGTCCGGGGTGCGCGGGGCGATCTCGCTGGCGGAGTCCCTGCTCGCCTGAGCTCTACCCTCGTTCCATGAGCGACCGACCCGTCGACCCCTCCGCCCCCGACTCCGGTCGCGACGAGACGGTGGAGGAGCGATCCGACCGGAACTGGAACGAGATCCTGCAGGAGCTGCGGGTCGTGCAGACCGGCACGCAGATCCTGGGCGGCTTCCTGCTGACGCTGTGCTTCCAGCAGCGCTTCGCCGACCTCGCGCCGCCCGACGTGGCGCTCTACCTCGTGCTCGTCCTGCTCGCCGCGTGCGTCACGATCCTGGCGCTGGCGCCCGTCATCGCCCACCGGCTGCTGTTCCAGCGGCGGAGGAAGGCCGAGCTGGTGCGGTTCGGCAACCGGGTGGTCACGGTGTGCCTCGCGGCGGGATCGCTGCTGTTCGTCGGAGTCGTGGGCTTCGTGTTCGACGTCGTGCTGGGCGGGCCGGCAGGCCTCTGGGCGGGCGGAGGCGTGCTGCTGCTGCTCGCCGTGGTCTGGGCGACCGCGCCGGTCCTCCTGCGGAGGCGCTGAGGGCGGCGGAGTCTGCCCGCCCCTCCCCCGCGAGTCAACGGGGTACCCGGCTCCGCCGCGCTCTTCCTACCGTGGCCGCGAGGCGCGCACCGCGCCGACGCGAGAGGAGCACCATGACCGACCGGACCGAGCAGCCGCAGGAGAACCCGCAGAACCACGACCACGTCGACGACGCGGGCGTCGACAAGCCCTCGCAGGCCGAGGGCGACGACACCGAGGGATCGGCCGGCTGATCGCCGCCTCGATCCCCGTCCTCCCCGCGATCGACAGCAGCATGGCCGTCCTCGCCGACGGCTACCTCTTCGGGACGCGGCGCTTCGACGACGTGGGCGCGGACGCGTTCCGCACCCGGATCCTCGGACGGCCCGTGATCATGGCGCGCGGCATCGAGGCGGCGCGCTTCTTCTACGAGGGCGGGCGCTTCGACCGCGAGGGCGCGCTGCCCGGCTCCGTGCTGCACCTCCTGCAGGACGAGGGCAGCGTGCAGACCCTCGAGGACGAGCCGCACCGGAGGCGGAAGCGGATGTTCCTGGATCTGGTGGAGACGCCCGAGCAGCGGTCGAGGCTGGTCTCGGCCTTCGCGCGGGAGTGGCAGGCGTCCGCCGCCCGGCTGACCGGCGAGCGGGTCCGCCTCCAGGACGTCGCCGCCGAGGTCCTGGGCCGCGCGGTCCTGTCGTGGGCCGGCATCGAGGCCGACGAGGAGGAGGTGCTGCGGCGCACGGACGAGCTCCGGGCGATGATCGACAACGCCGGGCGCTTCGGCCCGCCCAACTGGGCCGCGCGACTCCGCCGCCGCTCGACCGAGCGGTGGGCGCGCGGCCTGATCGAGGCGAACCGGACGGCCGGACCCTCCCCGACTCCCCTGCACCGGATCGCGCACGAGAAGGAGGACGGCGGCCTCCTCCCCGTCGAGGTCGCCGCGGTGGAGCTGATCAACCTGCTGCGGCCCACGGTCGCGGTGGGGCGCTTCGTGGTCCTGGCGGCGCTCGCGCTACACCGGCATCCGGAGTGGCGGGAGCGGCTCGCCGACCAGGAGGAGCGCGTCGCGTTCGCGAACGAGGTGCGGCGCTTCTACCCGTTCTTCCCGATGGTCGGAGGAAGGGCCCGCCGGGAGCTGGACTTCCGCGGCGAGACGCTTCCCGCAGGGCAGTGGATGCTGCTCGACCTCTACGCGACGGACCACGGCTCGCACTGGGAGGCGCCGGGCCGCTTCGATCCGGAGCGGTTCCGGTCGCCGGTCGACCGCAACGGCTTCATCGCCCAGGGCGGCGGGCACTACGGAGGCGACCACCGGTGCCCGGGCGAGCCGGCGACCGTCGACCTGCTGTCCGCGGCGCTGGAGCTCCTGGCCGCGGGGCACCCGTACGACGTCGAGGACGGGCAGGATCTGCGCGTGAGCCTGCAGAGCTTCCCGACCGGGCCGGAGGACGGCTTCGTGGTGAGGTTCCGCTAGGGGCGGGCGGGCTCGGCGGGCGGCCTCGGCGGGGGCGGTCCTCCTCCACAGGCCGCGGTTCCGCGCGCTCTCCCCGGATCCGCTCGGGCACTCCCCGCCCGCCTCGCCCGGCGAGCACGCTCGGGGGATGCAGAAGCCGAGTCAGTCCTCCGGAGCGTCGAGCTCCTCGAGCGCCCGCAGCGCCTCGCGGGCGCGCTCGAGACGATCGGCCTCGGGCTCGTCCCACCATGCCGGTCCGCGCTCGCCCAGCCCGTGCTTGGCGAGCCCGACCCTCCTGCGAGCCAGCGCCTCCGCCTCCGCGTCCTCGTGCATCCTGGCCGAGCGCACTCCCGAGCGCCCGCGCCCGAGGTGCGAGGTGAGGCCGGCGACCACGTCCTCCGGCAGCGAGGGGTCGGTGCGCCGCCATCGGCGGCCCTTCACCACGAGCCAGCGCTCGTCGTCCTCGTCGCTCACCCCGTCACCGCCGCCTCGGGTTGAGCCGGTCACCGGTGCTCGTGAGGTCCACCTGATCCGGCAGGAGGAGCGCCTCGATGCGCCCCGCGGCGGAGAGCCGCAGCAGGTCGTCGACGAGGGCGCGCGAGCCGCCGATCAGCGTCGAGTCGAAGTCGACCTCGCTCGCGAGGTACCAGGCCCGGTCCTCCGGCCAGAGCGCGAGCGGAGTCTGCACGACGAGCCCGGAGGCGTCGGCGAAGCCCGCCGCACGCGCCCACGCGGTGTCCTCGAGCACCCTGACGTCGAGCGAGAGCAGAGGCCCCTCCCGCCCCGGCAGCTCGACCGTCGCCGCGGCGGCGGTCTCGGGGTGCTCCCAGCCGGTCGGCCGGGTGTCGCTCATCCACTCGGGCAGCTCGTCCGAGGCGTCCGCGCGGGAGATCAGGATCCGCGACCCGCCGCTCAGCACGCCGAACCCCTCCCAGAACACGGCGAGGCAGTCGTCGGGGGTGCTCGTGTGCTCCGCGAGCACGGCGGCGACGGCCGCGAGCTCGTCGAGCGGGAGCACTCCGAGGCGGGGCTCCGGGTACTCGTCGGGATGCTCGCCGGTGAGCGAGTACCACTGCGCGAGCGGATGCAGGAGCGTCCCCTCCCGCTCGGCGACCTCGCGCCAGCGCCGGGGCGGGTCGTCGGAGGGGTGCAGGATCCGCACGGCCGCCTCGAACAGCGGAGGGACGATCCCCTCGAAGCGCCCGAACGCGCCGAGAGCGCGCAGCATCGGCTCCGCCCGCCCAGCGTCCCGCTCGGCGCGCAGGGGCGCGTCCCGGGGTGTCGGCTCGACCATCGGCCCAGGCTAGCGCTGGACGGTCGCTCCGCTCAGGGCGGAGAGGGCCCGCTGCGGCCCCGTCTCGCGGGCGAGGCCCTCGGCGAGCGCCGTCAGCCGTTCCCGGGCGGGAGCGTCGAGTGCGAGCATCCGCCGCGCAGCCTCCGCGAGCTCTCCCGCTGATGCGGCGTTGGGGTCGAGCACGGCGGCGAACCCGGCGTCCTCGAGCGCGGCCGCCCCCGCGAACTGGTCCGTCGAGAACGGCAGGACGACGAGCGGCACGCCCGCGGTCATCGCCTCCGTGACGCTGTTGTTGCCGCCGTGGCTGACCGCGAGCACGGCCCGGCGCAGGAGCGCGACCTGCGGCAGGAAGCCGCGGACCAGCCAGCCCTCGGGGATCTCGCCCAGAGCCGAGCGCTCGGTCGCGCCGGAGGCGAGAGCCACCCGGACGGGCCTGCGCCTGACCTCGACGCCGGCCAGGGCCTCGACGACCCGGGCGAGCACGTCGTCGCGCACCGAGAGGAAGCTGCCGAAGCTCACGTAGACGACCGGATCCTCGGACGCGGCGAGCCACTCCTCGACCTCCGCGTCGTCGGGCTCCTCGCGGACTGCGGAGCCGAGGAACGCGTGCGGCGGCAGCTGAGCGGTGCGGGCCGAGTCGTGGAGCTCGCCCGGGTAGTTGAGCAGCAGGACGTCGCCGCTCTCGGCGAAGGCGTCGGCGCTGGGCGCCGCCCCGGGGTCGAGGGTGGTGAGGGCGGCGTTCCACTCCGAGGTGAAGGAGTCGCGCACACGCTCGCAGAGGGAGCGGAGCGCATCGAGGTCGTCCGGCTCCGGAGCGAAGGCGTCCGGCCAGACCGGGGGGAAGCCGTAGACCTCGCCGGGCACCGTGAGCGCGCTGGGGTGGCCGAGCACGACGTCGCCGTAGGGCACGCGGAGTGCCTTCAGCGCCACGCGCGCGGTGAAGGCGAGGTGGTCGACCACGATCGCGTCGGGCTGCACCTCGTCGAGGATCACGCGCAGGCGCGCGGCGACGCCGGCCGGATCCCAGAGCAGGTCGGTGAGCCGCTCCCGTGCCTGGTAGGCGAGGGTCGGGACCATCCCGCGCCGGGTGGCGTCGAAGAAGCCGCGGAGGGACGCGCCTTCGTCGGGCGCCTGCTCCTCCGCGCGGATCGTGCCCGGGTTGGAGCCGCGCCCCAGCCGGAGCGCGATGTGCTCGAATCCGAAGCCGTCCACGATGGAGCGCGTCGCGTCGCCGGTCGCCACGACGACGCGCTCGCCCGCCTCCTGCCACGCTGTGCCGAGGGTCGCCAGCGGCAGCAGGTGCGACGCGTAGTCGGGGCTGATGATCAGCAGGGTCACGAGGCCCCCAGCACGAGCGGCGAGCGGAGAGGACGCTCCTGGTCCGCGGTCGCGTGCGCGTAGACGCCCGAGAGGGCATGAGCCATGGCCTGCACCGTGTAGCGCTCGGCGACCATCGCACGCCCGCGGGCCGCGGCGTGCTCGCCGAGAGGCCCTCCTGCGAGATCCAGTGCGGCGGCGGCGCCGGCGGCGAGCGCCGCGGGGTCGGCGGTGTCGACCAGGAAGCCGGTCTCCCCCTCCTCGACGTAGGTCGCGGGCCCGCCTGTCGCCGGAGCGACGACGACCAGTCCTGCGGAGAGCGCCTCGAGGAGGGCGATGCCGAACTCCTCCTTGACGCTCGCGCAGACGTAGGCGCCTCCCGGAGCAGAGAGCCCCGGTCGGCCGTGCCGGATCGCGCCGAGCCAGCGGGCCACGGTCCCGTTCGGGCGGTGGCCGGCCAGGAGCAGCCCGTCGGACGCGACGGCGCGGATGCGGTCGAGCTGCTCGCGCTCGTCAGGACTCGGGTCGGCGAGGTCGCCGCCGACCAGGAGCAGGTTGGCGCGCTCCCGGAGCGAGGGGTCGGACGCCCAGGCCTCGGCGAGCGTTGCCATCCCCTTCACCCGGTGCAGGCGGCCCACGCTGAGCAGCAGCGGGAGGCCGCGGCGGTGCTCGGGCAGCTCCTCCAGCAGGAGGTCGAGCGAGGCCAGGTCCCCGCCCTCGTCCAGCGCGACCGGCTCACCGGCGGCGGAGGCCCGTGCGGCCGCCTCGCCGCGCTCGACCAGGCCGACGTCGATCCCCTCCGGGACGATCGTGTGCCGCTCCGGGTGCGCGGTGATGTCGACGCCGATCAGCTCGCGGATGGTCGCCGCCAGCTCCTCCCGCGGGAACAGGACGGTGTGCGCGGCGTCGGCGGCCAGGCGCTGCACCAGGCGCACGCGGAACCAGAAGTGCTCGGCGGCGTCGCGCTCACCGAAGTCCGCGCGGGTGAGGGCGCCGGAGGCGTCCAGGCCCGCGATCAGGGCGTGCGGGTCCGGAGCGAGGGTGAACACGACGGGGATCTCGAGCTCCCGGGCGACCGCGGCCGCCGCGAGGGATCCGACGTCCGCCATGCGCAGGTGCAGCACGTCGACCCGGCCGGCCGCGCGCAGGATCCGGCGGATGCCGCGCTCGGCGGCGATGCGACGGCTCCACGCCTGAGGCATGGCCACGGGCGGCCCCACGAACGGGACCGGAGCGAAGCCGTGGCCGGAGTCGGGCAGCTCGCCGAGCGCGCGCTCGGCCTCGGCCGGAGTCCCGCGCGAGAGCGTGAGCACCCGGTCGATGCCCTCCTGCTCGACGAGCGAGTCGCCCAGGCGCACCAGCAGGGTCGCGATACCGCCGTTGTCGCCGGCGCCCACCCGCGTCAGGGTGCCGTCGATGTCGGCGTGGACGAAGAGCTGCGCGACCGTCGGCCCTGCCTCCACGGCCGGTGCGGGGGCGAGGTCGCCGAGGGCGAGCCGGGCGAGGGGCCCGATGGGCGCCGCCTCCTCGGCCAGGCCGGTGAGCAGGAGCTCGGCGTCGTCGGAGCCGCGCTCGCCGAGCGCGTCCGTCGCGGCGGCCCGCGCCTCCAGCCCCTCCGCGCGATCGGCGGCCACGTGCAGGAGGGTGCGCTCGGCGATCGTGCCGGGCACGAGGCCCAGGGTCTCGACGAGCCGTGCCCGGGCCGCCGCTTCGCGCTCGCCGAGCAGCGCGCCCTCGAGCGCGACGGCGACGAGGTCGGGGGTCGAGGAGGCCCAGAGCAGGACGGTGCGCTGCGCGAGCATGCCCGAGAAGCCGCCGTCGCGGACCAGGCGCAGCAGCGGTCCGAGCGCGGCGGGGCGGGGCAGGCGCCCGCCGAAGGCCCAGGCGGCGTGCTCGCGGAGGTACGGGCGCTCGTCCTCGAGCAGCATCAGCAGCGCGAGGTCGGCCTCCTCGTCGAAGACCTGCGCGAGCGAGTGCACGGCCGCGATCGCAGTGAGCTGGTCCGAGGGGTCCAGGGCTGCGCGGGTGAGCAGGCGCACCGCGCGGCCACCACCGTCGCTCACCGCGGCGACCGTCAGCTCGTCCGCCATCCGGACGGCCTCGAGCAGAGTGGGAGCGGCGCGCACGGCGTCGAGAGCGGTCTGCGTGGCCATGGTTCACCTGGTCTGTCGGAGCGGAGAGTGCGACGGAGCGCGACTCCCGACCGCTGGAGCGGCCCAGGAGGAGCGGACCGGTACCGAGCATGCCGCGTGGGCGGCTGGGATTTCGCCACTTGCGTCGGATCTCCTCCCGCGGTACGGCCTCCTGTCAAGGGGGTGATGGCCGCAGTTCGTTTGCGCAACGCGCGAGGATCCTCAGCCGCGGGTCCACTCCAGGAGCCGCTCGACCGGCCAGGTGGTCACGATCCGCTCCTCCGGGACGCCGAGCCGCTCCGCCCGCTCGGCTCCGTAGTCGAGCAGGCCCAGCTGGCCCGGAGCGTGCGCGTCGCTGTCGATCGAGAACAGGCAGCCCTCCTCGAGCGCGACCGCGATCAGCTCGTCCGGCGGGTCCTCGCGCTCGGGGCGGGCGTTGATCTCGACCGCGGTGGAGTGGTCGGCGCACGCCCGGAACACGGCCCGGGCGTCGAAGGTCGACGGCGGGCGGGTGCCGCGCTCGCCCGACACCAGCCGCCCCGTGACATGGCCGAGGACGTCGGTCCGCGGATCCGAGGCCGCCGCGACCAGCCGGGCCGTCATCTCGCGGGAGGGCAGCCGCAGCTTCGAGTGGGCGCTCGCGACGACCACGTCGAGGCGGTCCAGCAGTTCGTCCGTCTGGTCGAGCGCGCCGTCCTCGAGGACGTCCACCTCGATCCCGCTGAGCAGCCGCAGGGGCCCGGTGTCGAGGCCCGCGAGATGGGCGAGCTGCTCCTCCAGCCGCTCCGCGCTGAGACCGTGGGCGACCCGGAGCCGCGGCGAGTGGTCGGTGAGCGCCAGGTACTCGTGGCCGAGCGCGCGGGCCGCGTCCGCCATCGCGAGGACGGGCGTCGCCCCGTCGGACCACTCGCTGTGGCTGTGGAGATCGCCGCGCAGCCGTCCCCGCAAGGCGCTCGCGGGCGGAGGAGCCGAGCCGCGCAGCTCCGCGAGGTAGTCGGGCACCCGGCCCGACCGCGCCTGCTCGATCACCGTGAAGGTCGTGTCGCCGATCCCGGAGGCCCGCCGCACGAGGGCGAGGTCGTCCCGCTCGGCGGACGCCATCCCCTCCAGCACCGCGGCCGCCCGGCGGAACGCCTTCGCCCGGTAGCGGGAGGCCCGCTCCCGCTCGAGCAGTGCCGCGATCTCCTCGAGTGCCGCTATCGGGTCCATGCGCCCGGTCTACCACGGCGCCCGCCGCGCCCTCACCCCCTCGACGGCGGCGCCGGCTCCGGCCCCCGGCCTCGCCGCGCCGCGGCCCCGCCCCCGGTCCCGACCGCTCGACGCTGGGAACCGGCCGAGCGCCGTTGCCGACCGTTACGATCGAGATATATCGTGACTCTCGTCCACTCGCGATGTATCGCGTTTCAGAAAGGCACCCCGGTGCAGGAGGAGGAGCTCATGTCCCTCGAGAAATGGCTCGTACAGGCCGGCGAGACGAAGGTCATCGACCTCGACGTCGTCCGCTCGGTCAAGGTCGCCCTCGTCGGCGGCCAGATCGACGTCATCGCCCACGACGAGCCGACCGCCCGCGTGGAGGTCCACAGCGTCGACGGCCGCCCGCTCAAGGTCTCGATGGACGGCGACCGCCTCGAGATCGACCACGTCCAGCTCCGCTGGGACACCATCGTCGACGTCGTGAAGGGCCTCGGCCGCCGCGGCGACCGCGCCGACATCAGCCTCCTCGTCCCCCGCGGCGTCGACCTCAAGTTCGACACCGTCTCGGCCGACGGCCTGGTCTCGGGCCTCCACAGCGACGCCCGCGTCTCGACGGTCGGCGGCGACATCGTCGTCGACGGCCTGCACGGCGACATCGAGGTGAACACCGTCCACGGCGAGCTCTCGGTCCGCAGCCACACCGGCCGCGTCACCGCGCGCACCGTCTCCGGCGACGTCACCGCGACCGGCGAGCTCACCCGCTTCACCGTCGACGGCGTCTCGGGCAGCGTGTTCGTCGACGCCGAGGGCACCCCCGACCGGATCCAGGCCAACACCGTCAGCGGCGACCTCACGATCCGCGTCGACGAGGGCCTCGGCGCCCGCTACCGCATCAACACCGTCTCGGGCACGCTCCAGCTCGACGGCTCCGTCGTCAAGGGCACCTTCGGCCGGGGCTTCACCTCGACCACGGGCTCGCTCGACTCGAAGTGGGTCGACGTCGCCGCCAACTCCGTCTCGGGAGACGTGGTCGTCGTCCGCCGGTCCGTCGCCGCGTCCTCCGCCTCGGTGGGCGAGGGCTGGGGCTCCCCCGGCGCCGGCCCCGCCGACGGCCGCCGCCCGATGGACGGGAGCTCGCTGTGAGCCCCGTCTTCGCGCACGGCCGCCTGCGCCTCTACCTGCTCAACCTCCTCGCCGAGTCGCCGCGCCACGGCTACGAGCTGATCCAGGCGCTCAGCGAGCGCTTCGGCGGCACCTACGCGCCCAGCGCCGGCACGGTCTACCCACGCCTCGCGAAGCTCGAGGAGGAGGGACTCGTCACGAAGGAGGCCGACGGCCGCAAGACCGTCTACTCCATCACCGACGCCGGCCGCGCCGAGCTCGCGAACCGCGCGACCGACCTGGGCGACATCGAGGAGGAGCTCACCGACTCCGTCCGCCGGCTCGCCGACGAGGTCCGCCTCGGCGTCGCGGAGGCGATGAAGAGCCTCCGCGCCGACCTGGCCAGCGCTGCGCGCGACTCGCGGGAGCCCGGACGCCGACCGGAGCACTCCGCCGAGGAGCCGCGCCCGCAGGACACGTCCGGCACCCCCTCCGAGCAGCCCGCGCCGGAGCAGGCCGCACCGGCCTCGGCCGACGCGCGCACCGCCTCGCGGATCGCTCTGCGCGACGCCGAGGTGCTGCTCACCGAGTTCCGCGACGAGCTGCGCGCGGAGCTGCGCACCGCCGCCTCCTCGGGATCCGTGACGACCGCGAGCGTCGACGCCCTGCGCGCCGCGCTCGACGAGGCCCGCGCCTCGGTCCGCTCCACCCTGGGCTGAGCCCGGACACCGCACCGCCGGGAGGGCGGGAATCCCGCCCGGGGTCCCCGCCCTCCCGGCGCTACTGCCGCCCGACCGCCAGCGCCTCCTCCTCCACGTCGAGGAACGCCAGAGCGCTCACCACCGCCGGCTCCTGGTACCGCCCCTCGGAGCGCGCGCGGAGCACCGCCTCCCGCTCGGCCGCGATCATCACGCGCCGGAGCCGGTTGTAGGCCTGCGGGAGCGGCTCCACGCCCTCGCCCTCCGGCGGGTTCTCCAGGGCGTCAGCGAGGAACGTCGCGTTCCGCCGCAGCCGGTCGAGCACGCGGTCCTCCACTCCGTCCTGCGGCTCCGCGTCGAGCCGGGCGAGCCCGGCGGCCTGCGCCTCGGCGAGCAGCATCTGCTTCTCGACGTGCTCCTGCATCTCGTTCGGGGCCGGCAGCTTCAGGGCGCGGACGAGCCGCGGGAGCGCGAGCCCCTCGACGAGCGTCCCCGCCACCACGATGAAGGCGAGGAACTGCAGGAACGCGCGCTGCGGCGTCTCCGCGGGCAGGAGGAACGCGGCGGCGAGGGTGACCACGCCGCGGATGCCCGCGAACGACACCCCGATCGCGGTCGGCCAGGTCCACCCGCGCTGCTGCAGCCGGCGCGGACCGTGCCGGAACAGCAGCGTCGTCATGCACATCCAGGCCACGCGGCTCCCGACCAGCGCCGCGAGCACGGCCGCGCCGATGCCGACCGTCTGCCAGACCCCGATGCCCGAGTCGGCCGTCGCCTCCACCACCGACGACAGGCTCAGCCCGATGAAGAGGAACACCGCGTTCTCGAGCAGGAACTGGATCGTCCGCCAGTTGAGCGACTCCGCGATCCGCGCCTGCGCGGACTGGATGACCGGCGCCCGGTAGCCCAGGTAGAGCCCCGCGACCACGACCGCCAGCACCCCGGAGCCGTGCAGCAGCTGCGCCGGGATGAACGCGACGTAGGGCGTCACCAGCGAGAGGCTCGTGTCCAGGACGGACGACTGCACCTGCTTGCGCACGAACCCGAGCAGCACGGCGATGCCGATCCCGACCCCGCCGCCCACCGCCACGGCCAGCACGAAGTCGAGCGCGATGCGCCCGGGAGTGACCGTGCTGACGATCGCCAGGAGGGAGGCGTTCAGCGCCACCAGCGCGGTCGCGTCGTTGAGGAGGCTCTCGCCCTCGAGCACCGTGAGCATGCGCCGCGGCAGGCGGAGCCGCCCCGCGATCGCCGTGACCGCCACCGCGTCCGTGGGCGCCACGATCGCGCCGAACGCGAGGGCCGCGGCGACCGTGATCGCCGGGACGACCATCCAGGCCACCGCGCCGACCACCGCGACCGTGAAGACGACGAGCCCGACCGACAGCAGGAGGATGCTGTCGCCGCGAGCGCGGACGTCGAGGACGGAGGTGCGGATCGCCGCCGCGTAGAGCAGCGGCGGCAGGATCCCGAACAGCACCACGTCCGGCTCGACCACCACCTCCGGGATCCCGGGGACGAAGGAGGCGAGAGCCCCGACGGCGACGAGCGCCACGGGAGCGGACCAGTTCACCCGCCCCGACAGCCCGGTGACCAGGACGGTCACCACCACGAACGAGACGATCCAGACGATCGCGACGACGGGCTCCTCCATCGCGTCACTCCTCCCGGGCGTCCGCGCGCCACGGCCCCATTGTGGCCGCCCGGAGAGCAGCCCGGACAGCCGCCGGGAGGGTGCGGCTAGCGGCCGGCCTCGTGGATGTCGCGCGCCTTGGTGACCTTCGCCGGGTCCACCGGGTTCATGCCGAGGACGATCTTGCCGCGCGAGTGGCGCTTCTCGAGGTCGTCGAAGGCGTCCTGCACCTGGTCGAAGGGGTAGAAGCCCGAGACGAGCACCCGCAGCTTCTGCTCGCCGACGAGGCCGACCAGCTCGCCGAGGATCTCGGTGTCGCGCTGGGCGGTCTCGGCGTCGGGCCAGACGGCGCGCAGCTCGATCTCCTTGCGGTCGTCGCTGGAGTGGAAGCGGCCCGCCGCGATGCCGAGCTCGTCGGCGAGGGCGTCGTTCTCCCCGCCGAAGTTGTCGAGGAACACCGTGACCCCGCCGGGCGCCGCGGCCCGGATGCGGTCGGCGATCCCGTCGCCGTAGACCACCGGCTTCACGCCGATCTGGCGGAGGTAGTCGAAGTTGCGCTCGCCGCAGGTGCCGATCACCGTCGCGCCGCGGAGCTTCGCCAGCTGGATCTCGAGGCTGCCGACTCCTCCGGCCGCCGCGGAGACGAGGACGGTGTCGTCGGGTCCCACATGCGTGGCCTCCAGCGCGCGCCACGCGGTCACTCCGGCGAGGAACAGCGCGCCGCCGACCTCCCAGCTCACGGAGGCGGGCTTGGCGACGAGGTTGCGGCGCGGCACCACGACGTGGGTCGCGTGGGAGCCGACGAGCGCGTGGCCGACCACGTCGCTGCGGAGCTTGATGTCGGTGACGCCCTCACCGAGGGCGACGACGACGCCCGAGAAGTCGGTGCCCTGGCGCATCGGGAAGGCCGCGGAGTGGTCGGAGTCGAACTGGCCCTGCCGGATGAACGCCTCCATGTGGTTCACCCCGGCGGAGAGCACCTCGACCAGCACCTCGCCCGCCCCGGGCTTCGGCCGCTCGACCTCGGCGATCTCGAGGACGTCCGCGTCGCCGAAACGGCTGTACTGGACGACGCGGGCGGCGGTGGGGCTCAGACGGGACATGCGCTCATCATCCGCCCCCGCCGCCCGAAGCCCCCGACCCCCGAACGGGGGCGTGCGACTCAGGAGGGGTCGCTCGGGCAGTACAGCTGGGTGCGCGGACCGGAGCGATCGATGACGTGCTCGGACATCGGCCGGCCGCAGAGCGGGCATGCCTGCCCCGCGGGCGCCTCCTGCTCGGGCTGGTCGTACGGGCCGAGCGGCGGCGGGCCGATCCAGGGGAACAGCCGCGCGTTGAAGCGCTGGTAGAGGGAGCCGGTCTTCTTCCGCGTCATATCCTTAGTGTACTAACCATCAGGGCACGATGAGAGGATGACGCCGTGGAAACCGACCCGCTCGCCCTCCAGAACCAGGTCTGCTTCTCCCTCGCCGTCGCGGCGCGCACCGTCATCGGGCTGTACCGCCCCGTGCTCGAGCCGCTCGGGCTCACGCACCCGCAGTACCTCGTGATGCTCGCGCTCTGGGAGCGGAGCCCCCGCTCGCTCGCCGACCTCGGCTCCGCGCTGCGCCTCGAGCCGGCCACGCTCAGCCCGCTCGTGAAGCGCCTGGAGGCGAGCGGCCACGTCACGCGCGCCCGGAGCAGCGACGACGAGCGCCGCCTCGACGTCGCGCTGACCCCCTCCGGAGCGGCCCTCCGCGAGCAGGCCCTGCAGGTTCCTCCTCAGATCGTGGAGCGGCTCGACGTCCCCCTCGAGGAGCTCATCGCGCTCCGCGACAGCCTCACCGGCCTGATCGGAGCCGCGACCCGCGACGGCCGCTGACCCCCCGCTCGGGGCGTCGGCCGCGAGCACGCCGGCCGCCGCTCCCCGCCGCACCGGGAAACTCCCGGTCACAGCGCGGGATCAGCCTCCGCTCGGCCCGCTCCCGGCCGTCTTGACTGCCCCCTCGTACGGAGTAGTGTCATCGCTCGTGACACACGAGGGCCCCCCGTCCGCCGCGGACGGATCATCGGCCGACGCGACCGAGCTGCGCACCGCCAAGCACTTCTTCATCGGCGAGCCGCTCCCCAGCGACAAGCTCGAGGGACAGCTGCTGCAGAAGCGGCTCGCGCTCCCCATCTTCGCCAGCGACCCGCTCTCCTCCGTGGCCTACGCGCCGCAGGAGCTGCTGATGATCCTGCTGCTCGGCGGACTCTCCTTCCTCACCTTCGCCCCCTGGGTGGCCGCGTGCGTGGTCGTCCTCCTCGTCGTGGTGGTGCTGAGCTACCGCCAGCTGATCCGGGCCTACCCGTCCGGCGGCGGCGACTACGAGGTCGCCCGCACCAACCTGGGCGAGACCGCGGGCCTCACGGTCGCCGCCGCCCTCCTCGTGGACTACGTGCTCACCGTGGCCGTGTCGGTCGCCTCCGGAGTCGACAACATCATCTCCGCAGTACCCGAGCTGGCGCCGCTGCGGGTCGAGCTGGCCATCCTCTTCGTGGTGCTGCTGGCGGCCGTGAACCTCCGCGGCGTCTCGGAGTCGAGCCGCGCCTTCGCCGTCCCGACGTACCTCTTCGTCGCGAGCGTCTTCGTCATGGTCGTCGTCGGCCTGGTCCGCACCGCCTTCGGCGACACCCCGGTCGCGGAGTCGGCGGGCTTCACCGTGCAGGGCGAGCAGCTCACGCAGGCGGCCGTCGTCCTCCTGCTGCTGCGCTCCTTCGCCAGCGGCTGCGCGGCGCTCACAGGCGTCGAGGCGATCTCGAACGGCGTGCCCGCGTTCCGCGCCCCGAAGGTCAAGAACGCCCAGCGCACCCTCGTCGCGATGGGCACGATCGCGATCGTGCTCTTCGTCGGCCTGACCGCCCTCGCCCTGCTCTCGAACGTCCACTACGCCGAGAACGCCTGCCACCTGGTCGGCTTCGCCGACTGCGCCACGACCCCGCAGCGCTCCGTGATCGCGCAGGTCGCCGCCGCCACGTTCGGCAACAACACGATCCTGTTCTTCATCATCCAGGCCGCGACGGCCGCCGTCCTGCTCCTCGCGGCGAACACCGCGTTCAACGGCTTCCCGCTGCTGGGCTCCGTGCTGGCCCGCGACGGCTACGCGCCCAAGTCGCTGAACACCCGCGGCGACCGCCTCATCTACTCCAACGGAGTGATCATCCTGGCGCTCGTCGCCGCGATCATCCTGCTCGTCTACCAGGCCTCGCTCACGAGCCTCGTGCAGCTGTACATCATCGGCGTCTTCGTCTCGTTCACGCTCGGGCAGTCGGGCATGGTCAAGCACTGGGTGCGGATGATCCGCAACGGCGAGGGCTCGCGCACCGTCTACACGAGCCTGGCCATCAACCTGTTCGGCGCGACGCTGACGTTCGCGGTGCTCGTCGTCGTCACGATCACGAAGTTCACCCACGGCGCCTGGCTCGTCTACCTGGTGATGCCGATCCTCGGCGTCCTGATGGCCGGCGTCTACCGCTACTACCGCGACGTCGAGAAGGAGATCGAGGTCGACCCGACCACGACCTTCGGCGCCAACGGCGACCACGCGATCGTGCTGGTGGGCCGGATGAACAAGCCCACGCTGAAGGCGCTCGACTACGCCATCGCGGCGCGGCACGAGACGCTGGAGGCGGTGCACTCCTCCATCGACGACGCGCAGACCGCGCAGCTGAAGGCCGACTGGGCGCAGATGGACATCGAGGTGCCGCTGCGCTGCGTGGCCTCGCCCTACCGCGACATCTCGTACCCGCTGATCAAGTACATCAAGGCCCACCGCCTCGAGCACGGCTCCGAGATCACCACCGTCTACATGCCGCAGTACATCGTCGGGCACTGGTGGGAGGCGTTCCTCCACAACCACAAGTCGCGGCGGATCCGCCAGAAGCTCCTGCTGGTGCACGGAGTGACGGTGGCGCTGGTCCCGTGGCTGCTCGACTCGTCCGAGCTCATCTACGGGCGCCGCTCCCGGCCGATCCCCGGCCAGACGCGCCGCGGCGAGCCGGTGCGCCCGGTGACCCGCCGCCCGATCCCGCCCGCGTCCTCGCTCCCCCAGGGTGCCGCCGGCGAGGGCGCTCCGCGCATCCCGCAGCGCCCGGCCGCGCAGAACCGGCCGCGCTCGAAGCGGCGCTGAGGCGACGGGAGCTGCCGGCAGCGGCCCGGAAACGGGTAGAGGGCCCGCGGCGTGTGCCGCGAGCCCCCGATTTCCCCTTAGTGCCTTCCCCCGAAGGCGGCCCGCCCCAACGGGCCGTGTCCGACGCTATCGGTGGGCTATGCACCGGCGCATCCTCCTCGCGACGGATGCCCGTGCTCCCTTGAGACGACAGGCTCGTCCTCCGCCGTCTCAGACGACGGCCCCGCGCACCCCTCGGCCGGTGAGCCACCAGACCGCCGCGACGGCGACCGCGGCCGCCGCGCCGCCGCCCACGAGCAGGATCGCCGCCCGCACCACGTGCGCCCGGTAGGCGGCGTCGAGCGGATCGATGCCCGCACCCGCCAGCACGATCCCGGCGGGAACCACCGCGGCCGCGAGCACCACGGCCGCGGCCGCGATGCGCACCGGCTGCCGGCCGTCGGAGCGGAGCTTCCGGGGACGGCGACCGATGTACCAGACCACCGCGCCGATCCCGAGCCCGAGCAGCCCGAGCACACCGCTCGCGTACTGCGCCCATCGGAAGCCGGGGAAGGGCCCGAGCTCCTTCTGCAGCAGCGGGATCGCCGAGACGAAGAGGCCGCCCCGGTGGGTGAAGCCGTCCCACATCACGTGGCTGGCGGCTCCGATCGCGATGCCGGCGGCCGCGAAGACGAGCACGCGGATCCATGCGGCGGCCCCGCGGGGAGGCGAGCGCCGGGGACGCAGGCGCGAGCGGACCAGCGCGGGCGCGAGGTCGCGCCAGGCCGGAGCGACGACCGCGCTCCACAGCGCGAGGCCGAGCATCCCGAGCAGCAGGTCGACGGTGACGACGCCGAGGAGGGAGTGGGTGGACTCGCGGGCGACGGCGATCGGGAGGTACATGCCGATGTCCGGGACCATCGCGCCGATGGCCACGGCCGCGGCGGGGATCCGGCCGTTCGAGAACGCGAGCGCGACGACGGCGTGGCTCGGCGTGAAGGGCATGACACGCACGCTATCCCGGCAACGCGACCGGCGAGTGTCCGCGTCGCGAAGCGCGCGTCACCGATCGCGGTCCGGCTCCTGCGCTCCGCTCCGGCTCGTCGGCCTCCCGGGGCCGGCAGCCCGAGGAACGTGATCCCCAGGACGAGGAACACCGGCCAGACCGGATTCCCGAGGACCGCGAAGACCGCTCCCGCCGCGAGGAACAGCGGACCCGTGACCGCGTTCCAGCGCCGGGACGCCTCCTCCGACGAGATCCGACCCGAACCCTTCCCGTGCTGTGCGCGCGCCATCCCTCACGCTAGATCGCCTCCGCGGGGCCCGCCTCCCCCGTCCGGCGGAGCCGCGCGCTCGGGGAGCTCCGAGCGCGGCGACCGTAGAATCGTCCGGAAGTCCGGCCCTCCGGGCCCAGCGGCGACGGATCGGAGCGGGTGTGCGGAAGGCGTTCGCGATCCTCCGCCTGGCCCTCGCCGGGCTGGGCGCGGTCGGACTCGTCGGCGACTTCTTCTACACCCTGGGCTTCCGCGCGTTCCAGATCGACAACTTCTTCGCCTACTTCACGACGCAGTCGAACATGGCCGGGGTCGTGGTGCTGGGCCTGTCCGGCCTGGTCGCCCTTGCGCGCGAGCGGGAGCCGCGCTGGCTCAGCACGGTGCGGGCGCTCGTGCTCACCTACATGGTCGTGTCGGGGATCGTCTTCGGGCTGATCGCGGTCGAGGCCAACAACCGCGGCGTGCGGGTCGACGTGCCCTGGTCGAGCGCGCTCCTGCACTTCGTGATCCCGACGCTCGCGATCCTCGACTGGATCCTCGGACCCGGCCGCCGCCCGGTCGCCTGGCGCGGGGCGCTGACCGTGCTCGGCTTCCCGATCGTCTGGGGCGTCATCACCCTGGTCCGCGGGGCCCTCATCGGCTGGTACCCGTACTTCTTCCTCGACCCCGGCCAGGTCGACGGACCCGTGATGTTCGTGCTCTACGACGTGATCGTGCTGAGCCTGATCTCCGGCATCGCCGCGTTCGTCCTCGCGCTCAGCCGGGTGCGGCCGCTCGGGGCGGCGCACGCGTCGGAGTGGCGGGGGCCGCTGGCGCGGCTCCGCGAGCTCGTCAGCCGGGGACGACGGCGAACGGCTCGAGCGCCGTCTGCGCGAGGGTGACCAGCTCGTCGTCGCTGAGGTCCTGCAGCGAGAGGGCCTGATCCGCTCCGACCAGCCCGACGAGCACCGCCTCGCCGGTCGACGGCTGGAGGTTGAGCCACTCGGTGATGCCCGCCTCGGAGCCGACGAGCGACCAGCGCGCGGGGGCGTCGGCCTCCCAGAACGCCTCGTCGAAGCGCAGCCACAGCGTCTCGACGACACCGGAGCCGAGGGCCGCGACGGCCGCGCGCTGCGCGAACGGGAGCGGCGGGTCGAAGGCGATCGCGTCCGTCTGGAGCACCCCGATCGGCACGGTGACCAGCACCCGGTCGGCTGTGAACGACTCGCCGGTGCCCAGGCGGATGCTGACGCCGGTCTCCGTGTAGCCGATGCCGCTCACCACGGCGCGCAGCGAGACCTCGACGTCAGCGAGCAAGGTGTCGACCAGGGGCGCGAGCCCGTCGGTCAGCAGCGCGTCGCCGGAGTCGTCGCTCAGCTCCTCCGCGGTCGTGGCGGCGGAGGCGTCTCCCAGTCCGTACCAGGAGGAGAGCTCCTCGGGAGCGGCGCCGGTGCGCAGTGCGGTCGTCCCGGCGAGGTGCGCCGCCACGCGGGCGGCGTCGCCGTCGCCGGAGCCCGGCTCGGCCTCGGCGGGGTCGGGCGCTCCGGAGCCGGCGAACGACTCGGCGAGCGCCAGGTCCTCCGGCTGCTCCGCTCCCCACTCGAGAGCACGGGTCAGGGCGTCGGCGCCCGTGGTGCCGGTGTCGAGGGCCGCGCCGCCGGCGTCGCTCGAGCGGACGTCGGCGAGGTCGACCGCGGTCGTGACGACGCCCGCGTCCGCGATGCTCTCGCGCAGGGCGGCTCCCGCGCCGGTGAGGGCCCAGGCTCCGGTCTCGACGGCGATCGGCCAGCCGTCCGGAGTCGCGGTGGCGATGCGGCCGCCGGTGCGCTCGCGCGCCTCGACCACGGTGACGTCGAAGCCCGCGTCGGACAGGCGCCGCGCGGCGACCGCTCCGGCGAGGCCGGCCCCGACGATCGCGATCCGCTCGCCCTCGTCGGCGACGGCGCTGATCTCGGCGGCCGCGCGGACCCCGGAGCTCCAGGCGCCCTGGAGTGTGCCGGGCGCCTCCGTGTCGGTGGCCTCGCCCGCGAGGAAGACGCGGTCGAGGACCGCGGTGCCCAGGTCGGTGCGGTGCTGCGGTGTCGCGCCGACGGGCAGGTACGAGACGGAGCCGAGCGCGTACGGATCCTCGGCCCAGGCGGAGCGCACGAAGGCGGCCGGCGCGGGGACGGCGGTGGTGCTCGGCGTGGGCACGGGGGCCTTCGTGACCGAGCGGGTCGGCGTCGGACGCGACGGCGTGCAGCCCGCGAGGGCCAGGAGCCCGACTCCCGTGGCGGCTCCCGAGAGGAAGAGGCGGCGTCCGATCGTCATCCCGGACATCCTACGTTCTCGGCGTTCGGCCGGGGCGGCGCGGTGCTGACCCCACCCGGGCACGCGGCCCACTTCGAGGTGCTGGGTGACGGCGGGACGGCGAGCGGATAGCGTCGGGGCAGCGCGGACCGGACCGCGGCGACGGGGGACGCGGCATGGACACGACACGGACGCGGACCGCGACGACGACGGCCGGGGCCCCTCCCCGCAGTCACCTCCACGCGGTGCTGCTCGGCGCGCTGGGCATGATCGTGGTCCCGCTGCTCATCGTCCTCGCGACCACGGCCTGGTCCTCCCCCGGTCCCGAGGAGTACGTCCGCATGGCGCTCGGCTCGGTGGTCGCGGCGTGCGTCTCGGTGGTCGGCGCCTGGTGGCTCGCCTTCGAGCGGCGCAGCGCCGGGGCACCCGGTCGCACCTGGTTCTGGGGAATCGCCTGCCTCGTCACGGTCAATGCGGTCTCGACCGTCGGAGCCGCCGCCGACCGCCTCACCGGCCTGATCACGGGCTGAGCGGGTGGACGTCCAGGCGCGGTCACCGCGCTCGCCTCACTCCTCGGCGACCGCCCCGATGGCCCCGAGTCCCGCCTCGAGCGAGCGGCAGCAGCATCGGCGCCGGTGATCGCCCCGACGAGACGACCGAGCGGCTCCGGCTGTTCCGTCCCGCCGAGAGCGATCTGGACGAGCTGTGGCGGCTGTACTCCGACGAGCGGATCGCGGCGGGCGACCCCCTCCTCCGACACGGCTCCGTCGAGCAGACCCGGGCGGTGCTCGCCCACCGGACGGCGCAGCGGGAACGGGACGACCTCAGCAGCTGGGTCGTCCGGCTGCGGAGTCCCGAGGGCGGCGCGGACGGTGCGATCGGGATCGGCGGCTGCACCCTCCTCGCCGACACGGCCTGGAACGTCGCGTTCACCGTCCATCCGGACCACTGGGGCAGGGGGTACGCCCAGGAGGTCGCCTCCGCAGGCATCGCGCGGGCGCGGCGGCTCCGACCCGAGCTCCCCGTGACCGCGGTCGTCGCGGAACACAACGAGCGATCGCACCGCACGGTCGCTCGACTCGGTCTCGACCGGAGGTGGGAGGGCCCCGACGCGCACAGCCCCGACCCCGCGGCTCGCATCGTGCTCTACTCCGACCGCCTCCTCTCCGACGATGAGATCGGCCGCCTCACGAGCTGAAGGCGCCGCGTGGCGCTGATCGCCGCAGGCAGCAGCGGAGCCGAGACGCCTGCGCGAGACCGGGACGTCACGTTCCGGTGCGCCTCCTGGCCCCATCTTTCTTCCCGGCGGGCGGCGCTGCGCACGAGTGGGCGGGTGGGCGGCGCGGCACTCGCGCCGACCCCTCTCGCGATCGCGCTCAGCGGCCGCCCGCGAGTCGGGGCAGGAAGGGCGCGGAGGTACTCGCCGGACCGGGCATCCGAAGCCGGTCGCCGCGAGGGGCATTAGCGTCGTCGGATGGCGAGCATCACGTACCCCGCACCCCTCCGCGTCGGAGGCCGGGTGGAGGTGCCCGCGCCCTCGATGGGAGTCCCCGCGTACCTGCACGACCGGCTGCAGGACGCCGCGCGCCGACTCGGCTCGGCGGGATACGACGTCCGGGTCCGGCCGCACGCCCTCCTCGGCGGACTCGTTCCGGCGTCCGCCGCGGATCGGGCCGCCGACCTGCACGACGCCTTCCGGAGCGGGGACGCGGTCCTTCCTCCATGGGGCGGCGAGCTCGCCGTCGAGCTGCTGGAGAGGCTCGACTGGCACGCCCTCGCGGAGGCCCGGCCCTGGTTCGTCGGCTGGTCGGACGTCTCGACGCTGCTCCTGCCCCTGACGACGACGACCGGGCTCGCGACGATCCACGGCGCCAATCTGATGGACGAGCCGTGGGAGCTGCCGGTCGGGTTCCACCGCTGGACGGAGGTCGCCGGCCTCGAGCCCGGGGCCGCGTTCACGCAGCACGCCGCGCCGCGACGCCGGAGCCGTCCGTGGGGTGCGTGGGCGGACGAGCCGCTCGACCGCGATCGGGCCTACGAGGAGCCGACCCGCTGGCGCTCGCTCGACGGGGCAGCGGACGCGGCGATGTCCGGCCGCTTGATCGGCGGATGCCTCGAGACGGTGTCCCTGCTCGCGGGCACGCCCTACGGCGACATTCCGGGCTTCGCTCGCCGGCACGCGCCGGAGGGCACCGTCGTCTATCTGGAGGCGGCCGGGTCCGACTCCGTCTCGGTGCTCCGGATGCTCACCTCCCTCCGCCTCGCGGGCTGGTTCGAGCAGGCGACCGGCGTCCTGATCGGCCGGACCGCGGGCGCGTCCCTGCCGGAGCTGAGCCAGGAGGACGCGGTGCGGCGCGCTCTCGGCGATCTCGGCGTGCCGGTGATCCTCGACGTCGACACCGGGCACCAGCCGCCGCAGATGCCCCTGGTCAACGGCGCGCTCGCCGAGATCGCGCTGAGCGGGCCGACGGCCTCGATCACGCAGCGGCACGTGCCCTGACGGCGCGTGCGGAGCGATCCCGTCGAGCAGTGCCGCCGCCTCGAGGCAAGGCCGCCGCCGCCCCGGCCCTCCTCCGCCCGCCGAGCGCAAGGCCGAGCGGCGGGGAGGCGCCGAGTGGTAGACCTGGGGGCATGAGCAACGACATCCGCGCACTCGCCGAGGGCGAGAGCTACCTCGCCTTCTTCCAGGGTGGGCCGTTCGACGGCCAGACCGAGAACCGCGTCAGCACCGAGGGGGGCTACGAGAAGGAGGTCGACGTCTACGCCGCCGTCGACGGCCAGGAGACGCACCTCGTCTACAACGCCGTCTCCGCCAAGGAGGTCGGCGAGGCGGTCCACGTGACCTACTCGATCGACACGCCCGACTCCGACCCGATCGAGGACCCGGAGGACCGCGGCGGCGGATTCCAGTAGTCCGCACCACTCTTCGGATGCCGCTCCGGCGTCGCGCTCAGCGCGGCCGGGGCGGCATCCGCATGTGAGGACGCGCCACTCCGGGGACGACGCCTCCCGCCGCTCCTAGGATGATGGTTCCTCACTGTCTCGGCCGATTCAGGTCCGCGTTCCTCGGGAGCCGCCGTGTCCGATCCGCTGATCCGCCCGATGCCCCTCCGCGGCGACTCCGCCCGGTACTGGCTGCGGGCCCGCCACGCCGAGGCCGGGCCCGACCCCGCCTTCGCCGTCACCGGTCAGGAGGCCGCCGCCGAGGGCGTGCTCCTCCGGCGGATCTGGCACACGGCCGGCACGATCGACTTCCGCCCGAGCCCCCGCGCCGACCCGGGGTCGGTGGTGCTCCTGCTCCCGCTCGAGGGCGCGTTCACCGTCACCAGTCGGGAGGAGCGCGAGTTCGTCGGCCGCGGCACCCTCGCGGTGCTGCCCGCCCGATCGGGAGCGACGATCAGCACGAGCGCTCCCAGCTCCCGGCTCGTCCTGGTCGTGCGGCCCCCGGGCGACGCGGATCCGCCCGCCGGCCTCACCGTGGTCTCCTCCCCCGCGGCACCGGTGCTGGTCGCCGCCGCGAACGCGGTGCTCGACGCCGGGCTGCCCATGAGCCCCGGGCTGCACACCGCGCTGCGGGGCCTCGCCGCGGCCGTCGTCGCGGAGTGACAGGAGCTGTCAACCCTCCCCGCCCCGGCCATCCGCTCGCAGGGACGTCCTCGAACATCAAGTGACGCCGATCGTCGGCGCCGGAAGGAGCACTCGCCATGGCCGAGATCACCGCCCACCACGGACTCTTCAAGGACACGGACCTGCACGTCGACGACACCGGCGGATCGGGCCGCCCCGTGGTCCTCATCCACGGCTGGCCCCTCTCGGGCGAGTCGTGGAAGGAGCAGGTCCCCGCGTTCGCCGAGGCCGGCTACCGCGTCGTCACCTACGACCGCCGCGGCTTCGGGCGCAGCGACAAGCCGCTCACCGGCTACAGCTACGACACGCTCACCGAGGACCTGCACACCCTCCTCACCGAGCTCGACCTGCAGGACGTCACCCTGGTCGGCTTCTCGATGGGCGGCGGCGAGGTCGCCCGCTACTTCACGAAGTACGGCGCCGATCGCCTGCACAGCGTCGTCTTCGCCTCGGCCGTCCCGCCGTACCTGATGAAGACGGACGACAACCCGGACGGCCCGCTCGAGAAGGCGCAGGCCGCGCAGATGACCGCGGGCCTCACGAAGAGCGAGGACGACTTCTACGACCAGTTCACCACCGACTTCTTCTCGGTCGACGGCGTGCTGAAGGTGACGGAGGAGCAGCGCCAGGAGGCGATCGCTCTGGCGAAGCAGTCGGCCAAGCACGCGGCCCTCGCCTGCATGACGGCGTTCGCGACCACCGACTTCCGCGAGGACCTGCCCAACGTGTCGGTGCCCGCGCTCGTCATCCACGGCGACGGCGACGGCACGGTTCCGTTCGAGGGCTCCGGCGCCCGCACCCACGCGGCGATCCCCGGCTCCGAGCTGCACGTCGTCCACGGCGCCCCGCACGGAGTGACCGTGAGCCACCCGGAGGAGTGGAACCGCGTCGTCCTGGAGTTCCTCGCGAAGTAGCGGCGGCACTCCCGCATGCTGGTCGAGCAGCCCCGCAGGGGCGTATCGAGGCCCGTCGCACGGACACGGATCTCGATACGCGCCCTGTGCGCTGCTCGATCAGCAGGAACCGGTCACCCACGCGCGATGCTCGCTCAGCAGGAGCCGGAGCCCCCGCGTCAGCCCTTCTCCGCGCCCTCGGTCGTGTTCATGATCCGCCGCTGGAAGACGAAGAACAGGACGGCCACCGGGATCGACATCAGCACCGCGGCCGCGAGCTGCAGCGGGTACTGGTTGCCGGTGCCCAGCTGCCCCGACACGAGCGACGCGACTCCGGTCGTCAGCGTGTTGAGCTCCGGCGACTGCCGAGACACCACGAAGTGCGAGAACTCGTTCCACGAGCCCTGGAACGACAGGATGAACAGCGTCACGATCGCCGGACGCGCCATCGGCACCACGATCGAGCGGAAGGTCCGGAACACTCCGGCCCCGTCGATCCGCGCGGCCTCCTCGATGGAGAGCGGGATCGAGTCGAAGAACTGCTTCATGATGAAGATCCCCGCCGCGTCCACGATCAGCGGGACGATCATCCCCGCGTAGCTGTCGTAGAGGCCGAGCTGCTTGAGGATCAGGAACCGCGGGATCAGCAGCACCACCGCGGGCACGCTCATCACTCCGATGAACAGCGCGAACAGCAGGCCCCGTCCGCGGAAGCGCAGCCGCGACAGCGCGTAGCCGGCCAGCGAGTCGAAGAAGACCCGGCCGACGGTGACGAACACGGTGACGATCACCGAGTTGAGCGTCCACAGCGGCAGCGGGACGTCGGTGAACAGCCGCTCGTAGGAGGCGAACGACCAGGTCGCGGGCAGCAGCGACAGCGGGTTCGCGGTGGCGTCGGCGTCCGACTTGAACGACGACGCGACCGAGATCAGGAACGGGTAGATGTACACCAGCGCCAGCGCGATCAGCAGCAGGTAGCCGCCGATCAGCGACGCGCGGCCGCGGGCGCCCAGGCGGATGCGGCGGTGCGGCACCGGTGCGGCGGGCTCGGGGCTCTCGGGGGCGCGGGTGCCGGGCTCGGTCAGCGTGCTCATCGGATGCCTCCCGTGGTGAGGGTCGTCGCGGCGTCGGCGCGGGCGGCGCGGCGGGGGCGCCGACGCGGCTCCCCCTTCTCGCGGAGGAGCGCCCGCTGCAGGAGCGTCAGCACGACGATGATGAAGAAGAGGATGAAGGCGATCGCGGCGCCCTGACCCCAGCGGAGATCCGTGAACGAGGACTCGTAGGCGAGGTACGCCGGGGTGAGCAGCGTCTTGCCCGGCGCCCCTCCTCCGGTGAGGTAGATCTGGTCGAACACCTGCCAGGTGCCGATCAGTCCGAGGGTCAGCACGGTGAAGAGCGTGGGCTTGAGCATCGGCAGAGTGACCGAGAAGAACTTCCGGAGCGGGCCGGCGCCGTCCATGAGCGCCGCCTCGTCGATCTCGGCGCCGATGTTCTGCAGCGCCGCGAGGAACAGCAGCATGAACGTGCCCGAGGTGGTGAAGATCGCCATCGTGATCAGCACGCACATCGCGACGGACGGGCCGGACAGCCAGTCCCACCAGGTGAGGCCGAGCGGGGCGCCCGCGGCCAGCGGCCCGGAGCCGTCGACGCCGACGGCGCCCAGGAGCGAGTGCAGGACACCGGTCGGGTCGGCCATCCAGGTCGGCCCGTCGGCGCCGAACCAGCCGAGCACCGCGTTGACGACGCCCGAGGCGGAGAAGAGGAACAGGAAGATCACGGTGATCGCGATCGAGGAGGTGACGGAGGGGAAGTAGAAGGCGGTGCGGAAGAAGCCCCGGCCCCGCAGGATCCGCCGGTTCACCTGCACGGCGAGGAAGAGTGCGAGCGCGGTCTGCAGCGGCACCACGAGCAGCACGTAGTAGACGTTGTTTCGGATCGCGGTGCCGAAGTCCTTCTGCGCCAGGCCGGAGTCGGTGAGCACCGCGCGGTAGTTGTCGGCTCCGACGAACTGCGCGGTCGGCCCGAGGGGCGAGCCGAGCCCGTTCCAGTTGCTGACGCTGACCCAGAGGGCGAGGCCGATCGGGACGACGAGGAACACGCCGATCACGACGATCGCCGGGAGGGTGAAGAGCCAGCCGTAGCGGGCCTCGTGCCCGCGGATGCCGGAGCGGCGGCTCCGGGGGGCGGCGGTGGTGCTCATCGATGCGTCTCCTTCGACTCACGTGCGCGGGGTGGGGCGTGCCGGTCGGGCACGGGGAGGCGGCGGTCGGGTCCGCCGCCTCCCGGCCGGGCTACTTCGCGTTCGCGGTGTCGAGCGCGTCCTGCAGGTTGGTCTGCAGGTCGCCGAGGATCGACTCCGGGTCGCCGGTCGCGAGGCCCTCGAGCGCCGAGTTGAAGTCGGTGATGACGGTCGCCGCGCCGGCGAAGGCCACGGGGCTCACCGCGTAGTCGTTGCCGGAGACGAAGGCGGCGTTCTCGGGGTACTTCGTCGCGTACTCGGCGGCTCCGGTCTCGGTGGAGGGGATGACTCCGAAGGCGTCCGAGAAGGCGAGCTGCTGCTCGTCCGAGGTCAGGGCCGACACGAGCGACTCCGTCTTCTCGGCCGTGGCGCTGCCGACGGGGATGCCCCAGCAGTTGCTGAAGGTGAAGGTCGACTTCCCGCCGGGGCCGGCGGGGAGCTCGGCGACGCGGTAGTTCACGTCGGGGTAGTCGGCCGCGAGCGCTCCGTTGATCCACGGGCCCTCGATGACCATCGCCGCCGCGCCCTTGCCGAACGCCTCGCCGGACCAGCCGGAGTCGAGCGCGGCCGGGAACTTCAGCACGCCGTCGGTGAGCAGCGTCTTCACCTCGGTCAGGCCCGCGACGTTCTCGGGGGTGTCCGCGGTGACGGTGGTGCCGTCCTCCGAGAGGAGCGATCCGCCGGCCTGGTTCATGAAGGTGCCGATGCGCGCGTACTCGGCGCCGAAGGAGAGCCCGGTCACTCCGTTCGCGGTCAGCTTCGTCGCCGCCGACTCGAGCGAGGCCCAGTCGGTGGGGACGTCCGCGTCGGTGAGGCCGGCCGCCGCCCAGAGGTCCGTGTTGATCACGAGGCCGAGCGTGGAGAAGTCCTTGGGCTCGCAGTAAAACCGGTCGTCGTAGCTGAACGCGTCGCGCAGCGCCGGGTAGAAGGCGTCGGCGTTCCCGGCGTCCTGGGCGTACGGCTCGAGGTAGCGGTTGCTCGCGTAGGTCTGGAACTGGTCCCAGCTCATGTAGAAGAGGTCGGGCGGGTTGCCGCCGGAGAAGCCCTGGCCGAGCTGCTGCGTCAGGTCACTGGCGGCGACCACGTCGACCGTCGTGCTGTTCTGCTCGCCCCAGGCGTTCACGGCGTCGGTGACGGCGGTCGTCTCGGCGTCGCCGGACGAGCCGATCATCACGGTGAGGGCGGAGTCGCCGCCCGCGCCACCGGAGTCGGAGCCGCTCGAGCAGGCGGCGAGCGGAAGCAGCAGGCCTCCGGCGAGGATCGCGGCACCCCAGCGTGCCGCGCGGTGGGTGGGGGTCATGGTCTGGCCTTTCGTGGGGAGGGGCGCCGGTCGGAGTGACGGCGCCTCAGTCGGCGGGGTGGTGGAGGGGTGTGCGGAGCACGAGGTGGGGCTCGATCAGACGGTGGGCCTCGCCCGGAGCGAGCGAGCGGTGGACGACGTCGTCGCCGCGCTCGCCCAGCAGGAGCTCGAGCGCGCCCGCGGCCACCGCGTCGAGGTCCTGCTCGATGCTCGGCAGGCCGACGGCCGCGGCGACGGGGGTGTTGTCGAAGCCGACGATCGGGAGGGAGGGCCGGCCGACGGCCACGGCTGCCATCGAGGCGCCGAGCGCGAGCGAGTCGGAGACGCAGACCAGCCCGTCGAGCTCCGGGGTCGAGCGGAGGAACTCGATGGCCGCGATCCGGGCCTGCTGGACGTCGTCCTCGGAGGAGGCGGCGAGCAGTGGCGCGTCGCGGAACCGCTCGCGGTGCACCCGCTCCCAGCCGCTGCGGCGGTCGTCGCCGGTCGCGGATCCGCTCGGCCAGCCGAGGAAGCCGATGCGGGAGCAGCCGCTGTCGGCGAGGTGCGCCGTGGCCTGGGCGAGCCCGGCGGCGCCGTCGACGTCGACCCAGAGGTGCTGCGGGTCGTTGCGGTCGTCGACGCCCCAGGGGCGGCCGAAGGTGACGAAGGGCACGGCCTGCTCGATCAGCCAGGCGGTCCGGGGGTCGCCGTAGAAGGTGGAGGTGAGCACGAAGGCGTCGACGTCGGCTCCGTCGCGGAGGCGCCCGATCCGCTCGATCTCCTCCTCCGGGCTCTTCGCCGTGTAGAGGAGGATGCGCATGCCGCGCGCGTCGGCCTGCTCGGTGACGGCGTGGAGGAAGCGGTCGAGCAGGCTGCCGGAGATGCCGTCGAGCACGCGGTCCATCCGGACGCCGATGGTGCCGGACTTGCGGGTGCGGAGGCGGCGGGCCGAGGCGTGCGGCCGGTAGTTGAGGTCGCCGATCGCCTTCTCGACGCGCTCGCGGGTGCTGTCGCGGACGATGTGCGGGCTGTTGAGCACGTTCGACACGGTCTGGCGCGAGACGCCGGCGGCACGGGCGACGTCCTCGACGGTCGGCAGTGCCATGCGTCCTCCTCGACGTGCTCTTGATCGTTCCAACCTGGCCGGATCCACCGGTTTGATCGATCAAATCCTTCGGTAAGGTTACCTCCGACGACGCCGCTGTCAACCGTCCGCCACGCTCCGGCACTCCCGGGGCCGGCAGAGGACGATCGGCGGCACGCCCCCAGCACCGACGATCCAGTGAGGAGTCGACCGTGACGACCGAGCGCGACGACCGACAGACCCCGCCCCGCCAGCCCCTCCTCCACGACTCCCTCGTCCTGCTCCGCGCACCCGTGCAGCTGTGGTCGGACGAGGCGGGCGAGGTCGGCTCCCGCCCCGTGCACGGGCTCTACCTCGGCGACGTGCGCGTGCTCGCGGGCGCCTCCCTCCGGGTGGGCGGCGCGGCGCTCGAGGCGATCGCGACCGGCCGCGACGGCGCCTCCTCCGCCCGCTTCACCGCGCTCGCCCGCCATCTCGACGACGCCGCCGCGGACCCGCGGATCCGCGTGGTCCGCTCGCGGGAGGTCTCCGCCGGCGGCGTCCGCGAGAGCATCCGCCTCGAGTCGGCGCTGCCCGACGAGGTCGCGACCACCGTCGAGCTGACCCTCGACCCCGACTTCTCGCTCGTGCACGTGGTGAAGGCGGGGCTCCGCGACGAGCCCTCCTTCGCGACCGCTCTGGTGGACGGCGGCCTCGACTGGACCCACGGCCCGGTCCGCGCCGAGCTGCGCGCGCCCGGCGCCTCGATCTCGGGCACGGTGCTCACCTGGAGCGTCGTGGTCCCGGCCCGCGGGAGCGTCGAGGTCGTGTGGAGCGTCGCCGCGGAGGACGCCTCCGCCGTGGTCGCCGCCGCGTCCGGACCGGCCGAATGGGCGGGGACCGCGCTCGAGACCGGCGACTCCCGCCTCGCCTCCTGGTGCCGCGCCGCGCTCGACGACCTCGACGCCCTGCGCATGGTCACCGTGGAGCGCCCCGGCGAGCCCTTCCTCGCCGCGGGAGCGCCGTGGTTCTTCACCCTCTTCGGCCGCGACTCGATCTGGGCGGCGCGGATGCTCCTCCCCCTCGGGACCGGGATCGCCGCCTCCACCCTCCGCGTCCTGGCAGGCCTGCAGGGCACCCGCCACGTCGCGGACACCGCCGAGCAGCCGGGCAGGATCATGCACGAGCTGCGCGCCACGACCCTCGAGATCCCCGGCGAGGGCGTCTCGCTGCCCCCGCTCTACTTCGGCACGGTCGACGCCACCGCGCTCTGGGTCTGCCTCCTCCACGACGCCTGGCGCTGGGGGCTCCCGGACGACGAGGTCGAGGAGCTGCTGCCCGCTCTGGAGGCGGCGCTGCGCTGGCTCCGCGACGACGGCGACTCCGACGGCGACGGGTTCCTCGAGTACGTCGACACCACGGGGCACGGCCTCGCCAACCAGGGCTGGAAGGACTCGGGCGACTCGATCCAGTGGCGCGACGGCACGCTCGCGGAGGGTCCGATCGCGCTCTGCGAGGTGCAGGCCTACGCCCACGAGGCCATGGTCGGCGGAGCGGCGCTGCTCGAGCACCTCGGCCGTGACGGCTCGGAGTGGCGCGAGGCGGCGTCGACGCTGAAGGCGCGCTTCGCGGAGGCGTTCTGGATCGACGACGCCGACGGCGGCTACCCGGCGATCGCGCTCGACGCGGCCGGGCGCCCGGTCGACACGATCACCAGCAACCTCGGCCACCTCCTCGGCACCGGCATCCTCTCCCCCGAGCACGCCGCCCGGGTCGCCGAGCTGCTGGTCTCCCCCGGGCTCGACTCGGGCTTCGGCCTGCGCACCCTGGACACCGGCTCGGGCGGCTACTGGCCGCTGTCGTACCACGGCGGCTCCGTCTGGGCCCACGACACCGCGATCGCCGTCACCGGGCTCGCCCGGGAGGGCTTCGGGGCGGAGGCGACGACCCTCTCGCGCGGACTGATCGCCGCGGCCGAGGGCTTCGGCTACCGGATGCCCGAGCTGCACTCGGGCGACCCCGCCGCCGAGGTGCACGCGCCGGTGCCGTACCCGGCGGCCTGCCGACCGCAGGCCTGGTCGGCGGCCGCCTCCGTCGCCGTGCTGTCGGCGGCGCTGGGGCTCGCTCCCGGAGGCGACACCCTGGTCGTCGCGCCGCTCTCGCCCGCGCTCGCCGGGCCGATCCGCGTGGACGGGATCCGCTACCGCGGCTCCGTGGTGCCGGTGGACTGGGACGGCAGGATCTGAGGCGCCGCGCCGCTCAGGGCGGACCGGCTCAGATCAGGCCGGCTCAGGGCAGGCGCGCTCAGGGCAGGCGCGCCACGACCGCGCGCGCGATGCGCCGGCCCGAGCGGTTCGCCCCGATGGTCGAGGCCGTCGGGCCGTAGCCGGCGAAGAAGACGCGCTGATCCGTCAGCGAGGCTCCGTCGGCGACCGCGATGCCGCCCTCGCGCTCGCGCAGCCCGAGCGGAGCGAGGTGGCGCAGCTCCGGCCGGAAGCCCGTCGCCCAGATGATCGCGTCGGCGCGCGTGAAGGAGCCGTCCGGCCAGCGCACGCCCTCCTCCTCGATCGACGAGAACATCCCCCGCTCGTGCAGGAGCCCGCGCTCGATCCCGGCGACCACCCGGCGGGTGCGCTGCACGCCCGTGCCGCCGACGATGCTCGGGAGGGGCAGCCCGGCGCGGGCGGCGCGGTCCTGCTCGGCCACCGCCTCCACCGCCGACTCCATCGCCAGCTGCTCGCCGTCGTGGTAGACCACCGGTCGCCGCGTCGCCCACGTCAGTGAGCGCGCCACCCGCTCGAGCTCCAGCAGGAAGCCGATCGCCGAGGTGCCGCCGCCGACCACGAGCACCTGCTTCCCGGCGAAGTCCTCGGCGCGGACGTACTCGGTCGGGTCGATCTGCACGCCGCGGAAGCGGTCGCGCCCGGGGTAGTGCGGTACGAAGGGCGATCCCCAGGTGCCGGTCGCGTTGACGAGCAGGCTCGCGCGCTCGACCGCGCGGTCGGACTCGACGACGAGCGGCGACCCCGTGTCGTGCGGCGTCGCACTCGTGACGCGCCGCACCGACTCCGGACGGCGGATCTCGAGACCGAGCTCCTCCTCGTAGCGCCCGTAGTACTCGCGGACCACGTCCCGTGCCGGTCGCCGGTGATCGGCCGTGCGGAACGACAGCCCCATCCGCTCCATGCCCGGGAGATCGTGCACGCGGTGCGCGGAGCCGAGCCGCAGGGCCTCCCAGCGGAACTGCCAGGCCCCGCCGGGCTCCGAACCGCGGTCGAGGACGATCAGGTCGCGCCCGGGGACGAGGCCGAGACGGCGCAGGTAGTAGGCCACGGACAGACCCGCCTGGCCCGCGCCGATCACCACGACGGGACGCGGTGGGGCGACGCTGTCCACGGTGCTCCTGACGCGGTCGAGGATGGGCGGCCGTCCGGCAGATCGAGGCCCGGGGTGGCGTGTCCCCCGTCTGCTAAACTACCGCGTAGATTTCAACTTTCCCTGTCTGCTCTTTTCCCCAGCCGGCTCACTGCCCGTCTGGCCTGTCATCGTGAGGGGGTCACCCATGGGGCGCGGCCGTCAGAAGGCGAAGAACACCAAGATCGCCCGTGAGCTGAAGTCGTTCAGCCCGGCGGTCGATTACAGCGCGCTCGAGCGCGAGCTCAGCCACCCGGACGAGCCGGACTACTCGAAGTGGATCGACGCCGAGGACGACGGCGACGACACGGACCTCGTCGAGGAGCCGCACCAGAAGCGTGCGTGACTCCTCCCGTGAATCGGGGCCGCTCCCTCGGGGCGGCCCCGTTTCGCGTGCGGACGGGGATCCGGCGGGTGAGGGACCCGACCTGGAGCGCGGGTCGCTCGGCTGAGCACGTTCTCCCGCTTTCCGCCACTGAGTGCAGAATGTCGGTGCCCCCTGGGACACTGACTGGATGAGCACTTCCCCGTCCGCACGGCTGCCCGTGTGGCAGTCGGAGCGTCGCGGGAACGACCTCGACGAGGCGCGCGACTTCTACGCCGGCTCGTACAACGGCTCCGGCTTCCGGGCCGAACGCTCGGTCGTGCCGTTCGCGTTCCGCTACACGACGACCGGGCCCGGGCCCGTCAGCCTCCACTCCGCCTCCTTCCTGGGCCGCGTGCGCGGCACGGTGGCCCCGAGCGACGTCTACGTCGCCCTCTGGCTGACCGCCGGGCGCGCCTCCCTCGATCTGGGGCGCGACGAGCACCGCCTCGTCGTCGGCCGCCCGGCCATGTTCCCGAGCGGCCGGCCCTTCGGCTTCGAGGCCCTCGAGTACCGCGACGCGCTCGTGCACTTCGAGGCCGCCCACCTCGAGGCGATCGCCGCGGAGCTGCACGGCACCGAGCCCGGCCCGCTGCGGTTCGCCCCTGTGGCGCGCGACACGACCGCCTGGTGGGCGGCGATCCGGCTCCTGCGCGACACCCTCGCCTCCGCGCACACGCCCACCGTGCTGCAGCGCGACGGCGTCGCCCGCATCGCCGCGCTCGCCGCCCTGCAGACCTTCGCCCACCGCATCGCCCCGCTGCCGGCCGTGCCGCCCTCGGTCAGCGCGCGGCGCCTCCGCCGGGCCGTGGAGTTCGTGCAGGCCAACGCCGATCTGCCCCTCGGAGTGGCCGACATCGCCGACGCGGCCGGGCTCACGGTCCGCGGCGTGCAGCTGGCGTTCCAGCGCGCCTTCGGCGAGACCCCGCGGCACTACCTGCGCGACGTCCGCCTCGAGCGCGCGCACGAGGAGCTCTCGGCCGGATCGATCGGCTCGCTGGTGGTCGGCGACGTCGCCGCACGCTGGGGGTTCATCAGCGGCGGCCGCTTCGCCCAGCACTACGCGACGCGGTTCGGCGAGCTCCCGAGCGAGACCCTCCGGCGCTAGCCCCGCCGATCCCCGACGACGGTTCCGCCGAGGGGCGTTCGGGCGTACTGTCCGAGGACCGCCCGCTGCCCCGCGGGCCGCGTCGATGGAGCCGCGAATGTTCGAACCCGGAGGATCCGCGCGGCCTGTCGCGCGGGTCGGCTACGTCACCGCCGCCCTGCTGGTCGGCGCGATCCTGGTGGGCGGCGCGGTCGGCGCCGCCGTCGCCCTGGTCCTCTACCTGCCCGGCGTCCTCGCCGCCGACGGACCGCCCGGGCTGGTGAGCTTCGGCCTGCTCATGGGAGCGGCCTCCGGCGCGGGCATCGGAGTCGTCGGAGGCGCGGGAGCGGTCGCCGGCATGGTCGCGGTGCGCGTCGCGAGCCGCCGCGACGGCCCGTTCGTGCTCGGCACCAGCGCGGGCGCCGGCCTCGGCGTGCTGGTCGCCTCCGCGAACCTGCTCGTCAGCCGCGACGCCCCGACCTGGGCGACCGCCCTGCTCGCCACCGCGGCCGCCTGCGCCCTCTGCGCGGCGGGCTCGTGGCTGCTGACCCGGCACGAGCACTCCTGGGAGCGCGCGCACGCCGTACCGCGCTGATCCGCGGCGCCTCCGGGGATCAGCCCGCGTAGGACCCGACCAGGCGGACCGCTCCGCCGTCGACGCCCTTCGCGCCCTGCTCGAAGCCCTCGAACCCGCGCGCGGCCGTCGAGACGCGGCCCGCGACCCACGACGGGACGCCCGAGCGCTCGAGGCGTGCGATCACGCCGTCGGCCGCCTCCGCCGCGACCACGGCGAACATGCCGATGCCGAGGTTCCAGGTGCCCTCGGTGCTCTCGAGCGTCGCGCCGGACATCCCGGCGAGCGCGCGGAACACGTCGGACGGGCTCCAGCTCGCCCGCTCGACCTCGACCCAGGAGCCGCGCGGCAGCACCCGCGCGAGGTTCGCCGCGATCCCGCCGCCGGTGACGTGGCTGATGGAGTGGACGGCCGGGCCGAGCTCGACGTCGTCGAGCAGGTCGAGGAGGGGCCGGGTGTAGAGGCGGGTCGGCTCCAGCAGCACCTCGCCGACCACGCCGCCCAGCTCCTCGGAGCGGTCGGTGAAGCCGATGCCGCGCTCGGCGAGGATGTGGCGCACGAGCGAGTAGCCGTTCGAGTGCAGTCCGGAGGAGGCCATCGCCACCACGACGTCGCCGTCGCGCACGCGGTCGGCGCCGCGCACCTGGTCGGCCTCGATCGCGCCGACCGCCGCGCCCGCCACGTCGTAGTCGTCGGGTCCGAGCAGGCCCGGGTGCTCGGCCGTCTCGCCGCCGACGAGCGCGGTGCCCGTCTCGGAGCAGGCGCGCGCGATGCCGGCGACGATGTCGGCGATGCGGGCCGGGACGACCTTGCCGCACGCGATGTAGTCGGTCATGAAGAAGGGGCGGGCGCCGACCACGACGATGTCGTCGACGACCATGCCGACGAGGTCCTGCCCGATGGTGTCGTGCTTGTCGATCGCCTGGGCGAGCGCGACCTTGGTGCCGACGCCGTCGGTCGAGGTCGCGAGGAGGGGGGCTCGGAAGTCGCGGAGGAAGGAGACGTCGTAGAGGCCCGCGAAGCCGCCGACCCCGCCGAGGACCCGGCTGTCGTGCGTCGCCGACACCGCCGACTTCATCAGCTCGACGGCGAGGTCCCCCGCCGCCGTGTCGACTCCTGCGCGGGCGTAGCTGCTCGTCTCATCACTCACGCGACGACCCTACCGACTGCCCTCTCCCGCCGCGGCGCGGATCCGGGTCCGCCGCACCGGCGGCTCCCGCTCCGCGCCCGCGGTCACGCGTCCCAGGCCACGTAGTGCAGCTCGGCGCGGTCGCGGCTGCGGTGGAGGTCGAGGTAGGACCGGGCGATGACCTCGGCCGCCGCGTCCGGGTGGCCGCCGTCGATGAGCGCGGTGATCGCCACGTGGGCGGCGTAGACGCCCCGGGGCTCGAGCGCGGAGTGGAGGTTGAGGACCCAGTTCCGCAGGCCCGCGGCGGCGATGTTGATGTTCGCCAGCGCCGCGTGCGGGGCGACGGAGCCGCCGCCGGTGGTGACGAGGATCGTCCCGCTGCCGGCGGCGATCATGCCCGGAACCACCTCGCCGACGGCGCGGAGCGCGCCGCCGAGGTAGAAGTCGATCTGCGGCTGCAGGTTCTCGGGCGTGACGTCCAGGACGCCGACCGGGGTGAGAGCGGAGTCGGCGGGGGAGAACTCGAGGACGTCGATCGGACCGAGGTCGGCACGGATCGCCCGCAGCGCGGCGGTGAGGGTCTCGGGCTGCGCGATGTCGGCGGCGAACCCCGTCGCCTCGATGCCCTCTTCGGCGAGGCGGGCGGCCAGGCCGTCCAGCTTCTCCTGGTTCCGCGAGACGAGGGCGACGGTGAAGCCGGCCCGGCCGAAGACGCGGGCGATCTCGAGGCCGAGGCCGGGGCCCGCGCCGACGACGGTGAGAAGGGGCATGGGAGGTCCTGTCGTCGTGCGCCCCGGGGCGCGATGAGCGGGGCTGCTAAGTTGAGGTCAGCCTCAAGACTCATTGGACCATAAGTTGAGTGGCACCTCAAGATCATCGGGAGGATCGCGTGGACGAGCAGAAGGTCCTGCGCCGGGACGCGCAGCGGAACGTCGAGAAGCTGCACGCCGCCGCCCTCGAGGTCTTCGGCTCCCGCGGCCTCGCCGCCCCCCTCGAGGACATCGCCCGTCACGCCGGCGTGAGCATCGGCACCCTCTACAACCGCGTCGGCTCCCGTGAGGAGCTCATCGACGCCGTCGTCCCGGCCGTCGCCGGCGAGAAGCTGAAGGGCCTGACCGAGCGCGCTCTCGCCGAGCGGTCCTCCCGCGGACGCCTGGAGCGCTTCGTCTCCGGGATGATCGACCTCCAGCTGGAGGACCCCGCCCTCAACGACGCGATGCTGCGCCGCTTCCCCGACGCAGTCGCCCTCATCGAGGCCTGCGACCGCTCGATCGAGCTCGGCCGGGATCTCGTCGAGGCCGCCCACCGCGACGGATCCCTCTCCCCCGACTTCACCCACGACGACCTGATGGCCCTGCTCTGGATGGCGGGCACGACCAGCCGCGAGTCCGCGGCTCCGCAGGGCTGGCGCCGCGTCCTGGACCGCAGCCTCGCCGGAGCCTGGACGGCTCCGAGCAGCTGAGCGGCCGCGCGGCTCCCCGACCGACCGCCCGGCCGATCCGCCGGTCGACGCCGCCCTGAGCACCCCCGCGACCACGGATCCGCCCACGGCGAACCATTAGGGGATGAGTCCCCCGCGTGCCAGGATGGACCGTCAAACCCCCCTGCTATCCCCTTGGGAGCCCCTCCGGCATGTGCGGAATCGTTGGGATCGTGTCCTCCGGACCGGTCAACCAGTCCATCTACGACAGCCTCTCCCTCCTGCAGCACCGCGGCCAGGACTCGACCGGCATCGCGACCGCCGACGGCAGCACCCTGCACATCAAGAAGGCCGCGGGACAGGTCCGCGAGGCGTTTCGCACCCGCGACATGCGCTCGCTGCTCGGATCCATGGGCCTCGGCCACGTGCGCTACGCGACGAAGGGCAACGCCGAGCGCGAGGAGGAGGCCCAGCCGTTCTACGTGAACGCGCCGTACGGCATCATCCTCGTTCACAACGGCAACCTCACGAACACGCGCGAGCTCACCGAGGAGCTCTTCCGCATCGACCGCCGCCACCTCAACACCACCTCCGACACGGAGCTGCTGGTCAACGTGCTGGCGAACGAGCTGCAGGCCTCGATGTCGGGCCGCGACCTCGACGCCGACGAGGTGTTCGACGCCGTCGCCCGCGTGCACGAGCGCGTCGAGGGCTCCTACGCCACCATCGCGCTGATCGCCGGCGTCGGGCTGCTGGCGTTCCGCGACCCCTTCGGCATCCGCCCGCTCATCGTCGGCCGCCGCAGCAACACCGGCGCGCCGGACGACTGGGTCGTCGCCTCAGAGTCGCTCGTGCTCGAGGCGCAGGGCTTCGAGATCGTCCGCGACGTCGCTCCCGGCGAGGCGGTCTTCATCACCCCCGACGGCCGGATGGCCAGCCGCCAGTGCGCGAAGGATCCGCGACTCATCCCGTGCTCGTTCGAGTACGTCTACCTCGCCCGCCCCGACTCCGTGATGTCCGGCATCTCGGTCTACGAGGCGCGCCTGCGCCTGGGCGACCGGCTCGCCGACACCATCGCGCAGTACACCCCGGGCGGAGCGATCGACGTCGTCATGCCGATCCCCGACTCCTCCCGCCCCGCCGCGATGCAGGTCGCGCAGAAGCTCGGGATCGAGTACCGCGAGGGCTTCTACAAGAACCGCTACGTCGGCCGGACGTTCATCATGCCCGGGCAGGCGGTCCGCAAGAAGTCGGTGCGTCAGAAGCTCAACGCGATGTCGAGCGAGTTCAAGGGCAAGAACGTCCTGATCGTCGACGACTCGATCGTCCGCGGCACCACCTCCAAGGAGATCGTCGACATGGCCCGCGCGGCCGGCGCGAACACGGTCACCTTCGCGTCCGCCGCGCCTCCCGTGCGCTACCCGCACGTGTACGGGATCAACATGCCCTCGCGCCAGGAGCTCGTGGCCCACAACCGCCGCATCCCCGAGATCTCGGAGGCGATCGGCGCCGACCAGCTGATCTACCAGGAGGTCGCCGACATGAAGGCGGCGATCCTCGAGGGCTCGGACGTCACCGACCTCGAGACCAGCTGCTTCACCGGCGAGTACGTCACGGGCACCGTCACCCCGGAGTACCTCGACTGGGTGGAGCGCACTCAGCTGAGCTGAGCTCTGCACAGCGCCGGGCGCGGCGCAACGGGTGCCGCGGATCCGTGCGCCGCTCCATGATCGGAGGGTGCGCGGCCCCGCGCGCATGCACCCGAGGAGTCCCCCGTGATCTACCGAATCCTGCCGTTCCTGCTCACCTTCGTGGCCAAGAAGATCTCGAAGTCGCAGAAGGCCAAGCGCGCCGCCGCCAAGCGCCCGACGTCCACCCCGAGCAGCAGCCGCCGCTCCTCGTCGCGCCGGGGACGCTGACGCCGCGGTCCCGTCCGCGAGCGCGAGCCGCGGGCGGGACACTCAGCGCAGGGCGGAGTGCCGCGGCCGCAATGCGGCCCGCCTCCGCCGGCTAGACCCGGTCGGACCCCGTCCGCGGGTCGTCCTCGTCGGACGTCGTGCGCACGTCGGGCAGGGCCTCCTCGGCCACGGGCTCCTCGGCCGCGTCCTCGCGCTCGACGATCCGCTCGGCGGTGGTCCGGACGACCTTCCGGCCGACGACCCGGTCGAGCAGCACCACGACGAGCCCCGCGAGAGCGCCGAACAGCGTCACGAAGAGCAGCAGGCTGAAGCCGAAGACCTGCCCGCGGGAGAAGCCCTGCGTCTCGGGCAGCGCGAAGGTCAGCACGAAGGCCGCGATCGCTCCGAGCCCGACGCCGAGGGTCAGGATGCGCCAGACGCGCGGGGAGCGGCGGACGTCGACCTCTTCGCGGGTGACCTCGGGGCGGGCGGGATCGCTCATGCCTCCATTCTCCCCCGCGCGGGCGAGGGCACGGCACCGTGATCGCTCAGAGCGCGTGCACGAGCCGGCCCGCCTGCGCGCGCAGCTCGCGGACGACGGTGCGGACCGAGAGCCGCTCCGCCCGGTCCGGCCGCATCAGCGCGACGATGTGCCGCACGGAGTTCACCCCGCGGAGCGGCTTCACCACCACTCCCGCGCCGCCCGCCGTGTAGCGCGGGAGCACCGCGATGCCCAGGCCCGCCGCGACGAACGCCTCCGTCACGCGGGTCGACGCGAAGCGCTGCTCCACCCGCACCGCCTCGCCGGACGCGGTCTCGATGTCCTGCATCACGCGCTCGAACGGGAACCCGTCCGGGACGCCGATCCAGGTCTCGCCGACCAGATCCGCCGCCGACACCGTCGCCCGGTCCGCGAGGCGGTGCCCGGCCGGCAGGCCGATGTCGAGGGGCTCGATCATCAGCTCCGCCATCGCGAGTCCGCGGCCGGCCCAGGCGCTTCTGCCGGTGGGCGAGTGGGCGAGCACGATGTCGAAGTCGGCGGTCAGGTCGGCGAACTCGTCGGTGCCGGGGTCCGCGTCCTCGCACTGCACGACGAGCCCCTCGACGCTCCGGAGCGCCACCAGCGCGTTCGGGAGGAGCATCTGGCCCGCAGTGGGGAAGGTCGCGATGGTGACCTCGCCGATCGGGTTGTTCTTGAACGTCTGCCAGACGGCGTCGGCCCGCTCGAGCGCGATCGCGATCTCGGTGGCGCTCCGGGCGAGCTCGCGTCCCGCCGCCGTGAGCACCACGCCGCGGCCGGAGCGCTCGATCAGCGGCACGCCGGCCTCGCGCTCGAGCACCTTGAGCTGCTGCGAGACCGCGGAGGGCGTGCGGTGCGTCGCCTCCGCCACGGCCGTGATCGAGCGGCGCATCGAGAGCTCGCGGAGAAGTTCCAGCCGTCGCACGTCCATGTAGAGAAACTACACGTCAGGGCAAGAACAGTTCGATTGTCCTACGGAACACGCGGCCGGACACTGGACGTTGTACACAGCATCCCGGCGGATGGATCAGAAGCCGCCGCAACGAAAGGCAGAACACTCATGAGCATCGCAATCCTCGTCGTCCTCAGTGGCCTCGCCGCATGGGGCACGGTGTCGACGGTGCTCGTCGCCAGCCGCGACGGCTACCGTCAGGTCCCCGCGCAGCACTGAGCCCCGCCGCTCCGCGACAGCACCTCATCGCGTTCCGACGCCGTCTCCCGACCGGGAGGCGGCGTTCTCGCGTCTCCGGGGGCTGGTGCCGCTCCTCGGGGAGCGCCTCCCCGCCGCGGCTCCCGGGGGTCGACCATCGGCTCGCCCCGCACACGACGACGGGCCCCCGACCGGAGTCGAGGGCCCGTCGTGCGCGCGGTGCGGCTACTTCGCGGCGGTGCGGCGGCGCAGGCGCGCGACCGTCATGCCCAGACCGAGCAGCAGAGCGGCGATCCCGGCGGCGAACGCGGGGGTCGCGTCCACTCCGGTCTCGGCGAGGTGGTGCGAGCCGGCGACCGGAGCAGTGGTCGGCGTCGGCGCGGGGCCCGTGGTGGGCGGCGTGGTCGGCGCAGGCGTCGGCTCCGTGGTCGGTCCGGGAGTCGGGGTGCCCGCTCCGGCACCGGCCGCGACGGCGAAGCCGACGCTGATCTCGGTGCCGGTGGTGTCGAGCACGAACGTCGCGGTGTGCGCGCCGCCCGCCAGACTCTCGTCGATCGGGACCGAGAACGAGGCGCGACCGGTCGAGTCGTCGGTGACGGCCCGGGTCGGATCGATCGTCGCGGTGCCGACGACGGTGCCGTCGACGCTCGCGGTCACGGTGGTGTCGGCCGCGGCTCCGGTGCTGAACAGGAGCGAGGAGAGGTCGACGGTCATGGTGTCGCCGACCGCGTACTCGCCCGAGTCCGGGACGTTGTCGGTCAGGCCGATCGTGCGCTGCACGGGGTCGGGGCTGACGGTGCCGAGGTCCTGGATGTAGCCGACGAAGGCGTCCAGGTCGATGCGGCCGGAGTCGGCCGTGCCGGTGCCCTCGGTGAAGGTGCTGAAGCCGTCGCCGCCGCTCGCGAGGAAGCTGCTGGTCACGACGGTGAAGGTCGCGGCCGGGTCGATCGGCTCGTTCTGGAAGAACACCTGCGAGATGCGCGAGCCCTCGGGCGCCGTCGCGTCGAAGACGTAGGTGAGGTCCTTCGAGGTGGAGAGGTTCAGCTGCGGGTGGCTGGAGCTGCCCACCCACTGCTCCTCGAGCAGGTCGGAGATCTGCTCGCCGGTCAGCTGCAGGGTCACCAGGGTGTTCGCGAAGGGCTGGGCGTCGGAGGCCTCGGCGTAGGTGACCACGCCGTCCGCGTCGCCGGGCTGGTCCGGAGTCGCGGTGTAGGACAGGTCGTCGCGCAGGCCGCCCGCGTTCGAGAAGGCGATCTGCGTGCCGAGCTCACGGGTGGCCCACAGCTGGGCGTCCGAGACGAGGTTGCCGAGGGTCGACTCCGAGCCGCGGTTGGTCGTGGTGCCGTCCGGGCGGTAGGCGCGCGAGATGTCCTCGGTGATGGTGCCGACCTTCACGCTGCCCTCGCGGACGGCGACGGCCTGGGCGTCGGCGACGATGGTCTCGACCTCGGGGTCGGGCTCGAAGGCGCCGACGACGATCGTCTTGGCCGGGTCGTCGGAGGTCGGGTCGTCGACGACCTTCGTCAGCGGCACGACCTCGCTGGTGAGCGAGGTGAGCTGCTTGGTCGCCGGGTCGACGGTCAGGGACATGCGGCCGATGTTCTCGGCGTAGCTGCCGGTCTGCGACACGACGGTCGGGAAGGCCCGGCCCGCGTCGATGCCCGCGTCGTACTCCTGGTGGCTGTGGCCCGAGACGATCGCGTCGACGTTCGGGGCGACCGCGTTGACGATCGCGCCGAACTTGGGGTCCGCCTCCGGAGTGTTCAGCTCGGCCGCGTCGGCGTCGGCTCCCTCGTGCAGGAGCAGGACGACCACGTCGGCCTCGTCGTTGGCGGCGTCGCCGTCCTGGAGCTGCGCGGCGACCTCGTTGACGTTCTCGGCGATCGGCTCGATGGAGAGCGTCGAGATCGTGGCGGGGCTGACGAGCTTGCCGAGGTCCTCGGTGATCGCGCCGATGAAGGCGACGGAGACGCCGTCCTGCTCGGTGATCACGTACGGGGAGTAGGCGCGCTCGCCGGTCGCGGTGTCGTAGAGGTTCGCGTTCACGTACGGGAACGCCGAAGCGTCCACGACGCGGCCGTCGACGTCGGCGCGGCCCTGGTCGAACTCGTGGTTGCCCAGCGTGCTGACGTCGAGGCCCATCGCGTTGAGCGAGTCGAGCGTGGGGATGTCGCCCTGCACCTTCGACACGAAGGTCGAGGCGCCGATGTTGTCGCCGGCCGAGACGAACAGCGTGTTCGGGTTGGCGGCGCGGTAGGAGTCGACGGCACCGGCGAGCACGGCGGCTCCGGCGACGGCGCGGTCGGCGGCGAGCCGCCCGTGGAAGTCGTTGATCGAGAGGATGTCGATGGCGACATCGCCCTCGGCCGCCGCGGCGGGCGTGGCGCCGAGGAGGGCCGCTCCGGCGACGGCGCCGACGGCGGTCGCGGAGAGGAGTCGGGTGAGGCCGCGTCGGCCCGGGGAAGTACTGCGCATCGTGAAGGGGACTCCAAGCATCGAGCGGTGGATCCGGAGAGGATTCGTGCCGCGTGAGGGGGTTATTCCCAGACAACCCGACGGCGGACCCCAGGTCAAACGATCCGACGACGGCTCGCCGCCGCGTTTACGAGAAGTTAACTCGCCGACGCTCAGCCGACGCGCAGGATGGGGAGGAACGGCGTGAGGTCCGCGCGCACTCCGGAGGCGTGGATCCGCCCGCTCGCGAGACCCTCGCTCCACGGCAGGGAGCCGGTCGCGAGCGGCAGCCAGGTCGCCGCGTCCATCTCGATCACGTTCGGCGGAGTCCCGCGGGTGTGGCCCGGTCCCTCGACGCACTGGGCCGCGCCGAACGGCGGAACGCGCACCTCGACGCTGCGTCCGGGGACGTTCGTCTCGATGATCTGCAGGAGGAACCGCACCGCCGTCGCCGTCGTGTTCCGGTCCGCTCCTCCGGCGAGCGCCGCCCGCACCGCGGACTGCCCGCTCGCCTCGTCGATCCTGCCCTTGGCCATGCATCCATCCTGCCGCCGCCGCTCGCTCCCGGAGGCCTCCCGCCGGCTCCGCCCGGCGTGTCGGCGTCCGCAGCGCCGCCCTGCGGAGGAGGACGTCACAGGGACCAGCCCCGGGGCGGGGCGCCCTATCCTGTCAGGGTGAAGATCCTCGTCCTCGGTTCGGGTGCCCGTGAGCACGCCATCATCACGGCTCTCCTCGCGGAGGAGGAGCACCACGAGATCATCGCGGCGCCCGGCAACGCCGGCATCGCGCGTGACGTCGAGGTCATCCACTTCGACACGAACAGCCCCCGGCTGGTCAGCGACTTCGCGGTGGAGCAGGGCATCGAGCTCGTCGTCATCGGCCCCGAGGCGCCCCTGGTCGCCGGAGTCGCCGACGCGCTCCGCAAGCGCCGCATCCCCACCTTCGGCCCCGACCGGGCCGCCGCCGCACTCGAGGGCTCGAAGACCTTCGCGAAGCGCGTGATGGACATGGCCCGCGTGCCCACCGGCCGCGCGACCCGCGTCTCCACCCTGGTCGACGCCACCCGCGCCATCGACGAGTACGGACTCCCCTCGGTCGTCAAGGCCGACGGCCTCGCCGCGGGCAAGGGCGTCCTGGTGACGGAGTCGCGCAGCGCCGCGATCGCGCACGCCGAGTTCTGGCTGCAGTCCGGCGACGTCCTCATCGAGGAGTTCCTCGCCGGCCAGGAGGTCTCCCTCTTCCTCCTCTCCGACGGCCACGACGTCGTCCCTCTCTCCCCCGCGCAGGACTTCAAGCGCCTGGGCGACGGCGACGAGGGGCCGAACACCGGCGGCATGGGCGCCTACTCCCCGCTCCCCTGGCTCGCCGACCGCTGGGAGAGCGAGCGCGCCTTCGTCGACGAGGTGATCGACACGGTCGCCATCCCGACCATCCGCCAGCTCGAGCGCGAGCGCACCCCCTTCGTCGGACTCCTCTACTGCGGCCTCATCGTGACCGACGCGGGCCTGCGCGTGATCGAGTTCAACGCCCGCTTCGGAGACCCCGAGACCCAGGTCGTACTCCCCCGCCTCGCCTCCCCGCTGTCCGCGCTGCTGCACGCGGCGGCCACCGGCGCGCTCGCCTCCGTCCCGTGGCCCGCGTTCACGGACGAGGTCGCCGTCACCGTCGTCCTCGCGAGCGAGGGCTACCCCGAGAACGCCGTCACCGGACGGACTATCACCGGACTCGACGCGGCGGCGGACGTCCCCGGCGTCACCATCGCCCACGCGGCGACCCAGCTGGTCGACGGGAGCTTCGTCGCCACCGGCGGCCGCGTGCTCAACGTCGTCGCGCGCGGCGCCGACTTCGCCGAGGCGCGGGAGCGGGCGTACCGCGCGCTCGACCTGATCCACCTCGACGGCGGGCTGTATCGGAGCGACATCGCGGCGAAGGTCGCGCAGTAGCGCGACCTCCGACGTGCTGTCGGCCACGCCGCTCCCCGCGCGGCGTGGCGCAGTCGGCTGGGAGAGTGGCCGGGTCTCGGGGAGCGATCGGCGCGTCCGACACGCTCGGCACGCGTTCCGGTCGACGCCTCGAGGGTGGCCGGGGTGGGGTGGATCCGCGCTCGGACTCGGACCTCCGCGACACGGGCTCGCGGCGGAGGTCGGTCGCCTCGCGGGGGGCGGGTCAGGCCAGGGTGCGGAGGGCCTCGGCGAGGTGGGGGTGCGCGAAGGTGAAGCCGGCGTCCTCGAGGCGGGCGGGCACGACCCAGCGGGACTTGAGCAGGAGCTCGGACTCGGTGCGGAGCAGGAGCGTCGCGGGCTCGAGGACGAAGCGCGGGGCCGGCACGCCGATCCGGCGGCCCACGGCGGCGCGGAGCAGCCGGGAGAGCTCGGTGTTGTCGCTCGGATTCGGCGACGCGAGGTTCACCGGCCCGTCGAGGGTCGACTCCTCGAGGAAGCGGATCGACCGGTGGACGTCCTCCACGTGGATCCAGCTGAAGTGCTGACGGCCGCGGGTGCGCCGGTGCTCGTGGTGCACGCCGGCCTCGCGGCGCGCGCGCGTCGAGGGCCACGGCCCGTCGAACTGCGGACCGCCGAGCCCGAGCCGCGCCAGCCGCAGCAGGATCGCCGTCGCCGGACCGTCTCCGAGCACGATGGACATCCGCAGCGCCACGCGCCGCACGCCGGGCGTCTCCCCGGCGAAGAACTCCGACTCCCACGCCCGCGCCACGTCGACCGAGAAGCCCTCGCCGAGCACGCCCTCGTCCTCGGTGTTCGCCCGCTCCTCCTCGTGCCGGTAGATCGTGGCCGTGCTCGCGTTCATCCAGACCGGAGGAGGAGTCGCGGCCGCCGCGACCGCGCGGTGCAGCTCCGCGGTGGTCGCCACGCGCGAGCGGAGGATCTCGGCGCGGTTCGCCGCGGTGTACCGGCAGTCGACGCTCTTGCCGGCCAGGTTCACCAGGAGGCGCGCACCGTCGAGGACCCGGGTGATGCCGGCGGTGTCGCCCCAGCGCGCGTCCGGCCCGGAGCGGCCGATCCTCCGCACCGTCCAGCCGTCTGCCGTGAAGCGGCGGGTGAGGTCCGTCCCGAGGAATCCGCTCGCACCGGCGAGGACGACGACGGGGTCAGCGGTGCTGCTCATCGCCCCATCGTGCCGCACGGCGCCGGAGTCACGGGGAGGACTCGTCGCAGGCGCGCTGCCGGGACGCGGAGTGGGTGGAGGCGGGCCTCGATCAGCCGCCGAGCGACCCCGCACCGCGGAGGAGACGCGCCGCGGCGAGCGCCCCGGCCAGCCGCTCGGCGAACCCCGGCGGCACCTCGGCGGGCAGCGCGTCGACCGGCCACCAGGCCACGTCGTCGCTCTCGTCGCTGACGCTCACCGGAGCGTCAGGATCGGCGATCGCACCGTAGCCCACGTCCCAGTGGCGGGAGCAGCGGCCGAAGCCGTCGCCGAGCGCGTGCCGGTCGAGGTCGAGGGGCAGGACGCCGAGCGGCTGCAGCCGTGCCGCTCCGCTCTCCTCCTGCGCCTCGCGGAGGGCCGCGTCGGCCGTGGAGTCGTCACCGGGCTCGACATGACCGCCGAGCTGCACCCAGAACCGGCCCTTGCGGTGGAAGCAGAGCAGCACCTGCGCCAGATTCGGCGAGAGCACGAAGCAGCTCGCCGTGACGTGCTCGGGGCCGCCGTCGCGCTCGAGCGCCGACTCGCCGCGCTGCTCGAGGAACGCCAGGTACTCGTCCCGCAGGTCCGCGAGCGCGCCCGCGTCCCACTCCCGCAGCTCGCCCGCCAGCCGCGTCCCTCGCTCCCCCGTCACGCGAAGGACCCTACCTCCCCTCCGGGAGCTGCCCCTCCGGTGCGCTGCACGGCGTGCGTGGCGTACCGGAGCGGCGTCTCGCGGAGAGAGGAGGGACGGGAGCGTCAGACGGAGAGGCCGGAGAGGCCCTCGCGGTCGACGCGGCGGTGGAAGCGCATGCCGGCGAGACCGCCGAGCACGGCGCCGACCAGCGCGACGACCAGGGCGGCGAGCGCCGTCACGACCGCCGCGGCCGTGGCGTCGCCGGCGTCCAGGGGGATCGTCGGGAAGCCGCTCACCGCGGAGAGCGCCTGGCTGCCGCCGGTGATCGCCGAGACGATCCCCACGACGATCGCGACGACGACCGCCCAGGCCCACACTCCGACGCCCTGCTTCGCTCCGCTGAAGCGGGCCATGCGGCCTGCCACGTAGCCGCCGCAGTAGTAGGCGACGAGGAGGATGACCAGCAGGGCGATCGCGCCCGCCCAGCCGAACGCGGCGGGGTCGGCCGCGAGGTCGCCGGTGACGTCCTGGGTGCCGATGACGGCGGCCCCGATCGCGGTGACGAGGGCGGTCAGGAGGACGGCGAGTCCGGTGGCGGCGAGCCAGCCGAAGAAGGCGCAGCCGATCTTGAAGCCGCCGAAGCGGTCGCGCTCGCGCTGGTGGATGTCCTTGCGCGCGGCCGCACGGGCCTGCTTCGCCTCGGCGGAGTCGGGGTCGACGGGCGCGCGGTGCTCGGGGGCCGAGTGCGCCGAGTCGGAGCGGTCCGAGGAGGCGGAGCGGTCCGTCGAGGCGGAGCGGCCCGGAGTCGCGGAGCGGTCCGAGGAGGCGGAGCGGTCCGGAGTCGCGGAGCGGTCCGGAGTCACGGAGCGGTCCGTCGCCGCAGCCGCTCCCGTATCCCCCGCGGAGTCGATGCGCGCCGTGCCGCCCGCCGCCGAGCCCTCTGCCCGTCGCGGCAGTCCGCCGTCAGCCGGATCCCTGTCTGTCGTGCTCATGTCGAACCTCCTGGCCGAGCGCCCCGAAGAAGGGCGACACGCTCAGTCAAGACCCAGGGAGCCCTCGGTGTCGCGGGCTTGACGACAGGACGGAGCGGTCCGGTCGTCAACCCCCTGCGCCCCCTCCCTCCCACCCGCTTGCATGGAGGCACCGACCGACGACACGAGAGGGAGAGTCATGACTCCGGAATCCCCCGAGCAGACACCGCCCGGCACCGAGGCCGAGCTGACGCCGAAGGCCGACCACGGCGAGACCACCTACCGCGGCACCGGCCGCCTCAGCGGCAAGGTCGCCCTCATCACGGGCGGCGACAGCGGCATCGGCAAGGCCGTCGCGATCGCGTTCGCGCGCGAGGGCGCCGACGTCGCGATCTCGTACCTCGACGAGCACGACGACGCCGAGGACACCGCCAAGTGGGTCCGGGAGGCCGGCCGCGAGGCGCTGCTCCTCCCCGGCGACCTGCAGGACCCGGCGCACTGCCGCGCCGTCGTCATCGAGACCGTCGAGCGCTTCGGCCACCTCGAGGTGCTCGTCAGCAACGCCGCCTTCCAGATGAGCCGCGAGAGCGTCACCGACATCCCGGACGAGGAGTGGGACCGCACGATCGCGACGAACATCAGCGCCTACTTCCACCTCGTGAAGTCGGCGCTGCCCCACCTGAAGGAGGGCGCGTCGATCATCGCGACGAGCTCGGTGCAGTCCGACCAGCCGTCGTACCAGCTGCTTCCCTACGCCGCCACGAAGTCGGCGATCCTCAGCCTCACCGCCTCGTTCGCGCAGGCGCTCGGCGAGAAGGGCATCCGCGCCAACTCGGTCGCGCCCGGCCCGATCTGGACGCCGCTGATCCCCTCGACCATGCCGGAGGAGGCCGTCGCCGAGTTCGGCGAGCAGGTCCCGCTGGGCCGCCCCGGGCAGCCGGCCGAGGTGGCCCCCGCCTACGTCCTCCTCGCCTCCGACGAGGCGAGCTACATCAGCGGGTCGACGATCGCCGTCACCGGCGGGAAGCCGATCCTCTGATCACGCTCCAGGGCACCGCTCACCCGCAGGATTCCGCGATAGGTTCCTGCGGGTGAGTGTCCACATCCGCAGCATCGAGACGGCGGTGCCGACCACGGTCCTGCGCCAGTCCGAGGTGCGCGACCTCTTCGCGTCCCAGCCCGCGATGACCCGGCTCGGGTCCCGCCTGATCGGCGCGGCCTTCGACGCGTCCGGGATCGACACCCGCAGCACGGTGGTCGACGAGCTCGACCGGGTCGAGCGGGAGGGTGCGAGCGTCTTCTACGACGCGGGGAGCGGCCTGGTGCTCGACCCGGGGACGGCCGCGCGCAACGCCGTCTACACCGAGCGCGCTCCCGAGCTCTTCACGGAGGCGGCCCGCCGCGCCCTCTCGTCCGCGTCGATGACCCCCGAGGACGTCACCCACGTGGTGACGGTCTCCTGCACCGGCTTCTACGCCCCGGGGCCCGACTACCAGCTGGTCCGCCGCCTCGGCCTCGCGCCCTCGACGCAGCGCTTCCACCTCGGCTTCATGGGCTGCTACGGCGCCTTCCCCGGCCTGCGCGCCGCCCGCCAGTTCTGCGAGGCCGACCCGGAGGCGGTCGTCCTCGTCGTCGCGGTCGAGCTGTGCACCATCCACCTCACGAGCTCCAACGACCCGGAGCAGATCGTCGCGACCTCCGTCTTCGCCGACGGCGGTGCGGCGGCCGTCGTCACCGCCCGCGAGGCCGCGCCCGGCACCTCGGTGCTCGAGCTCGACGCGCTCGCCACGACGCTCACCGACGAGGGCGAGACCGAGATGGCGTGGACGATCGGCGACCACGGCTTCTCGATGCGGCTGAGCACCTACGTGCCCTCGATCATCGGAGCGAACATCGAGGCGGCCGTCGCCCCGCTGCTGGCCGGCGCCGAGGTCGAGCGGAGCGACGTGCAGCGCTGGGCGATCCACCCCGGCGGCCGCAGCATCCTCGACAAGGTGCAGGCCTCGCTCGCCCTCAGCGACGAGCAGCTGGCCCCGTCGCGCGAGGTGCTGCGGACCAACGGCAACATGTCGAGCGCGACCGTCCTCTTCGTCCTGCGGCGCCTGCTGCACGGCGAGGCGGCCGACGGCGAGCGGATCGGCGCGATGGCGTTCGGCCCCGGCCTCACCGTCGAGCTCGCGCTGCTCACCAAGCGGGGCGGGGAGTGACTCCGCGAGCCCCTCTCGCGCCGGACCTGCGCCACCGCGAGGTCTCCGAGCAGGAGCTGATGGACGACCCGGACTGCGACCGCACCCTGCTCGACGCCACCTACGCCCGCTTCGGCACCGTGAACCGGCTGGTCTCGGGGTGGCGTGGCCTCTACCGCTCGCGCCTCCGTCCGCTGCTGCGGCCCGACGAGCCGTTCCGCCTGCTCGACATCGGCTCCGGAGGCGGCGACGTCGCCCGCTCCCTCGCCGGCTGGGCCCGCGAGGACGGCCTCCGCCTGGCGATCACCGCCGTCGATCCGGACGAGCGCGCCTCCGCCTTCGCCACGTCGACGCCCGCGCCGCCCGGAGTCGAGTTCCGCCGCGCGAGCAGCGCCGACCTGGTCACCGAGGGCGAGCACTTCGACCTAGTGACCTCCAACCACGTGCTGCACCACCTGTCGCCGGAATCACTCGCCGACCTGCTCGCCGACAGCGAGCGCCTGGCCCCGCGCGCCCTCCACAACGACATCGAGCGCTCGCGGCTGGCCTACACGGCCTACCTGCTGGCCACGCGACCGATCGCGGCCGGCTCGTTCCTCCACTACGACGGGTCGCTGTCTGTGCGGCGCAGCTTCACCGCCGCCGAGCTGCGGGCGGTGGCGCCCGAGGGGTGGCGGGTCGAGCGCGCGGCGCCCTACCGGCTGCTGCTCGCGCGGGGCGAGGTGTGAGGACGCGGCGGAGGGCGAGCGCGTCCGGTCCGCTCTGGCTGCGCGCCGTTGCCGTCAGCTACTCCGCCAACTGCGCCCTCGGCACCGCCGTCGCCACCGGCGCTCTCCGCACGGGCCGCTGGCACTGGATCCATCACGCGCTCTACATCTGCACGTCGACGCTCACCGCTCTGGCCTGGGCGACGCTGCGGCGGTCGGACACCCGCGCCGCGTCCGCGCTGGCTCCCGCCGCCGTCCCGCTGGCGGTGATCGCCTTCGCGGGGACGCACGGACGTCGGCACCCGGCGATCGCGCTGGCGGCGGCTCCGTTCGTGCTCGCCGCTCTCGGGCGGACGCGGCGGCCGGCGCGGCGCCGAGGAGTGCTCCAGCGTCTCAGAGCCGGGTCAGCCCTGCGCTGACGCGCCCCGGCTTCTAGCGCGGGGGCTCGACGTCGCGGTCGGGGTCGGAGCGGTACGAGCGCAGCGCCTGCCAGCCGGCGATCGCGAGGATCAGCGCGCCGCAGAGCATCGTCAGCAGGTTCGGCACCGAGAAGCCGCTGCCCACGACCGAGTTGATGCCCGCGCCGAGCACGAACACACCTCCGAGGAGGTAGAAGATGACCCTCGTCTTCACCGTTCCACCGCTTCCCTCGAGCCTGCACAGGACCCTCGATGGTACCGCGCGCGCCCCGGGCCGCCGCTGCTCCCCCTCTGCGCGATCGATCGGGGCAGGATCGAGGCATGGAGTTCCTCGATGTCGTCCGGCGCCGGAAGACCACCAACGGCGCGTTCCTGCCCGACCCCGTCTCCGAGGAGCACCAGCGGCTCCTGATGGAGGTGGCCGGCCGGGCGCCCTCGCAGCTCAACAGCCAGCCGTGGCGGTTCGTGCTCGTCGAGGAGCGCGAGACGATCGACCGGATCGCCGCGATCAGCGGCGAGAGCATGACCACCGCGATGTCGAACGGCACGTTCTTCGAGCGCTACAAGCCCTACTTCCGCTTCAGCAGCGAGGAGATGGAGCGGCGGCGCGACGGGATGCTGTTCGACAAGCTGCCGGCTCCGCTCCGCCCCTTCACGAAGCAGGTCTTCACGAAGCGCGGGCAGTTCCTGATGAACTCCCTCCGCGTCCCGCAGACGCTCGGCGAGGAGAACCGCCGGCTCGTCGCGGGATCGCCGCTGCTGCTCGGGGTGATGCTCGACCGCTCCGAGTACCGGCCGGGCGAGCTCTCCTCCTTCTACTCGGTGTTCAGCATGGGCGCCGCGATGGAGAACGTCTGGCTGAGCACGGTCGAGCTGGGGATGGGGATCCAGTTCGTGTCGTTCCCGATGGAGGTGCCGGGAGCGTGGGCGCGGATCGAGTCGCTGCTCGCCGTGCCCGACGAGCTGGAGCTGATGGCGGTGTACCGGCTCGGCTACCTGCCTCCGGAGCAGCGGCGGCCGGCGATCGACTGGTCCTCCCACCAGCGGAAGCTGCCGTCGCAGTACGTCTTCCGCGGCACCTGTGCGACTCCGCAGGAGGGGTGGGACGCGCCGGCCGGGCCGTGACGGGATCCTGAGCGGCGCGGCCGGCAGCCGGAGGTGCCCGCGCTCGCTCCCGGGCCGGCCCCGGCCGACGGGAGATCCGCGACGGAGCATCGACTCCGCCGTCACGCGTCGGCTAACGTGGCGCCCAGCACGCCCGGCAGTGCTACGTCCCGTCCGCGGGACTGTCAATGGGGGTCCGGCGTGTCTTCCGCCCGATTCCCCGCACCGGGGTCCGAGCGGATACCGTCCCCCGAGGAGCCGTCCGCCAGGGCCGGCCCGATGAACGAAGGGGGCCCGTGGCCACGCTCATCTACGGACCGCAGAACCTCGAGATCGAATTCGAGGAGCGCGTCCTCGCGCACCTGAAGGTCGCCGTCCTCTCGAAGCTGCGCCGCAACGAAGCCTTCTCGCTCTCGTGGATGGAGGACGCCTCCACCGGACACGGCCGGAGCTCCGTCTGGCTGCACCCGTCGGTGCCGCTGCACTTCCGCTTCACCGAGGCGCACCAGCCCAAGCTCAACCGCGCGTGGATCGAGCAGATGCTCAGCGTCGCCAGCATGCACGGCGAGCTCTCGGTCCTGCCGGAGCCCGAGGAGCAGCGCCAGGGCTCCTGAGCTCCGCCGCTCCTGGGCCCCGCTGCCCCCTGATCGCACAGCCGTCAACCCCGTCCCCTCTGCGGGGGACGCGAAGTACCGTCGAGAAGACGTCCCCGGAACCATCGGCGGACGTCGACGGACGGAGACGACCATGACGGACACCGCGCGAGCGACCGGCCTGCCCACCCTCACCCCGGTGCGGACGCTCCGCAAGGAGCAGCCGATCGAGCCGCGCCGCGTGCCGGACTCCGTCTCCGTCGGCTCCCAGCCGGTCATCGGCTGCCGGATCGACGTGAGCGGCCGCTCCTTCGTCGTCGAGCTCGACATGGCCGGCATCTTCCTGCGCCAGGTGCGCCGGAGCCTGCGCGAGGGCGAGGGCGGCCTCGTGCTGCTGCGCCACGTCGACGGGATCGAGATGATCCCGTTCTCGCGCGCGACGCCGTTCGACGTCTCGGACATCGTCTGCCCCGAGGGCGTCGAGCCCGCGGACGCCCGCTCGGCCCTGGGGCTCCGCGACCGCTGAGCCGCGACGGGTGGCGTGCTCCGCCCCGCGCCCGCCGCTGAGCGGGATCAGGCGGGGAGCGACGCCTCGATCAGGTCGACGATCCGCGGGTCGTCGGGCTCGACCGTCGGGCGGAACCGGTGGACCGTGCCGTCGGCCGTGATCAGGAACTTCTCGAAGTTCCACTTCACCCGGCCGGCCTTGCCGTTCTCGTCCTCCGCCTTGGTGAGCTCCGCGTAGAGCGGGTGCGCCGAGCGGCCGTTGACGCGGACCTTCTCGAACATCGGGAAGGTGACCCCCCAGGTCGTCGAGCAGTACGCCTTGATCTTGTCCTCGTCGCTCAGCTCCTGGAGGAACTGGTTGCTCGGGAAGCCGAGGACCGTGAATCCGCGCTCCCCGTAGCTCTTCTGCAGGGCCTCGAGCTTCTCGTACTGCGGGGCGAGGCCGCAGCGGGAGGCGACGTTGACGATCAGCCGCACGGGCGGGTAGTCGGCGAGGGTCGACGTGGTGCCGTCGATCGTGGTGAGGGGGATGTCGGCGATCGTGTCGGGCACGGAGGGCTCCTTCGGACGTGGTGCGTCGACGCTACTCCCCGCCGCCGAGGGAACCCCGAGTCGTGGAGGCGGCTCGCTGCGGGTTCCCGCGACGGTCCGGGGTTCCCTCGGCGCGCGCCTGCCTCCACCATGGGGGGATGGCCGCCTCGCAGCAGATCGTCTCGGTCGGCGGGCGGAGGCTGCGGCTGACGAACCTCGACAAGGTCGTCTACCCGGAGACGGGCTTCACCAAGGCCGACGTGCTCTCCTACTACGCCTCCGTCGCCTCCGCGATGCTGCCCCATCTCGCGCGCCGCCCGGTCACCCGGAAGCGCTGGGTCGACGGAGTGGGCACCGCCGAGCATCCGGGCGAGGTCTTCTTCGAGAAGAACCTCCCCTCCTCCGCCCCCTACTGGCTGAGCCGGACCCGTCTCGCGCACTCGTCGCGCGACGTCGAGTACCCGCTGGTCGACGACGTCGCCGGGCTCACCTGGCTGGCGCAGCAGGCGGCGCTCGAGCTGCACGTCCCCCAGTGGCGGGTGGGCTCCGACGGCGAGCGCCGTCCGCCCGACCGTCTCGTGCTCGACCTCGACCCGGGCGAGGGGGCGGGCCTCGCAGAGTGCGCCGAGGTCGCGTTCCTCGCCCGCGACCTGCTGGAGGGGATGGGGCTGGCTCCGCTGCCGGTGACCAGCGGGAGCAAGGGGATCCACCTCTACTGCCCGCTGGACGCCTCCGCCTCCAGCGACCAGATCTCGGCGGTCGCGCACGAGCTGGCGCGCGCGCTCGAGTCGGACCACCGCGACCTCGTCGTCTCGGACATGAAGAAGACCCTGCGCGAGGGCAAGGTCCTCGTCGACTGGAGCCAGAACAGCGCGGCGAAGACGACCATCGCCCCCTACTCCCTCCGCGGGCGCCTCCGGCCGGCGGCCGCCGCGCCCCGCACGTGGGAGGAGCTGGGTGCCGAGGACCTGCGCCACCTGTCGCCCGACGAGGTGGTGGAGCGGCTGCGGAGCGACGGCGACCTCCTCCGCCCGCTGCTCGCCGCCCGGGGTGCCGGGCTCGAGCCGACCCCGGAGCGGATGGCGGGCTTCGCCGCGACGGACGCCTCCTCCGACCGCCTGGCGACCTACCGCAGCATGCGCGACGCGTCGAGGACGCCGGAGCCGGTGCCCGAGGCGGGGTCCGCGGGCACCTCCTCGGGCGACTCCTTCGTCATCCAGGAGCACCACGCGCGGCGCCTGCACTACGACTTCCGGCTCGAGCACGACGGCGTCCTGGTCAGCTGGGCGGTGCCGAAGGGTCCGCCGCTGGAGGGCGACCCCAACCGGCTCGCGGTGCAGACCGAGGACCACCCCCTCGAGTACGCGACCTTCGAGGGCACGATCCCGGCCGGCGAGTACGGCGGCGGCGAGGTGCGCATCTGGGACGAGGGCACCTACGCGCTCGAGAAGTGGCGCGAGGGGAAGGAGGTGATCGCGGTGCTGACCGGCCGCCCCGACGGCGGGCTCGGCGGCGAGCCCCGCCGCTACGCCCTGCTGCACACGGGCTCGAGGGAGGGCGCCGAGAAGAACTGGCTCCTGCACCTGATGGCGCCGGGTCCCGCTCACGGGCACGGGACGCAGCGACGGGGCCGGGCGGCCGCGTCCGCCGCGTCGCCCGCTCCCCGCCCCGCACCCTCCGCCGACCGCCCGGCCGAGGACTCCGCTCCGCGCCGCCACCGCCCCATGCTCGCCACGGCCGGACGCCGCGGCGACGTGGACCCCGGGGCCGCGATCGAGATGAAGTGGGACGGCTACCGCGCTCTCGTGCGGGTGCAGGGCGGCACCGCGACCCTCACGAGCCGCAACGGCAACGACCTGACCGCAGCGTTCCCCGATCTGCTCGCCCCGCTCGCCGAGGCCGCCGCCGACGCCGTGCTCGACGGCGAGATCGTCGCCCTCGACGCTCGCGGGCGCCCCGACTTCGGCGCCCTGCAGACCCGCGGCGGGCTGACGAAGCCGCGCGAGATCGAGGCGGCCGCCCGGTCCACTCCGGTGCACCTGATGGTCTTCGACCTGCTCGAGCGCGCAGGAGAGGACCTGACCGGGAGCGACTACGACACCCGTCGCTCGGCACTGGTCGAGCTCGTCGACGAGAACGAGCGCGTGCACGTCCCGTCCGTGTTCGACGGCGACCTGGAGGAGGCGATGGCCACCAGCCGCACCCTCGGCCTCGAGGGCGTGGTCGCCAAGCGCCGCGACTCGCGCTACCAGGAGGGCAGCCGCTCGCGCGACTGGATCAAGCTCACCCACCACCGGCTGCAGGAGGTCGTGATCGTGGGATGGCGCGAGGGCGAAGGCGGCCTCCAGGGGTCGGTCGGGGCGCTGCTGACCGCGATCCCCGGCGAGGACGGGCTCGCGTACTCCGGCCGTGTGGGCACCGGCTTCAGCGACCGCGAGCGCCGCGGACTGGTCGACCGCCTGGCCGAGCACGCCACCGAGGAGCCCGCCGTCTCCGTCCCTCCGCTCGAGTCGCGCGGAGTGCACTGGGTGTCGCCCGTCCTGGTCGGCGAGGTCCGCTACCGCGAGCGCACCGCCTCCGGCACCCTCCGCCAGCCGGTCTGGCGCGGCTGGCGCGCCGACAAGGCCGCCGAGGACGTCCGCGTGGAGGAGCCGGGCAGCTGACCCTCCGGTCTTCCGACTGCGAGGCCCGGCATCGCCGCTCGCGCCGCCGATCCGCTGCGGCCCCGGGCACCTCAGTCCAGGCGCACCCCGCGCAGCAGGAGGAGGGTCGCGCCGACCGCGGCACCGGTGCCGATGAGGACGCCGCCCGCTCCAGCCGCCGCCGCGAGGACGCCGAGGAGACTGGGCAGGGCGATCAGCCCGAGGCGGTTCCCGGCCAGGCGCAGCGCGAGGGCGCGGCCGTGGCGGTCGGCGGGGGTGCGCTCGATCAGCCAGGACATCGTGATGGGCTGGCCGATCCCGAGGCCCAGGCCGAGGGCGGCGACCGCGACGAAGAGGAGCACGGTCGGCTCGGGCAGGGCGACCAGCACCAGGCAGAGCGCCGAGATCAGGATGCCGCCCACCATCACCCGGGTGCGCCCGAGCCGGGCGGTGGCCGCGCCGAGGAGGAGCCGCGAGGCCATCGACGCGAGCGCGCGCACGGTGAGCAGGGCTCCGACGACGCCGGCCGGGAGCCCGCGCTCGGCGCCGAGGGCGGGGAGGTAGACGACGGTCAGGTCGACTGCGGCGACGACGGTCGCGCTGGTCAGCAGGGCGCGCGCGAGGCCCGGCACCCGGAGGAGACCGAGCGTCGAGCCCGGAGCCGCCGCCCCTTCCGCCGCGGGTCCGCGCGGGGACGGGCTGCGGATCCCCGCCGTCGAGACGAGCAGCAGCACCGCGAGGATCCCGCCCACGAGGAACAGCGGCGCCGGGTCGGGCCGCACCGAGCCGCCCGCGAGCACCGGGATGAACGCGGGCCCGATCGCCTGCCCGAGCGACGCGGCGAACGTGTAGTAGCCGAAGCGGCTGTCGAGACGCGTCCCTCCGGTGCCGCCAGCGACGACGGTCTGCTGCCCGACCACGCAGCCCAGGTGCCCCGCGCCGAGCAGGGCGATGCCGAGGAGCAGCCCCGCGACGCTCCCGCCCGCCAGGAGCAGCACCGCGGCCGCTCCCACCGCGACGAGCGAGCCGACGGCCATCACGGCCCGGGCGCCGACCCGGTCGACCAGCCCGCCCACCGGCAGCGCGATCAGCAGCGGCACCAGCGCGAACGAGGCGCCGAGCGCCCCGAGCGCCCAGGCCGGCACGTCGAGCCGGATCGCCTGGTAGACGGCGGCCGGCCGGAGCAGGAACGCGACGGCCTGGATGAGCACGGCGTGCGCGAGCAGGGACGGAGTCGCCAGGCGGTTCCGCACGCGCGCTCCTTCCCGCGGCGCTCGGCCGAGCACCCGCTCCCCCATCCTCCTCCCGGTGCCGCTGCCGAGTCGCCCGGAAAGGATCGTCCTGCCCCCTCGAGAACGGGCCTTCTCGTGCGACTCAGCCCTGCGGCGGCGGCGAGGGGAGCGCGTGCGCGGGCAGGGTGCCGAGGCGGTGCCGGCCGCGGAGGAGGAACCAGGCCAGGCCGATCCCGACGACCGCGGCGATCACGACGACCGCGCTCCAGCGCAGCTCCTCCCCGTAGACCTCGACGCGCGGCCACGCGAGGTCGACCGTCATCGCCGCGCCCCAGAGCACCGCGACGACGTTCACCGGCAGGCCCGCGCGGCCGAGCGAGAAGCGCCCGGGCGCGGCTGCGGGCCACCGGCCGCGGTGCCGGGCGATCAGCAGCGGCACCGTCACCAGCAGGTAGGCGAGGTAGATCAGGATGACCGCCACGCTCGTCACGGCCGTGAAGATCGCCGGCGTCCCGATGTTCACGACCAGGATCAGCACCGCGAGCACCCCCACGACCAGCGCCGGCGCCACCGGTGTCCCGCGCCGCGGGTCGACGCGGGCGAGCACGCGGCTGCCGGGCAGGGCGTTGTCGCGGGCCATCGCGAAGATCAGTCGGATGGCCGCCGTGTGCACCGCCAGCGCGCACACCGTGATCGCGACGACCACGCAGAGCAGGAGGACCGATCCGAGGGGGCCGCCGAGCACCTGCAGCACGATCCGCTGCAGCCCGCCCGACGCCTGCCCGAGCGCCGGGTCGGCGAGGTCGGGCGCCGAGAGGATGCCCAGCAGCAGGATGAGGCCGCCGAGGACGAAGGAGGCGGTCACCGCCCGCAGGATCGCCGTCGGCGCGGTCCGGCGCGGGTCGACCGTCTCCTCGCCGAGCGAACCCGCGGTGTCGAACCCGTACATCACGTACGCCGACGCGATCGCGGCGATGAGGAACGCGCCGGCGTACCCGCCCGGCGTGCTCCCGCCGTAGCCGCTGGTGTCGAGCAGCACGGTCGGCGGATGCACCACGTTCACCGCGAGCACCGCCACCAGCAGCACCGCCGCGACGAGCTCGATCAGCACGCCGACGCTGTTGATCCGGGCCATCAGCCGCACGCCGCGCGCGTTGACCGCGGTGGTGAACGCGATCAGCAGCGCTCCCCAGACCACCGCGCTCACCCCCGCGGAGCCGCCGAGCTGGAACCCGCTCCAGATCTGCGGGAGCGTCGCCTGGTACGCCAGCACGACGGCCGCGAGCGTGACCACGGACGCGGTGGCCATCAGCCAGCCCGCCAGCCAGCTCACCGTCGGCCCGGCGAGGCGCTTGCTCCAGTTGTAGACGGAGCCGGCGACCGGGTAGCGGGCGGCGAGCTCGGCGAAGCACAGCGCGACCATGAGCTGCCCGGTGAACACGATCGGCCAGGACCACCAGTAGGCGGGACCGCCGAGCGCGAAGCCGAAGGAGAAGAGCTGGAACGTGCCGGTCAGGATCGAGATGTAGCTCACGCCCGCGGCGAAGCTGCCGAAGCGGCCAATGCCGCGGGTGAGGGAGGGGCGGTACCCGAACTCAGCGGTCCCGTCGTCGACGTCCTCGGTGGTGCTCATCGGGCTCCCCCTCGCGGGCGCGCTCGTCGCACCGAGGTCAGGATGCCAGCCGCCGCCCGGCCGCACGACTCCCCCGTCCCGGGCGTCCGTCAGCGGGTGCTCAGCGCTCGCCCCGCTCCCGGTGCACAGGACTCGGGCGGCCCCCGCGGACGGGAGCGGCGTCAGCCGTGCGCCGCGAGCCGGGTGCGCTGGGGCACTAGGAGCTCGAGCAGCTCCTCGACCCCGTCGACCCGCTGCGGCTCGACCGGGTGCCCGGGTCCGCACGGCTTGTAGGCGAGCGGATCCACGTTCAGGACGTGCCCGACGGGCCGCCCCTTCTCCCAGACCGTGAGGAGGAAGGCGCCGTCCCGCTCGTCGGGGGCGCCGATCTCGAAGACCCGGCCGCGCACGATGGCGCACTGCGGCTCCTTGCGCGCGAGGCGCACCCAGAAGGGATGGTCTCCGGTCATCGTGCCCGTCCTCCCCGGCCGACCCGCGGCCGTGCCCGTAGCGGTCGCCCGGTGATCGTGTCGTCGGTGACCCTCAGGGCCACGGTACGTCCGCCTCCCCTCAGCCGATCAGGGGGTTCACTGCGGAGCCTCGCAGTGGTAACGGACGCCGGTCGCGCCCGGACGCGCACCACGGGGAACCACTCACTGCTCGTAGGAGTCCTCGTAGTCGGCACCACTGGCCAGCTCGCCGTCGCCGGGTTGCACGGGATGCTCGCCGGTGAGCGCGTCGATCCGCGCGCGCAGCCGTGCCACCTCCGCCGCGTTGTCCGGTTCGGGCAGGTCGCTCGGCGTGGTCTCGACGATGAGGGCGGCCGCGGCGTTCACGAGGAAGGTGGCGTCGACCGTCCCGCCGTCGGCGCCGATCCCCGTGTACTCGACGGTGTCGGCCGCGCCCTTCGAGGCGAGGGCGACGGCGTATTCGACGAGTGCGTCGGCCGCCTCGTCCCCCACCAGGATCGTCTTGTCGGCGAAGAGGATGTGCTTCATGCCGCCCATGCTCGGCAACGCCGGCTGCGTGGAGGGAGGAGGTTGACAGAGGACCGCCGCTGACGGAAGACCTGGACAGATCGAGCAGAGAATGGCAGACCCGGGTTGTCGGATCCGTCCGGTCTGCGGAAGGGTGGAGGCAACGGCGGGCGTCTGCCTGCCGGAGATCAGGGGCTGGAGACGCCGATGGGGAAGCTGCACTACGACGGGACCGTCGAGATCGACTTCGAGGACCGCGTGCTCGCGCACCTGCAGATCGTCATCACCGCGAAGCTGCGCCGCAACGAGTCGTTCCTGCTCAGCTGGCGCGACGACCACAGCATGGGCGACGGCCGCAGCGCGATCTGGATCCACCCCTCCCACGCGCTCCGCTACAAGTACTTCGGCGGCCGGATGCCCCGCATCAACCCCGCCTGGATCTCCGCGCTCACCGACCTCGCGAACTCCGCGGGCGGGCTGTACGTGATCTCGGAGCCCGCCGAACCGGTGCGTCCTCCGGCGAAGGGCGACCAGCTGTGAAGCGCATCGACCTGATCTACAACGGCACCGCCTACACGGTCAACAACAGGAGCCTCGAGGAGTTCCGCGCCGAGGTCGAGGCCGCCCTCGCCTCCCCGACCCCGCAGTGGCTGACCGTCAACTACGGCGAGGGACGCGCGAACCCGGCGCTCCTCCTCATCACGCCGTACACCCCGCTGTCGATCATCACGAACGACTTCGACGAGCTCAACGCAGAGCACGAGTAGCGGCGGACCTCGGGGAGGTCAACCACGTCGTCCGGTCGATCCGCGCCCCGTACCGTCGGGCAGGACCTCGTCGACGTCGTGCGCGGACCCCGCACGGCGACACCCGATCGACACCGCCCGCGCCCCGGCGCGCAGAACAACGGACGCGGACACCCGGCCAGGAGCCGTGATGACAGATCCCGCCTTCGCCGTTCTCGACGACCTCATCGCCGCCCTCGAGCGTCCCGGCTCGATCGACCCCGGCCTGAGCCGCTCCGTCGCCGTGCAGGCCGCCGTCCTCCGGCTCCCGTCGCCCCGCACCATGCACCGTCCGCGCCCGACGAGCCGCTTCACGGGCCGTCGCCTCGTGCGCCCGGGCAGCGCAGCCAGGCGGGCTCCGGCGCGTCACCGCGTCGTCGTCCCCGCCGGTCCGGCGGAGCGTCGCGCCGAGCGGAGCCGACGGCTAAAATGGGGGCGGTGAACGACTCCGACGCTCTCTGCGACCCGTATCTGCGCGGGTACCCGATCGACGGCGTCGCGATCTCCACGCTCGGCAGCCCCTTCGGCGGCGAGACCGTCGCCGCGAGCGACAGCACCGCGAGCCGGCTGGACGAGATCCAGATCGACCTCGGCGAGGGCCCGTGCTGGGAGGCGATCCGCGCTGCCGGCCCCGTCTCGGTGCCGGACACCGGCGCGGAGGAGCGCTGGCCGCTCTTCACCGAGGCGATCGGCCCCACGGCGGTGCGCGCGGTCTTCGCCTTCCCGCTCTCGATCGCGGGGCTCTCGATCGGCGCGGTCGACCTCTACTCCCGCCGCCCCACGTCGCTCAGCGACTCCCTCCTCGGCCGGATCAGTGCCTCGACCACCGCGACGGCGCTGCTGGTGCTGGCCGCGGTGCTGCGCGACAACGAGGTCGAGGAGAGCACGAATCCGCGCTCGCGACGCGTGGTGCACCAGGCGACCGGCATGATCATCGCGCGCTACGGCAGCACGGCCGAGGAGGCGCAGCTGCTGTTGCGCGCCCACGCCTTCGCCCAGCAGCGCTCCGTCGTCGATGTCGCCTCCGGCATCGTGGCCCGGCACGACGGGTTCCCCGACCGCCCTCTCACCGCCCAGGACGACACATGGTGACGAACTCCCGCGAGCGCAGCGTCATCCAGACGTTCGTCGCCCTCTCCGACACGCTGGTCGACGACTACGACGTCGTCGACTTCACGCAGACCCTCGTGGAGAGCAGCGCGACCCTCTTCGACGCCGTCTCGGCGGGGCTCGTCCTCGCCGACTCCTCCGGCTCCCTCGAGGTGCTCGCCTCCACGGACGAGGACACCCGGCTGATCGAGCTGCTCCAGCTCGACAGCGGGTCGGGCCCGTGCATCCAGTGCTTCGAGACCGGGCGGCCGGTGATCGTCGAGGACGCCCGCGCCGTGGGCGAGGAGTGGGCGGAGTTCCGGACGCTGGCGGTCGAGCTCGACGTGCTCTCGGCGCACTGCGTGCCGATGCGCTCGGCGGGGACGACGATCGGCTCCCTCAACCTCTTCCAGGCCCGGCCGGGGCGGCTCGATCCGGACGACATCGCGGTCGTGCAGGCGTTCGCCGACGTCGCGACGATCGGGATCCTGCACCAGCGCGCGCTCCAGCAGAGCACGGTCACTCAGGAGCAGCTGCAGCACGCCCTCGACAGCCGGGTGCTGATCGAGCAGGCGAAGGGGATCCTCGCCTACGCCCACCGCACCACGGTCGAGCAGGCCTTCGAGGTGCTGCGGGTCCGCGCGCGAGCGACGTCGACCCCGATCACGACGCTCGCCCAGGAGATCATCCGCGACTACCGGCGCTGACGCTCCGCGCGCGCGGAGCAGGAGCGGGGCGGATCCGCGCCGGCGGCGCCGCGGCTCAGAGCTCAGTACTCGTTCTCGAGCTCCCACGTCGCGCGGGGGTCGACGTCCGAGGCGGGCACCGGTCCGCCCGCACTGTCGAGCGCGTCGAGGCGCTCGAGGATCTCGGTGCTCGACTCCGCCGCTGCGCTACCGGCCCCTGCGACCACCAGGGGGACGCCGAGCCCGACGGTGAGCGTCACGACGGAGGAGGGGGCCGAGTCGTCGGCGACGCTGACCGTGCTCATCCGGTGCCGCTGCGCGAGCGCGAGCGAGTAGCGGACGACGGCGTCGGCGGTCGCGTCGTCGAGGGAGAGGGAGCCACCGGTGTGGAAGAGCGTCGTCATGGTCAAGTCCTCGCAGGGCAGGCGGATGGGCATGGTTCCGTCACCGGGGGCCAGGATGCGGTGGGCTCACGCTACGCCCTGGGCGCTCGGGGGTGCAGGTCTTGCGCCGAGGCGTGCCCCTGGCGCATGGTTCGCTCCCGACGCCGGAGCAATTCCCCCATGGCTCTGAGGCGGCTCACACGTTAACGTGAACACACGCGTCGGTCCCCTCGGCTCGACGCATCCCTCCCCTGAAGGAAAGGTCTCGACGATGAGACGACGCTCCCCGGAGCCCCCTGCCGCCGCGCCTCGGCGCCGCGTGCGATCCCTCTTCCTCTCCGCTCTCGCCTGCACGAGCGTCGCCCTCACCGGCGCTCTCGTCCCCGTCTCGGCGCAGGCCGTCGACGTCCCGGCGCCCACCGCGCACTACGACATGTCGCACGCCGGCTCGGCCCTGCTCGACATCTCGGGCAACGGACGCAACGCCACCCTGACCGGCCTCACCGACGCGTCCTTCGCGAACGCCGGCGGCGACCAGGTCGCCCGGTTCAAGAACGACGGCTACGCGAGCCTCCCTCAGGGCCTGGTCACCGGAGCCGACAACGCCTTCGCCGTCGAGTACACGGTGAAGACGCAGACCACCGCCAACCAGTTCGGCTGGGTCATCGGCGACGGCGTCGGCCCGTGGAACACCACGCAGCTCGGCAACCACGTCTTCGTGAACCCGCGCAACCCCGACGGCTCGCCCAGCGGACAGGTCCTCGCGGGCATCCGCGTCAAGGAGCCCACCAACAACGGCGAGACCCGCATGCCGTTCGGCGGCACGCTGAACCCCGGGTTCACGACCCTCACGCTCGTCGGCACCGGCACGGGGTCGAGCACCGTGCTGACCCTCTACCGCGACGGCACGCAGATCTCGACGGCGAACACCACGAAGTCGATGGCGAGCATCGTGCCGACCGGGTCCACTCTCGGCTACCTCGGCCGCTCGCTCTACTCCGGCGACGCGCTCGTGACCGCCGACGTCACCGACGTGAAGTTCTGGGACACCTCCCTCACCGCCGAGCAGGTCGCCTCGAGCATGCCGACCGCCACGGCGAAGGCGTCCGCGACCTCCGCCCTGCTGCGCTCGGACATCCAGCCCGTCCTGCTGGCCGGCAACCCGTCGCTGACCCAGGTCTCCTCGAACCTGACGCTACCCGCCTCCAGCAGCGGCGTCCCGCTCACCTGGACCTCCTCGAACAGCGCGGTCGTCTCGGCCACCGGCGTCGTCTCGCGCTCGATCGCGCAGAACACCCCGGTCACCCTGACGGCGACCACCGCCCAGGGCGCGACGATCGCCTTCGAGGTGGTCGTGCTCGCCCCGAGCATCAACGACGACCTCGACGCGCTGAAGCTCGCCGCGCGCACCACCGAGAACCTCCCCCTCGCAGTGAAGGGCGCCCGTAACGGCACCGACATCACCTGGACCTCCTCGGACCCGGCCCTCGTCACTCCGACGAACACCTCCTACGCGGCTCCGGCGGTCGGCGCGGCCGACCCCTACCGCGGCGGCGGCGTCGTCACCCGGCCGGCCTACGGCTCCGGAGACAGGACCGTCACCCTCACCGCGACGGCCACCCTCAACGGCGTCGCCGAGACGCGCGCCTTCACGCTGACGGTCGCCGAGCTCGGCCGCACCGCTCCCGACGCGGGCTACGCCTCGGCGTACTTCAAGTCGGACGGCGACGAGAAGATCTACCAGGCCGCGACCTCGGGCAACGACTTCTTCACCTTCTCGCCGGTCAACGGCGGGAAGGCGGTCATCACCTCGACGACCGACACGAAGGGCCTGCGCGACCCGTTCATCCTCCGCTCGCACAACGGCGACAAGTACTACATGGTCGCCACCGACCTCTGCATCTCCTGCGGCACCGGCTGGGGCGACGCCCAGTCCAAGGGCAGCCTGAAGATCGAGGTCTGGGAGTCGACCGACCTGGTGCAGTGGACCCGCACCAACGGCGCCGACACCGGCATCACGGTGAACCAGCCGGCCGCCGGAATGACCTGGGCGCCCGAGGCGTACTGGGACGACGCCCTGCAGTCCTACGTCGTGTTCTTCTCCTCGCGCCTCTACTCCGACGCGACGAAGACCAACAACGACAAGCTCTACTCCCGCGTCTTCTCCGTGATCACCCGCGACTTCCGCACCTTCACCGCTCCTCCCGCCACCTGGCAGGACACCGGCTACGCGCGGATCGACTCGACGATCACGAAGATCGGCGACTACTACTACCGCTTCACCAAGAACGAGGAGGGCGGCGCCGCCGGCACCCTCGAGGCCGGGAAGGACATCTTCCTCGAGAAGTCGAAGGTCCTGACCGCCGGGACGACCTCCTCGAACTGGAGTGCCGACCCGAACACCACCTGGCAGCTCACCGACACCCGGATGACCTCGCTCGAGACCGGCCAGGCCGGTGAGGGACCCGAGATCATCAAGCTGAACGCGGGCGACCCGAACGACACCACCGGCGCGGGCGACGGCTACGCGTTCCTCGTCGACAACTACGGCGACGGCGGCTACAAGGCCTTCATCACCTCCGGAGCGGCCATCGCCGGCAGCTCGCAGACGAACCGCCTCTCGCAGTCGGCCGACTGGAACGTCTCGCCCAAGAGCCGCGCCGGCCTCCCGGCCAGCCCGCGGCACGGTGCGTTCGTGAGCGTCCCGCAGACGGTCCTCACCGCCATGAAGAACTGGACCGGCGTCACCGCCGTCGACTCCACCACGATCCTCACCGCCGACGGCCGCACGGTCACGGCGACGGTCGCGGCGGCCGACAAGGGCGATGTCGTCGGCTCGGTCACCTTCACCGGCGGCTCGTGGACCTCGACCGTCCCGCTCTCCGGCGGCTCGGCGAGCGTCTCGGTCCCGGCGGATGTGACCGGCGTCACGGCCTCCTACACCGGGTACGCGGACAAGCTGGTGCGCACGTCGGTCTCGGCCGCCGTCCCGCTGGACACCCTCGAGCTCGTCCCCGCCGTCGCCACGCGCTGCGTCGCCGGCAAGATCGTGCTCACCGCGACCGTGAAGAACACCGATACCGCTGCCGCGGACGTCACGATCACCTCGGCCTACGGCTCGAAGTCGTTCACCGCGGTCGCTCCCGGCTCGTCCGCCTCCGCCGCCTTCACCACCCGCCTGGCCTCTATGCCGGCCGGCACGGTGACGGTGACCGGATCGGCGACCGGCCAGCCCGCGTTCACCGCGACGGTCCCCGTGGCCGCTGCGCGCTGCTGACGCACTGACGACGAAGGGCCCCCTCCTGCGCTCGCGCGGGAGGGGGCCCTTCGTCGTTCCCGGGTCAGACTGTGGGAGCGAGCAGGTCCGCGTGGTGGGCGGCCGCCACGTTCGGGTGGGCCCGGAGCCGGTAGCGCAGCGCGTTCTCGCCGTAGGTCTCGAGGATCGGCGCGTTCGTCGGGTCGACCGAGAGGCCGGACTTGAGCTCCTCGGGCAGCGGGAGCGAGGGCATGGTGGCCGAGAGCGCGGGATTGAAGAAGAACGGGATCGAGATCCGGTCCGTTCCGATCAGCGGCGAGATCACGCGGTGCAGCGTGGCCTTGAGGTAGCCGCCCGTGGCGAGCTCCAGCATCTCGCCGATGTTGACGACGAACGCGCCCTCCATCGCGGGTGCCTCGATCCACGAGCCGTCGTGCTCGACCTGCAGGCCGCCCTTGCCGGGCTCGACCAGCAGCAGCGTCAGCACGCCGCCGTCGCGGTGCGCGCCCACGCCCTGCTTGGGCTCCGGGTCGGAGGTGCCCGGGTAGCGGACGACCTTCACCAGCGAGAACGGCCGCTCGGCGAACGCCTCGTCGAACACGTCCTCCGGGGCGTCGAGCGCGACGGCCCAGGTGCGCAGCAGCCGGATCGCGACCGCGGCGAGCTCCGCGTGCCAGCGCTCGAAGACCTCGCGGAACTCCGGCAGCGCCTCGGGCCAGAGGTTCGGCCCCTCGAGGCGCTCGTAGTCGGCGACGCCGGGCCCGGCGGGAACGGCCGGTCGGTCTATGCCGATGTCGACCTGCTCGCGGTAGTCGACGTCGCCGTTGGTGAGCTCGGCGCCGAAGCGGGTGTAGCCGCGGAACTGCGGGCTGAGGGTGTTCTCGATCGCGAGCTTCTCCTCCTCCGGCAGGTCGAAGAAGCGGCGGGAGACGGCGACGACGTCGTCGAGGAGGTCCTGGGGCACGCCGTGGCCGACGAGGTAGAAGAAGCCCACGTCGTGCGTGGTCTCCCGGAGGTCGCGGCGGAAGGCGGCGGCCTCCGCCTCCCCCCGGTCGAGGCGGGACAGGTCGAGGATCGGCAGGGAATCGGTCATGCACCGACTCTCGCGCACGAACCTGCACAGCAGTCGATTGTTACGACAACCAAAACGGCGGGCCCCGCCACGGCGCGGAAGAGGTTCCTCCGCTCCGCGACCGGGCCCGCCGTGAGCGCCGAGTGTTACGGCGTGGGCATGCCGCCGTTGACGTGCAGCGTCTCGCCGACGACGTAACTCGACTCCGGGGAGGCGAGGAACACATAGGCGGGAGCGAGCTCGGCCGGCTGACCCCAGCGTCCGAGCGGCGTCTGCGAGCCGACCTCGGGCAGCTTGTCGGACGGCTGGCCGCCCGCGGTCTGCAGCGGCGTCCAGATCGGGCCCGGGGCGACGACGTTCACGCGGATCCCCTTGGGCGCGAGCTGCTGCGCGAGCGCCTTCGAGAACGTGTTGATCGTGGCCTTCGTGCTGGCGTAGTCGACCAGCATCGGCGACGGCTGGTAGGCCTGGATCGACGAGGTGCTGATGATCGCGGAGCCCGGGGCGAGGTGCGGCACGGCCGCCTTCGTCATCCAGAACATCGCGTAGACGTTGGTCTTGAAGGTCTCGTCGAACTGCTCGTCCGAGAGCTCGAGGAAGTCCTCGACGTGCTGCTGCTTGCCCGCGTTGTTGACGAGGATGTCGAGTCCGCCCAGGCCCTCGACGGCCTTCGCGACGGCGCCCACCGCGAAGTCGTGGTCGGTGATGTCGCCGGGGATGGCGACGGCGGTGCGGCCGGCCTCCTCGATCAGCGCGACGACCTTCTTCGCGTCCGACTCCTCCTCGGGGAGGTAGACGATCGCGACGTCGGCGCCCTCGCGGGCGTAGGCGATGGCGACGGCCGCGCCGATGCCCGAGTCGCCTCCGGTGACGAGCGCCTTGCGTCCGGTCAGGCGGCCGGAGCCGCGGTAGGTCGACTCGCCGCGGTCGGCGGGATCGTCCATCTTCGAGTCGAGGCCGGAGCCCTCCTGGTACTGGGCCTCCGTGTCGATGTCGGCGAACATCGCGGTCGGGTCTTGGAACGTGTACTGGTCGTTCTGCGGAGTCTGGTCGTTCTGCGAAGTCATGTCTCGACGCTAGGCGCGCGGGATCGGCGGCCGCGCGTGCTTGACAGCCCCGATCCGCCAGGACACAGGAGGTCTTCAGGAGCCGCGGAGCCCCCCGGATCGGGGAGAATGGTGCGGTGACCCGCGACGACTCCCTGTCCTTCGACACCACGGCGCCGCTGCCCGGCTGGCAGCACGCCTACTCCGGCAAGGTGCGCGACCTCTACACCCCCGACGACGCCGACCCCGTGCTCGGCGCCGACCGCATGCTCGTCGTCGCCAGCGACCGGGTCAGCGCGTACGACGCGGTCCTCGAGCCCGGGATCCCCGGCAAGGGCGAGCTGCTGACCACGCTCTCCCTCTGGTGGTTCGCGCAGCTCTCCGACGTCCCCAACCACCTGATCCCCGGCGACATCCCCGAGGCGGTCCGCGGCCGGTCGATGCTGGTGAAGACGCTCGACATGTTCCCGATCGAGTGCGTCGTGCGCGGCTACCTCTCCGGCAGCGGCTGGAAGGAGTACCGGGAGACGGGCTCCGTCTGCGGCGTCCCGCTCCCCGAGGGCCTCCACGACGGCGACGCGCTCCCCGAGCCGATCTACACCCCCGCGTGGAAGGCCCCGCAGGGCGAGCACGACGAGAACATCACCTTCGAGCGCACGGTCGAGATCGTCGGGGAGGAGGCCGCGGAGGCGCTGCGCACCCTCTCGCTCGCCGTCTTCCGCGAGGCGTCCACCATCGCCCTGGCCCGCGGCGTGCTGCTGGCCGACACGAAGTTCGAGTTCGGGGTCGACCGCGGGACCGGAGTCGTCACCCTCGGCGATGAGGTCCTCACGAGCGACTCCTCCCGCTACTGGGACGCCGACGACTACGACGCCGGCATCCGCGGCCTCTCGTTCGACAAGCAGATCGTGCGCGACTGGCTCTCCGACAACTGGGACGGCCAGGGCCTCCCGCCGACCCTCCCGTCCGAGATCGTCGAGCGCACGGCCGCGCGCTACCGCGAGCTCATCGAGCGCCTCACGCGCTGAGGCACCGGAACGACCTGTGGACGATCACCACCCTCGCGTCCGGCTGGAGGCCCGCGGCGAGGATCCGGACGAGGCGCGGCACAGCCTCGCGCGGCTCTACAACGGCGACGAGTGGCGCGCCGCCACCACCGCGGCCGACTTCAGCTACCGCTACGCGGCCATCGGCGACGGCGGGATGACCCTCCGCACCTCGCGGATGTCCGGGCGCCTCGCGGGCGGCGTGGGCGACTCGGACGACGTCGTCGTGCAGTGGATCGTGGGCGGCTCCGGCCGGATCGACGTCGGCCGCGCGTCGATCGCGATGGAGGAGAACCGTCCCGTCCTCTTCCCCGTCGGCCGGCCGTTCGCCTTCGACTACGTCGACTTCGACCAGCGCCTGGTGCACCTCGACCGGGGAGTGGTCGACCGGGTCGCCGCCGAGCGCGGCCTCGTCGGCTCCCTCGTCTTCGACTCCGAGCACCGCCCCGACGCCGCGGCGATCCGCCGGTGGCGCACGGCCGTCGCCGACTCCGCCCGCGCGCTGCGCAGCGAGCGCGTCGAGCAGCTGCTCTGGGACGAGCTCACCCGTGCCACGGCCTCCGCGCTGCTCGACCTCTACCCTCCGGAGTCCGCTCCGGTCCCGCCCGAGCTCCTCGCCCCCCGGAACGCACGGATCCGCACGGCCGTCGAGTACGTGCACGCCCACTGCAGCGAGCCGATCGGCCCCGCCGAGATGGCGGCGGCGTCGGGCCTGACCGTCCGGGGCCTGCAGTCCGCGTTCCAGCGGGTGCTCGGGATGCGCCCGATCGCCTACCTGCGCCTGGTGCGGCTCGACCGCGCCCGGGAGGAGCTCGCCGTGAGTCCGCCCCTCGGGACGACGGTCGCCGCCGTCGCCCGGCACTGGGGCTTCGGGAACGCGGGCCGCTTCAGCGCGGCCTACGCGGAGCGGTTCGGCGAGTCGCCGAGCGCCACCCTGCAGAGCTGATCAGTCGACGAGCTCGGGCGGCGGCTGCCCCTCGAGGATGCGGCTGAGGCCGTCGAGCAGCACCGCGACGGTCGCGGCCTCCGATTCGGGCACCTTCGCGACCATCGCGCGGATCTGCTCGTAGGTCGGGTCGTCGGTGCCGACGATGGCCTTCTGCGCGCGCTCCGTCAGGCAGAGGATGCGGCCGCGGCCGTCGGACGGGTCGGGAGTGCGGTTCACGTAGCCGGCGCGGGCGAGGCGGTCGACGAGGAGGGAGACGGCCGCCGTCGTGATCGACAGGGCCGCGGACAGGTCGACGGCGCGGACGATCTCGTCGCGCCGCTCCCCGACCCCGATCAGCCGCAGGGCCGCGAGATCCGTGGCGCCTATGCCCAGGCGGCGCTCCACGCGGCCGTCGTAGTCGCGCTCCGCCGTGCGCAATCGCGCGAGCAGAGCGAACAGGTCTGGCCGAGCGTCCATCGAGGTGCACCTTCCGAGCGGCAGGCGCCCCGGACGGGAACTCGCTGCCCCCATCGAACCACTTCTCCGGCGATCGGACGGCGTGTGTCCCGAAAGCGCAGTCGGCGCCGAGACTGTTAGTCAACCGACTTAGCAATACCTAGTGTCGACGGTGCGGCACGCCTTCCGTGCGCCGCCGACGGTGAGGAGGTGCGCGCGATGGGACGACTGCTCTACGGCGCACCCGCCAGCTCGCACTCCTTCGAGGACCGCGCCCTGGCCCACCTCCAGACCGTGATCACCTCGCGGTTCCGCCGCGGCGAGGGCTTCCTCCTGACGATCGAGGACGCCGAGGGCCGCCGGTCCGAACTGTGGCTCCACCCCGGCATCCCCACCCGCTACGAGTACGACGGCACCGCCGCGATCGAGCTGAACCCGCACTGGCTGCGCGAGCTCTCGAACGCCTCGAACGGCCGGCTCGGCCTCCACCTCCTCCCCGAAACCTCGTCGCCCGACGACCTCTCCGTGAAGAAGATCCCCGCATGAGCGACCACAACGGCACACTGTTCCGGCGCGGAGGCACCGTCCGCTTCGTCCGCTGGATCTCGTCCCGCGACGGCGGCTGGGCCCCCGAGATCGTGCAGGGGCGCTACCTCGAGCGCGACGACCGCGGCTGGCTGGTCGAGATCGAGGGCACCCCGACGGTGCTCGCGAAGGACGACTGGGCCGTCTACCGCTGACCGGCTCTGCGCTCGGCGTACTGTTGAGCAGGTGCGTTCTCGTGATCGCCGCGGCGTCACCTCGGCTCCCCTCCTCCTGACGACCATCGGAACGACGAGCCTCGTCTTCCTCTGCGCGTTCGAGTCGCTCGCCGTGACGACGATCATGCCGATCGTCAGCGCCGACCTCGACGGCCGCGCCCTCTACCCCCTGGCCTTCGCGGCGACGCTCGCCGCCGCCGTGGTCGGGATGGTCGCGGCCGGCTCCTCGGCCGACCGCCGCGGCCCGACGCCGTCGCTCGTGGTCGCGATCCTGCTCTTCACCCTGGGTCTCGTCGCCGCGGGTGCCGCGCAGTCGATGCCGGTCTTCGTGGCGGCCCGCCTGCTGCAGGGGCTGGGCAGCGGAGGGATCACCGTCACCCTCTACGTGCTCGTCGCGCGGGTCTACCCGAGCGAGCTGCATCCGAGGATCTTCGGCGCCTTCGCCGCGGCCTGGGTCGTGCCGTCGCTGGTGGGGCCGCTGGTGGCCGGAGTCGTCGCCGAGCTCGCGAGCTGGCACTGGGTCTTCTTCGGAGTCGTCGCCCTGGTGGCCCTCGCGAGCGCTGCGATCGCGCCGACGCTCCGCTCGCTCGAGCCGCGCGAGCGCCTCCCCTTCGACCGCCGGGCCGTGGGCCGCATCGCCCGCGCCGTGGTCGTCTCGGCCGGAGTCGTCGTGCTGAGCACGAGCGCCGAGCTCGCGCCCGACCTCGCCGGGCTCCTGGCCGCGGCCGCTGTGGTGGTCGTGGTCGTGGCGGTTCGCGCGCTCCTGCCCGCCGGCACGCTGCGCGCCCGGGGCGTCCTGCCGTCGGTGATCCTCCTCCGCGCCCTCGTCGCCGCCGCGTTCTTCGGCACCGAGGTCTACCTGCCGCTGCTGCTCTCGGAGCAGTACGGCCTGCCGCCCTGGCTCTCGGGCGCCATGCTCACCGCGGGCGCCGTCTCCTGGGCTCTCGGCTCGAACATCCAGGGACGCCCGGGTACCCGCCTCAGCCACGGCGGAGCGATGCGGCTCGGCACGTCGCTCGTGCTCGCCGGCATCGGAGTCGTGCTGCTCGTCACCGTGCTCGCCCTCAGCCCGATCGTCGCGGGCGTGGGCTGGTTCCTGGCCGGCGGCGGCATGGGCACGATGTTCCCGCGGATGGGGACGATGACGCTCGCGCTCTCCGCTCCGGGCCGGGAGGGCTTCAACAGCTCGGCCCTGCAGATCGCCGACTCGACCGGCGCCTCGGTCTCCCTCGCGCTGACGGGCCTCCTCGCGGCGGCGGTCACCGGCCTGATCGGGGCCGGGACCGGGGTCTTCGCCGCGACCTTCTCGTACGCCGCGCTGATCGCGATCGTCGCGGTCGGTCTGGCCGGCCGGCTCGACGGGCTCCTGCGCCGCGAGGGACGCCGGGAGCCCGCCGAGCAGGCTCAGCTGTAGAGCGACTCCGGCACGTCGAGGCCGTAGATCGCGCGGCCGGACGACCAGATCACCGAGCAGGCGGCCCGGAGCAGATCGGTCGCGTCGTCGCCGGCGTCCACGATCACCACGGAATCGCCGTCGAGGCGGACCTTGGCGCCGCGGACGGCGTGCGTGCCGTTCCGCGAGACCGTCGTCGCCGGGTAGGGCAGGTGCAGCTCGCGCAGGTCGCCGAGGATGTACGTCGGCCGGAGCTTGGGCTCCGCGGCGAGGAGCTGCTTGGCCCGGTCGATCCCGGTGAGCACATGGGCGCTCTCCATGTCGGCGCCGTTCGCGCCGGCGATGTCGGTGTCGAGCCGGTCGCCGAGGAACAGCGGGTTCGTCGAGCCGAAGCGCGCGGTCGCCGCGTCGAAGATGGCCCGCTCGGGCTTGCCCGCGACGACCGGGAGTCGGCCGACCGCGGTGTGCACGGCCGAGACGAGGGTCCCGTTGCCCGGGGCGATGCCGCGCGCGACGGGGATCGTCCAGTCGGTGTTCGTCGCGACCCACGGGATCCCCGTGTGGAGCGCGAACGAGGCCTCGGCCAGCTGCTCCCAGCCGACCGTGGGCGCGAAGCCCTGGATGACCGCCGCCGGCGAGTCCTCCGCGCTGCGCGTCACGGTGAACCCGGCGCGCTCGACCTCGGAGGTGAGGCCCTCCGCCCCGACGACGAGGATCGTCGAGCCGGCCGGGACCAGGTCGGCGAGCAGCACGACCGCCGCCTGCGGGGAGGTGACGACGTCCCCGGGCCGGACGCTCAGCCCCAGCTCGGAGAGGTGCCCGGCGACGGAGGCGTCCGTGCGCGAGGCGTTGTTGGTGATGTAGCCGACCCGCAGCGTCTCGGCCGCTCGGTTGAGGCTCTCCACCGCGAAGGGGATCGCGTCGGCACCCTTGTAGACGACCCCGTCGAGGTCGGCCAGGACGGAGTCGCGGCCGTCGAGCGGGATGGGCTCAGTCCTGCTGCTGCGGAACATCGGCGTCCTCCTCGGTGGTGTCGGCGGGCGTGGTGGGGCGGGTCGTCGTGACGGGCTCGTCGGTAGCGACGGACTCGTCGACGTGGGCGGGCTCGGTGGGCTCGGCGGGCTCGGTGGTGTCGGCGGGCTCGTCGGTGTCCGCGGAGTCGGTCGGCCCGTCGGAGTCGGTCGGCTCCTCTGTGTCGGTCGGCTCGTCGGAGTCGATGGGCTCGCCGCTGTCCGCGGGCTCGGCGGACTCGTCGGTCTCGCGGGCGTCCGGGGAACCGGCCGTCTCAGCGGCGTCGGCGGGCTCGACCGAATCGTCGGCGGTCGGCTCCGCCGAGTCGAGAGCCTCATCCGGGTCCGTCTCGGCGAGATCGTCGGACTCGAGGGACTCGTCCGCGAAGGTCGGCTCGTCCGTGTCGACGAGGTCGGCCTCGGCGCCAGCGGTCGCATCGGCGTCGTCCGCGTCCGCGTCGTCACCGTCGGCGATCTCCTCGGAGACGGTCCGCCGGGCGTCGTCCTTGTCCGCGTCGTCGACGGCGGTCGGGTCGTCCTCGTCCTCGTCGTCCAGGTAGTCGTCCGCGTCGTCGACCGCGGTCCCTTCCTCGGTGCGATCGGGAGCGGACGCGGCGCCAGCCGCCTCGTGCTCCTCCTCGATCACCTCGATCGTCTCGTCGTCACCGCCGCCCTCGGCCGCGAAGACGGCCTGCGCCGCGATGTCAGCGCGACGCTGCCACTCGGCCGCCTCCTCGGAGCGGCCGACCTCCTCGAGGACGAGCGAGTAGGCGGCGAAGAGATCCGGGCTGTACGAGAACGCGCGGTCCGGGTCCAGCTGCGGGATCTCGAGCTCCATGAGAGCGAGCTCCGCCTGCCCGAGGTCGAGGCGGGCGCCGGACATGGCGATGGCCAGCGACACCTGCGCGCCGGGGCTCAGCGTGGTGCGGTCGATCGACCGACCCAGCTCGAGCGCCTTGTCGGGCCGGCCCACGCCGCGCTCGGAGTCGACCATCAGCGGCACCTGCTCGTCCGAGCCGGAGATCCGACGGAAGGTCCGCAGCTCGCGCAGCGCCAGGGCGAAGTCGCCCGTCGCGTACGCCGAGATGGCCAGCGACTCGCGGACAACGGCGATGCGTCCCGCGCGGCGGGCCGCCGAGAGCACGTGGCGGTGCGCCAGCTCGGGGTCCTCCTCGAGGAGGCGGCCGGCCATCACCAGGTGACGGGCGACCCATTCGGCGTTGTCCTTCGAGAGCGTGCGCAGCTCGTTGCGGGCGACCTTGTCGAGGTCCTTGGCCTGCACGTCGTCCGGAAGGTCCGGGTCGTCGTGGCGCGGACGCACCGACTGGAGGGAGCGCCGCTCGCGCTCCTCCTCGGTGAGCTCCGGCTCCTCGCGGGGGCCGCCGCGTCCGCCGCCGAAGCCCTCGCGTCCGCGTCCGCCGCCCTGGCGGTCTCCGCCGCCCCGACGATCGTCCGACCACGGCCTGCTTCCCCCATCGCGCGATCCACCGCGGAACGGCGGACGCGAGTCCCCGTCACGCTGCGGACGAGAGTCGCCACCACCACGGTAGGAAGGACGGGAGTCACCATCCCGCTGCGGACGCGGGTCCCCACCTCCACGGTAAGGAGGCCGGGAGTCCCCGTCACGCTGGGGACGCGAGTCGCCACCTCGATAGGGAGGCCGAGAGTCACCGTCACGCTGCGGACGCGCGTCGCCACCGCGATAGGGAGGACGCGAGTCACCGTCCCGCTGCGGACGGGAATCCCCACCTCCACGGTAAGGAGGACGGGAGTCCCCATCCCGCTGAGGACGGGAATCCCCACCCCCGCGGTAAGGAGGACGAGAGCCACTGTCACGCTGCGGACGAGAGTCGCCGCCACCGCGGTAAGGAGGACGCGAGTCCCCATCACGCTGCGGACGCGAATCGCCACCGCCACGGTAAGGAGGACGGGAGTCCCCGTCGCGCTGCGGACGGGAGTCCCCACCGCCACGGTAAGGAGGACGGGAGTCCCCGTCGCGCTGCGGACCCGAATCGCCACCGCCACGGTAAGGAGGACGAGAGTCCCCATCACGCTGCGGACGCGAATCCCCACCGCCACGGTACGGAGGACGGGAGTCACCATCACGCTGCGGACGGGAGTCCCCACCGCCACGGTACGGAGGACGAGAGTCCCCATCACGCTGCGGACGAGAGTCCCCACCACCACGGTACGGAGGACGAGAGTCTCCGTCGCGCTGCGGACGGGAATCGCCACCACCGCGGTACGGAGGACGCGAGTCACCATCACGCTGCGGACGGGAGTCGCCACCGCCACGATAGGGAGGACGAGCATCACCGTCGCGGCGGGGGCGGGAATCGCCCGAGCCGCCGCGATCGTTCGAGGAGCGGCCGGGGCCGCCGGCGCGAGGCGGCCGCTCTTCACGACGTCCGGAGTCCCGGTCGTTGCGGTCGGATCCTGAGTCGTCCATGCGTTCCTCGCCTGTCGTGGTGATGCTCTGTGGAGTTGACCCGCCCGAGGGCGGGGAGGACGGCCGCAGCCGTCGCACCACCCTAACCCGCACCGCGCTCCAGTGAGCAGCGGGGATCCGAGGTGGTGGTTAAACAGCGATGGCCACCCATTTCTGGGTGGCCATCGTGAATGGTGTCCGGCGGTGTCCTACTCTCCCACAGGGTCCCCCCTGCAGTACCATCGGC
>NZ_PSVZ01000061.1:0-1314 GCF_002932315.1 Rathayibacter sp. AY1C9
GCGAGCCCGGTGGAGTCGGGCCCGCCGCCTCAGCCGGCCGAGCGGATCCCTCCGGTCGGCCCCCAGGCGACTCCGGCGCCGCCCGCGTCGCCCTGGTAGTCGTCGGGCGAGAGGGTCATGCCGCTCGCGATGAAGTCGCCGGTCGCCGCGCAGTCCGTGACGACGACGTCGCCGTCGGAGCGCGCGAGCCCGTAGAGGCAGACGGACTCGTCGGCGAGCTCCGCGGCCGAGAAGGAGTCGAGGCTGAGGGTGGCGAAGTAGTCGACTCCGGCGATGCTGCCCAGGTAGCGCGTCGGCCCCCAGTGGAAGACGCGGAGGCTCGCGAGGGTCGACAGCGGGCGCGTGGCGACGTCGTCGGGGACGGCCCAGGGCTCGGTGAAGACCTCCAGCGACGGGCGAGGGGCCAGCGCGACGGAGGCGGCCGTGCCGAGGGCGGCGAGCCCGAGCACGGCGACGAGGGCGGCGATCACCCCGAGGCGGCGGCGCGGTCGGGGCGTGGCGGAGGTGCGGGAGTCGGAGTCGTCGCCTCCGGTGGTCTCGCCGGTCTCGTCCCCACCGGTCCGGCCGCTCGCCGTCCCGCGGCCGATCCGGCCCTGGGCCGCTGCGGGTCCGGCGGGCGCGGCCAGACCCGCGACCGCGGCGTCGAGCGCCTCCTCCCGCTCGCGGAGCTGCGCGCGCAGCAGTGCCAGCTCCTCGAGCGCCGCGGGGTCCGCCTCCGCGCTGAACGCCCGGCGCTCGAGCGCGGCCCGCTGCCTCCGCTCCTCCGGCGACGCGCCGTCGCGGCGCCGCTGCAGGGCGGCCCGGCCCCGACCGCGACCGCCCAGGGCTGCATCGAGCGCCGCCTCCGTCGCGGGATCGAGGTCGTCGAGCAGCCGCGCCGCGCGCGCAGGCGTGACCGCGATGCCGACGGACGCCGGCACGTCAGCCCCGGTCGCGGACGGCGCGCGCCAGCGACTCGAGGCGCTCCCGGTACTCCGGCCACCACTCCTCCGGCACCGGCGGGAGGTTGTCGCCGGGCGTCCGGAGCCCGACCCGCCCGTCGATCAGCTCGCGGACGATGTCGGCGTGGCCGGCGTGCCGGTGCGTCTCCGCGGTGATGTGGACGAGGATCCGGTGCAGCGTCACGTCGCGGTTCGTCCACCAGGGGACCTGCCCGGGAGCGTCGAGCGGGAGGGCCGCGACCGTCGCGTCGGAGTGGGCCCACACGCGGCGGTACAGCGCGACGACGTCGGCCAGGGACTCGTCGGCCGTCGCCCACATGTCCGAGTTCGGCTCCGACTCGTCCTCCATCCACGGCATCGGCTCCGGGAACGG
>NZ_PSVZ01000062.1:0-1295 GCF_002932315.1 Rathayibacter sp. AY1C9
TCAGGAGGGTCAGGGCCGAGAGGCCGGCCAGGAGCGGCGTCGGCTGCACTCCGTCCGCCAGGTGGAAGGCCACGCGGAGCGCGTCCTGCTGCGGCAGGGGCAGGCCGTCGAGGCCCGGGCGGAGCGGGTGCAGGAGGAGCTGCAGCGCCGCGTACTGGTCGCCCGACTCCGCTGCGGAGCCCGCGGTGCGCAGCACCCGCACATCGCGTGCGCGGGCGTAGGCGACGACCTCCTCGACCAGGGTGGTCTTGCCGACCCCGGCGTCCCCGTCGATGACGAGCGCCGACCCGTGGGCGGCGATGCCCTCGACCATCAGACGGAGCCGCGCGAGCTCCGATCCCCGACCGACGACGAGCGCGTCCCGCTTCACGCGTCGAGTATCGCACCCTCGCGCAGACACTCCTCGACCCGGTGGCGGGCCCGGATGAAATCGATCGCGGCGGCCGCGGCGCTGCCGGGGGCGCCGAAGAAGGAGGTCAGGAAGTGGTCGCCTCCGTGCACCTCCAAGGTCTGCCAGCGGAAGGCGATGAAGCCGAAGGGGTCGACGCGCACCGGCGACGAGCCCTCGCGGAGCGGATACGCCTCCTGGCTCGCCCAGACGCGGCGGAAGACCCGCGAGCGGCCGCCGAGCGAGGCGACCAGGACCCGCAGACGCGGGTCCGCCGGGTCGGAGTGGAAGCGGAGGGCGGCCGTCATCACGGCGATCGTGCGGTCCCAGTCCTCGTGCCGCTCGGCGTCGGTCTCGAGCGCCGCGGCGTCGATGACGGCCTCGATCATGTTGGTCCCCTGCTCGCAGGCCAGGGGGAGGAACAGGCGGCCGAGCTCGTTCACGGCGACGAGGTCCAGGTAGCGGTCGACCACGTAGGCGGGCGTCGTGGTCCAGGACGAGACCATGCTCGTCAGGCTGCCGACCTGCGCCGGGGTCGGCCCGGCCTGCGCCCAGATCGGTGAGCGGCGCGGCGCGGCGTGCCCGCCGAGCCGGAAGAGGTAGTCCCGCCCGTCCGCGTCGAGGCGGAACGCCCGGGCCAGGGCGTCCAGGACCTGCGCCGAGGGGCGGCGGTCCTTGCCCTGCTCGAGCCGCAGGTAGTAGTCCGGGCTGATCCCCGCGAGCACGGCGACCTCCTGGCGGCGCAGCCCGCTGACGCGGCGCCTGCCGTCGGCGCCCAGCCCGACCTCGTCGGGGCGCAGCCGGTCGCGGTGCCCCCGGAGGTAGGCGCCGAGCCGTGCGGTGTCCGTGTCCACGATCCCGCCCTTCTCTCCCTTCGAGGCTAGGGAGGAGGCGGGCCCGACTCCAC
>NZ_PSVZ01000016.1:0-81534 GCF_002932315.1 Rathayibacter sp. AY1C9
ACGTCGCTGCGGTGGAACGCGAGCAGTCGCTCGGCCGCGGTGAGGCGGAGTTCGAGGGACGCGACCGGGTGTGAATGCTCGCAGGAGAAACCGGGTTTCCGCACGCCGGGATCTGTGGGGGCCTTCAGGCGGAGGGCGCGCCGCAGGCTCGCCTCGCGGGGCGTCAGCGGATGCGCGACTCCGCCAGACGGGCGCAGTCGATGCAGAGCTCGGCCGTGGGCCGGGCGGCGAGGCGGGCGGCTCCGATCGGGCGGCCGCACGAGGCGCAGTCCCCGTAGCCGCCGGTGCCGAGGCGGGCGCGAGCGGCGTCGAGCTCGCGCGCCGTGCGGGCGAGAGCGTCGCGGACTCCGGCCATCCGCGACCACTCGGCCGAGAGCGGCGTGCCCTCCGGGTCGTGCTCGTCATCGGCGGTGCCGTCGGCACGGTCGCGCAGGAGCTCGGCCAGCGAGGCCTCGAGCCGGGCCGCCTCGTCGCGCGTCTCGGCCTGCCGCTCGGCCAGCAGCGCGTCGAGGAGGCGCGCCTCGTCCGGATCCATCGGCATCCGACCATGCTGCCACCCACGCGAGCGGCGGGGCATCGTTGTGCGATCCGGCGCTGACCCGGCGGCGGGCGGCGGGGCAGACTAGAGGCATGCCCGTCGTGACCGTGCTCCCCGACCGCCTCGAACTCCGCCTCACCGCGGCCGAGCGACTGCTCGCGTTCCACCGCAGCGACGTCGTCGTCGACCGGTCGAGCATCCGCTCGGCGACGGTCACCGAGGACCCCTGGATCTGGGTCCGGGGCATCCGCGCGCCGGGCACCGCGGTGCCGCTCACGCTCGCGGCCGGCACGTGGAAGTTCCACGGCGGCAAGGACTTCCTGCTGATCAAGCGCACCGCCTCGGCCGTCGTGATCGACCTGGTCGACGAGGACTACTCCCGCCTGATCGTGAGCACCAAGCACGCTCCCGAGCTGATCGCGGCCCTCCAGCTGGGGACGACGACCGCGGCGATCCCCGTGATCGAGACCGACGACCTCGTGATCGTCCCCGAGGTCGCCGAGCAGGCGGAGCGGGCCCAGGCGGCCGCCGCGGAGAAGCGCGCGAAGACGAAGGCGAAGGCGGCGGAGGCCGCGGCCGTGGCCGCGGAGGCGGCGGGTCCGGCGACGGTGGTCGAGGGCCGGGAGGCGGCGAGCGGCGGGAGCGCGGCGGCCGCGGCGACCGCGGCTCCGGAGGCGGACGGCGCCGCGGAGGACGTCGCGGCGCCGACGGAGTCAGCAGCGGGGGCCGCTCCGAAGAGCCCGAAGGCCACGCCGAAGGCCGCTCCGAAGACGAGTGCTCGGACCGCCGCGAGCACGCCGGCCGAGTCCGGGGCTTCCGCGCCCGTGGACGTCATCGGCTCCGAGCCGATCGACTCCGCAGCTCCGGTGAAGCCCGCCGAGCCGAAGCCCGCGGAGCCGAAGCCCGCCGAGAAAAAGTCCGCGGGATCGAAGCCCGCCGAGCCGAAGCCCGCCGGATCCGAGTCCGCCGAGCCCGCCCCTGCGAAGCCGGGGCCGGCCGCGAAGCCCGCGCCGAAGCCCCGCACGCCGGCGAAGCCCCGCGCCGCGCGCCCCGACTCCTCCGTCGGTCACGCGTCGGCCGAGCCGAGCGGCGCCACCGAGGCTGCGGAGTAGCGCACCGCCGCACGAGCAGCAGCCACGCAGCGCCGGCCGAGGCGCCCACTCCTCCACGCTCGAGGCGGGCGGACGCCCTCCGGCGACGCCGTGCACTCAGGCGCGGACGTCCACCAGCGTCCGACCGTGCGAGCGGCCGGCGAGCACGTCCTCGGCCGCGTCGACCGCCCCGCCGAGCGGCACCGTCGTCGTCAGCTCGTCGAGCAGCTCCAGGTCGAGGTCGTGGGCGAGGCGGCGCCAGGCCTCCTCGCGGAGCTTGCGCGGCGCCTCCACCGAGTTGATGCCGGCCAGCGTCACTCCGCGCAGGATGAACGGCATCACGCTCACCGGCAGGTCCGGGCCCTGCGCGAGACCGCACGCCGCCACGGTGCCGCCCCACCGCGTCTGCGCGAGGGCGTTCGCGAGCGTGTGCGAGCCGGCGGAGTCCACCGCTCCCGCCCAGCGCTCGGACTGCAGCGGCTTCCCGCCCTCCTGCAGCTCGGCGCGGTCGATGACGTCGGAGGCGCCTAAGCGCTGGAGCAGAGCGCCGTGCTCGCCGAGCCGGCCGGTCGAGGCGACGACCTCGTGGCCCAGGCGCGCCAGGAGCGCGACGGCGAGCGACCCCACGCCTCCCGAGGCCCCCGTCACCAGGACGGGACCGCTGCCCGGCCGCACGCCGTGCCGCTCGAGCGCCAGCACGGCCAGCATCGCCGTGAAGCCCGCGGTGCCGATCGCTCCGGCCCGTGCCGCCGAGATGGCGCCGGGCAGCCGGAGCAGCGACGCGGAGTCGACACGCGCCCGCTCGGCGAGCCCGCCGTCGTGGCGCTCGCCGAGGCCGGCGCCGTTGAGCACCACCCGGTCGCCGGAGTCGAAGCGCTCGCCCGCCTCGCCGTCCGCGTACTCCACGGTGCCGACCAGGTCGATGCCGGCGACGAGCGGGGTGCGGCGCACGATCCCGGGCCGCCCCGCCAGCGCCAGGGCGTCCTTGTAGTTGACGCTCGAGTACTCGACGGCGATCGACACGTCGCCGTGCGAGCGGTCGGGGTCGTCGCGCTCGAGGAGGCGGGCTCGGTTGGGGGTGTCGGTGTCGGAGTCGGAGTGCCGCTCGACGACGATGGCTCGGTACATGGGCCCACGCTACGCCCGCGGGCCCGCGGCCGGGCGGTCAGTTCAGGGGCCGGGTGCCCTCGGGGAGCGATCCGCCGGAGTAGAGGGCGGAGGCCGCGTCCTGGAGCGCCGTCAGGGCGACGCGCTGCGTCCACGGACCGTAGGAGACGCGGGCCAGCCCGAGCTCCTCGAAGCGGGCGGGCGACTGCGATCCGGGGACGCCGATGACGCTGACGCGCTGCCGCCCGAGGGCGGCGACGAGGGACTCCAGCTCGGCGTCCTGGAGCAGCCCGGGGACGAAGAAGCAGGTGGCGCCGGCGTCGAGGTAGGCGCGGCCGCGCTCGATCGCGTCGGCCAGGACCTCGCCGCGGTCGCGGTCGCCGGCGCGGAGGAGCACGTCCGTGCGGGCATTGAGAGCGAAGGGCACCGCCTCCTCCTCGGCCGCGGCGACGGCCTTCTCGACCGCCCGCAGCGCCTCCGGGAGCGGCTTCGCCTGGTCCTCCAGGTTCGCGCCCACGACGCCGATCCCGATCGCGCGGCGGACCGTCTCGCCCGTGTCGCCGTAGCCCGCCTCGAGGTCGGCCGAGACCGGGACCTCGACGGCGGCGACGATGCGCTCGATCATGCCCAGGTGCAGCTCCAGCGGGATCCGCTCGCCGTCCTCGTAGCCGAACGCCGCCGCGATGGAGTGGCTGGCGGTCGCGAGCGCCCGGGTCTCCGGGAGCGCGGCGACCGTGGTCGCGCTGATCACGTCCCAGACGTTCACCACCTGCAGCAGCTCGGGGGCGGTGTGGAGGTCGACGAGGGTGCGCCCGCGCGCTTCGATGCTCATGGCACGAGCGTAGGGCCCGCGTGCGCGGCGCAGGCCGCCGCATCGCAGTCGGCGCAGACCACGAGCTGGGCGCGGCAGGAGAGGTCGGTGCAGTTGCGCATCCGGCTGGTCGGCGCGGCGCACGAGGTGCAGCGGCCCAGCACCTCGGCGTCGGGGGAGAAGGAGACGGAGCCGCGGCCGTCGAAGACGTACAGGGCACCCTTCCACAGACCGCGGTCGCGCCGCGCCTCGGCGTAGCGGACGACGCCTCCGTCGAGCTGGTACACCTCGCCGAAGCCGCGCGCCGTCATCAGGCTCGACAGCACCTCGCAGCGGATGCCGCCGGTGCAGTACGTGACCACGGGCCGGCCCTTGAGGTGGTCGTAGACGCCGGCGTCGAGCTGCTCGACGAACTCGCGGGTGCTGGAGACCCCCGGCACGATCGCCCCCTCGAACCTGCCGATCTCGGCTTCGAAGGCGTTGCGGCCGTCGAAGAGCACCACGTCGTCGCGCTCGGCGACGAGGGCGTCCAGCTGGTCCGGGTCGAGCCGCGGCGCCGTCCCGACGACCCCGTCGGCGTCGACCCGCAGCTCGTCGGGCGCGCCGAACGAGACGATCTCGTCGCGCACCTTCACCGAGAGACCGGGGAAGTCGAGGCTGCGGCCGTCGTCGTCGAGGCCGGAGCCGTCGCTCCACTTCACCTCGAGCCCGTGGAAGGCCGAGTGCTCACGGGTGCGGCGGACGTAGCGCTTCAGGGCGTCCATCCCGCCGCCCAGCGTGCCGTTCACCCCGTGCTCCGAGATCAGCAGGCGCCCGCGCAGGCCCAGCGACTCGCACAGCTCGCGCTGCCACAGCCGCACGGACTCGGGGTCGGCCAGCGGCACGAAGCGGTAGAACAGCAGGATCTTCGGCAGCACCGGCACATCCTACGAGGACGTCCGGACCGGGGCGCGGCGTGTGGCAGCATCGTCGGGTGCCCGACGCCTCCGCCCCCGTGCCGCACTCCCGCCTCGAGGACGTCTTCGGTCTCGTCACCGGTGCGTTCGTCGTGTCGCTCGGCCTCTACCTGCTGCGCGCGAGCCAGGCGGTCACGGGCGGCACCGCGGGTCTCGCACTGCTGCTGGGGTACCCGCTCGACATCCCGTTCGGCGTGATCCTCGTCACGGTCAACGTGCCGTTCCTCGCCCTCTCGCTGTGGAAGAAGGGCTGGCGCTTCACGCTGCGGACCATGTTCTCGATCGTGCTGGTCTCGGTCCTGGCGGGCCTGCACCCGCTGGCGTTCGGCGAGCTGCGGATCGAGCCCGTCTACGGCGTCCTCACGGGCGACGTGCTCGCGGGGATCGGCCTCCTGATCCTCTTCCGGCACGGGTCGAGCCTGGGCGGATTCAGCATCGTCGCCCTGATCGCGCAGGAGCGGCTCGGCTGGCGGGCGGGCTACGTGATGATGGCGCTCGACGCGTGCGTGGTCGCGGCCGCGCTGCTGGTGGTGCCTCCGCTGAACGTGCTGATCTCGGCGGCGGGAGTGGTGGTGCTCAACCTGGTCCTGGCGTTCAACCACCGGCCCGGCCGCTATCTCGGGTCCTGACCCCCTCCGCAAGCCCTTCGGCGCGCACCGCCGGGTTCCTAGGCTGAGGGCGCGGGCCCCCGCCCGCCCTTCCCGAACGGAGAAACCGGATGTCCGACTGGACCTACGACCCCTACGCCCGCCTCGGCGAGGTGCCGACCTTCGCGCTCGAGAGCGACGACATCGCCGACGGTGCGCCCCTGTCCGCCCGCCACTACGGCGAGGGCTCCGGCGGGGAGGACGTCTCGCCGCACCTGCGCTGGTCGGGAGCCCCCGCCGAGACGAAGAGCTTCGCCGTGACGGTGTTCGACCCCGACGCGCCCACCGGCTCCGGCTTCTGGCACTGGGCCGTCTACAACCTCCCGGCCGACACCACGGAGCTCCCCACGGGAGCCGGAGCCGCCGGCTTCGAGCTGCTCCCGGCGGGCGCGCAGACGCTGCCCAACGAGATGCGGCTGCGCCAGTTCGTCGGAGCGGCGCCGCCGGACCGCGAGCACCGCTACTTCTTCGTGGTGCACGCCCTCGACGTCGAGTCGCTCGACCTCGATCCGGAGTCGACGCCGGCGATCCTCGGCTTCAACGCGCACTTCCACACCCTCGCGCGGGCGCAGATCGTCGCCACGGCGACGCCGGACGGCGCGAAGGGCTGACCCGCTCCGCGGGGAGCGCGCGCTACCCGAAGAGGGTGCGCGCCTCCTCGTAGCGGGCGTCCGGGACCGTCTTGAGGGTGCCGAGCGCCTCGGCGAAGTCCACGTGGTAGATGTCGGTGCCGCGCAGGGCGACCATGCGGCCCCAGTGCTCGGCGACGACGGAGTCGATGGCGGCCATGCCCAGGCGGGTCGCGAGGACGCGGTCGAACGCGGTGGGCGTGCCTCCGCGCTGGATGTGGCCGAGCGTCGTGGCGCGGGTCTCGATGCCGGTGCGCTCCTCGATGAGCGGGGCCAGCAGCTCGCCGATGCCGCCGAGGCGGGGCCGGCCGAAGGCGTCGAGGCCGCGCTCGGAGTGGGCGTCGTCCATCGTGTCGAGCGAGAAGCCCTCGGCGACCACGACGAGCGGTGCGCGCCCGCGGTCCTGCGCGCTCTGCACCCACTCGACGATCTGGTTTAGGGAGGTGCGCTTCTCCGGGATGAGGATGACGTGGGCGCCCGCGGCCATGCCGGAGTGCAGGGCGATCCAGCCGACGTGGCGGCCCATGACCTCGGCGACCATGCAGCGGCCGTGCGAGTCGCCGGTGGTGCGGAGGCGGTCCATCGCGTCGGTCGCGATGCCGACGGCGGTGTCGAAGCCGAAGGTGTAGTCGGTGGCGCCGAGGTCGTTGTCGATGGTCTTGGGGACGCCGACGATCTTGAGGCCCGCGTCCGTGAGGCGCTTGGCCGCCGCCAGGGTGCCCTCGCCGCCGATCGCGATGATCGAGTCGATGCCGTTGCGGTCCATCATCTCGGCGATCTTCTCGGGGCCGCCGTTCTCGCCCTCGAAGGGGTTCGTCCGGCTGGTGCCGATGATCGTGCCGCCCTGCTTGGCGATGCCCTGGATCTCGGGGCGGCCCAGGGGCAGGAGGTCGCCGTCGACCACTCCGCGCCAGCCGTTCCGGAAGCCCACGAACTCCTGGTCGTAGACCTTGATGCCCTTGTAGACGGCACCGCGGATGACGGCGTTGAGGCCGGGGCAGTCGCCACCGGAGGTCAGGATCCCGATCTTCACCCGCTCAGGTTAGAGGACCCGGTGAACGGATGTGCACGCGGACGACGACGGGCCCCTCCTCGCCGCCTCGAGGAAGGGCCCGTCGTCGTGCTCGGTGCTGGTGGGACTAGGTCGTGACGAGCTCGCCGTTGACGCCGCGGGGGAAGAATCCGCCGGTGCGCGTCCCGGCCGCGGGGTTCAGGTACACGATGTTGAGGACCTGGCCCGGGGTGCGGCTGAACGCGATGGAGCTGCCGTCGGTCGGGACGATGTTCGCCTGGCCGTTGACCTTGACGCCCTGGTCGAGGTCAGTCTTGCCGTCGAGGCTGTCGCGCGCGTCGGAGAGCTTGTTCGCCGAGTCGGACAGGTCGGCGGCGTAGATCGCCGAGCGGATCGCGCCCGCGTGGTACGCCTCCACCGCGAGGATGCCGGCGGCCGCGTCGAGGTAGGTCTTCGACTGGATGAGCGGGGCGGCGCCCTTGTAGGCGGTCACTCCCACGTCCTCGAAGACGAAGGCGCCGAGCAGGAAGTTCGACTCGCTCGCGAACGGGTCGAACGACTGACCGGCCTTGATCAGCCCCGCCGCAACGGCGGCGGAGTTGAAGCTGTCCTTCAGGTTGATCGCCGGGCGGGCCACCTTCGCGGTGCCCAGCGCGGCCCGCAGGAACTGCACGTGGGCCTTCTCGTCGTTCGCGACCTCGGTGGCGAAGCTCTTCAGCCACGGGGTCTTGAAGTCGACGGGGCGGCCGCCGATGACGCCGCCGGGCGTGCCCTTGCCGGTCACGTCCGAGCCGCCGAGGCCGGTGCCGTAGACGGCGCGGAGGTAGAACTCGGCCTCGAGGTACTCGAGGTTGAGGGCGAAGTTGAGGATCGAGGCGTCGCTGGGGCCGCTGGCAGCGACCTCCTCGGCGGAGGCGGTGGGCGCGGCGAGGGCCGCGGCTCCGATGCCGAGGCCGGCGACGCCGGTGGCCTCGAAGAAGCGGCGACGGTCGAGAGCGGTCTCAGAGCTCTTGACGATCGCGTTGCGGATGAAGGTCGTGTCGAACATGTGCGCATCTCCAGTGATAGGCGGGTGCCGGGCGGCTGGAGCGCCGCCGCGACAGCGCGAAGCTACGCCCGGGATCGACCTGCTGACCAGTGGAAACGGGCGATCGGATCCGCGCATGTGTTCACGCCGTCTGAACCAATCCGCCGGGCGTGTCGCTCCGAACACGTCGTGGATGGGGGTTCTGTGGAGGAGCGTCCGATCCGGTGTCGGAGCCGCCGGTTACCATCACTGCGTGTCGATCCCCGCCCCTGCTCCGGAGCCCGCCTGGGCGACGGTCTACGCGCCGGCGGAGCCGGTGAGCCTCGCGCTCACCCTCCGCACGCTGCTGCGGGGCTCGGGCGACCCGACCATGCTCCTCGACGCGTCCGGCTTCTGGCGGGCGTTCCGCACGCCGCTCGGCCCGGGCACCCTGCATCTGCGGCAGGCGGTGGACGGCGCGGTCCACGCGCGCGCCTGGGGCGGGGGAGCGGAGTGGCTGATCGACGCGGTCCCCGAGCTCCTCGGCCACGGCGACGACTGGAGCGGGCTCGACCTGTCGGCCCACGCGCCGCTCGCCGAGGTGCTCCGCCGCTCGTCGGGCCTGCGCCTCACGCGCGCGAACCTGGTGTTCGAGATGCTCGCGCCGTCGGTCCTCGAGCAGAAGGTCACGAGCACGGAGGCGTGGCGCGCCTACCGGGTGCTGGTGCGCCTCCACGGGGAGCCCGCCCCGGGGCCGGTCGCTCTGCACGTGGCTCCGAGCGCGCAGCAGTGGCGACGGGTGCCCTCGTGGGACTGGCACCGCGCGGGAGTGGATCCGCGGCGCTCGCGGACCGTCCTCACCGCCGCGCTCGTCGCCTCCGGCCTCGAGCGGACCCTCGCGCTCGGGCGGGGCGGCGACGAGGTCGCCCGTCGGCTGCAGTCGGTGCCGGGGATCGGGCCGTGGACGGCGTCCGAGGTGATGATGCGCGCCCACGGCGATCCGGACGCGGTCAGCGTGGGCGACTACCACCTGGCCGCGGCCGTCGGCTTCGCGCTCACGGGTCGGCTCGGGGTCGACGACGACGGCATGCTCGAGCTCCTCGAGCCGTGGCGCGGGCACCGGCAGCGGGTCATCCGGCTGATCGGCTGCAGCGGAGCGAGGAAGCCGCGGCACGGCCCGCGGATGACCATCCAGGACCACCGCCGGCACTGATCCGCTCCTCCACAGGGGCGGCTCGCGGGCGAGTCGGCGCGACCACCGCGTCACGCCGCGTTCGCGCGGCGGGTCGGGCTTAGCCTCGGAGGATGCAGCAGTCGACGACCCCAGGTGTGCCCGGCAGCGACCCGGAGCGCGAGCCCGACGACGCGGCCGTGCGGAGCGGCGTCGACGCGACGGTCGGTGGTCGGACGCCGGAGGGCGGCACGGAGTCGGACGACGAGGTCGAGGCCGGTGAGGCCCGCGACTCCGGGAGCGGGGCCGAGGTCGCGCCGGCGCCGGAGTCCGCACCCGAGGACGTGCCCGAGCCTCGGGACGCGCAGGAGTCCGACGCTGAGGACGAGCCCGTGCGCGAGTCCGAGATCCAGGACGAGGACGAGGTCGTGCGCGACGCTCAGGACGAGGCCGTGAGCGAGCCCGATGCCGAGGACGAGGTCGTGCGCGACGCTGAGGACGAGGTCCTGCGCGGGCCCGACGCCGCGTCGGAGTCGGAGCACGCCGCGCCCGCCGCCGCCGAGCCCGAGGTCGACGACCGCCCGATGATCGAGCGCGTCGAGTCCCTGGTCCGCCGCTGGATCGCGCGCAGCGGCGAGTTCCCGGTCGAGCCCGCCGCCCAGCGGCTCGCGGGCGTGCTCCAGGACCCGAACGGACTCGACTTCGCCGTCGGGTTCGTCGACGGCGTCGCCCGGCCCGAGGACCTCTCGGTCGCGGCCGAGAACCTCGCGGCGCTCACCGCGAAGACGCCCGCCTTCCTCCCCTCCTACCTGCGCGCGGCGATCAGCACCGGCGGCGCCGTCGGCCCCGTGCTGCCCTGGGTGGTCGTGCCCGCGGCCCGCCGGGTCCTCCGCCGCCTCGTCGGGCACCTCGTGGTCGACGCCTCGGAGGCCCGTCTCGGCGCGGCCGTCGCCGCGCTGCGCGAGGGCGGCGACCGGCTCAACCTCAACCTCCTCGGCGAGGCCGTGCTCGGCGAGCGCGAGGCCGGCCGGCGCCTCGAGGGGACCCTCCGCCTGCTCGAGCGGCCGGACGTCGACTACGTCAGCGTCAAGGTCTCGAGCGTCGTCAGCCAGCTGTCGATGTGGGCCTTCGAGGAGGAGGTCGACCGCGTCGTGGAGCGTCTCACCCCGCTCTACCAGGCCGCCGCGTCCGGAGCCGACCCCACCTTCATCAACCTCGACATGGAGGAGTACCGCGACCTCGATCTGACGGTCGCCGTGTTCCGGCGCCTCCTCGAGCAGCCGGGCATGCTCGACCTCGAGGCGGGCATCGTCCTGCAGGCCTACCTGCCCGACTCCGTCCGCGTGCTCGACGAGCTGACCGGGTGGGCGCAGGAGCGCCGGGCCCGCGGCGGAGCCCCGATCAAGGTGCGCGTCGTGAAGGGCGCGAACCTCGCGATGGAGCGGGTCGACGCGGCCCTGCACGACTGGCCGCTCGCGACGGTCGGCAGCAAGGTGGAGGCCGACACGAACTACAAGCGCCTGCTCGACCGGGCACTGCGGCCGGAGCGCGTCGACGCGGTGCGCGTGGGCGTCGCCGGGCACAACCTCTTCGACCTCGCCTGGGCGTGGCTCACGGCGACCGAGCGCGGGGTGACCGGCGCGGTCGAGATCGAGATGCTGCTCGGGATGGCGACCGGGCAGGCGCGCGCCGTCCGCGAGGACGTGGGACGCCTCCTCCTCTACACGCCCGTCGTGCACCCGCACGAGTTCGACGTGGCCATCTCGTACCTCATCCGCCGGCTCGAGGAGAACAGCAGCCCCGAGAACTTCCTCTCGGCCGCGTTCCGCCTCGACGACGAGGAGGTGCTGCAGCGGGAGCTCGGCCGCTTCCGCGCCTCGCTCGAGGCCCTCGACGACTCCGTCCCGCCGCCGAACCGCACGCAGGACCGCCTGCGGGAGTGGTCCTCCGGCTCCGGCCGCCGCCTCGTGCAGGAGCACGCCCGCGCCGGCGAGCGGGCGCAGGACCCGGCCGCCGCGGGCCTGACGCAGGCCGTCCTCGGCCTCAGCCGCGGCTCCGGTGCCGCCGCCGCGACCGCGGGCTTCCACAACGAGCCCGACACCGACCCCGCCCTCCCCGGCAACCGCCGCTGGGCGCGCCTGATCACCGAGCGCATCGCCGGCTCGACCATCGGAGCGGGCACGGCCGACGCCGCGCGCGTGAGCACCGAGGCGGAGCTCCAGGAGGTGCTGCGCGCGGTGTCCCGCCGCGCGGAGCGCTGGGGCGAGCGCCTGGGCTACGACCGAGCGGCCGTGCTCGACCGCGCCGGCCTCGTCCTCGCCGCGAACCGCGACCGCCTGATCGAGGTGATGGCCTCCGAGACCGGCAAGACGATCGCCGAGGCCGACCCCGAGGTCTCCGAGGCCATCGACTTCGCCCACTACTACGCCACCCGCGCCCGCGAGCTCGACGCCGTCACCGGGGCCACCTTCGTCCCCGCGCGGGTCACCGTCGTCGCTCCGCCGTGGAACTTCCCGGTCGCCATCCCGGCCGGATCGATCCTCGCGGCGCTCGCCGCCGGCTCCGGAGTCGTGGTGAAGCCGGCGCCCCAGGCCCGCCGCTCGGCGGCTGTGCTCGTCGAGGCGCTCTGGGACGCGGGCGTCCCGCAGGAGCTCCTCGCCCTGGTCGACCTCGACGAGGAGGAGCTGGGACGGGCGCTGATCACCGACCCCCTCGTGGACCGCGTGCTGCTCACCGGCTCCTACGAGACCGCCCGCCTCTTCCGCTCCTGGCGGCCCGGCCTCGCACTGCAGGCCGAGACCAGCGGCAAGAACGCGATCATCGTCACTCCCCACGCCGACTACGACCTCGCCGTCGCCGACATCGTCCGCAGCGCCTTCGGGCACGCCGGCCAGAAGTGCTCCGCCGCCTCCCTGGTGATCCTGGTCGGCTCGGTCGCCCGCTCCAAGCGCTTCCGCGCCCAGCTGGTCGACGCCGTCACGTCGCTCCGCGTCGGCCGGCCCGACGACCCGTCGGCGGTGATGGGGCCGCTCATCGAGGAGCCCACCGGCAAGCTCCTGCACGCGCTCACCACGCTGGGCGGAGGCGAGTCGTGGCTCGTCGAGCCGCAGCGGCTCGACGAGAGCGGCACGCTCTGGTCGCCCGGGATCCGCGAGGGCGTCACCGAGGACAGCTACGTCCACCTCACCGAGTTCTTCGGCCCGGTGCTCGGGATCATGCACGCGGCGACCCTCGAGGACGCCGTCCGGATGCAGAACGGCACCGAGTACGGGCTCACGGCCGGGCTCCACTCCCTGCACGCCGACGAGCTCGCCCTCTGGATCGACTCGGTCGAGGCGGGCAACCTCTACGTCAACCGGGGCATCACCGGAGCCATCGTCCGGCGCCAGCCCTTCGGCGGCTGGAAGCGCTCGTCCGTCGGCGGCGGCGCGAAGGCGGGCGGACCCAACCACCTCATCGGCCTCGGCTCCTGGAAGCCCTCGCCCGCGCGCTCCTCCTCGACGCTGCACCTGCGCGGCCTCGACGACCGCGCGCGCCAGTTCATCGAGGCGGCCCAATCCTCGCTCCGGTTCGAGCAGTTCGACCTGCTCCGCCGCTCCGCCCTCTCCGACCAGCTCGCCTGGGCGACCGAGTTCGGCGTCGTCACCGACATCTCGAAGGTCGGCGTCGAGCGGAACCTGTTCCGCTACCTCCGCGTGCCGATCGCGCTGCGCCTGGCCGACGGCGGCGACCTCGGAGAGCTCCTCCGCGTCATCGCCGCGGGCCTGCTGACCCGCTCCCGGATGGACATCTCCACGTCCCTCCCGCTCCCGCCGCGGGTCCAGGAGATGCTCGGCGGCGACGAGCTCGCCGAGATGGCGGGCCTCGTCCCGCGCATCGTCGTCGAGACCGACGCCCAGTGGCTCGAGCGCGCCGCGGCCGGCCGCATCACGGCGCCGCGCATCCGCATCATCGGCGACATCGTCTCCGACCGCGTCGACGGCTATGCGGGCCCGCAGGCCCCCGGCAGCCCGACGCGCGGACAGCAGGCCGTCGTCCGCCGATCGTCCGACTCGACCGGCTCCTTCACCGACGTCGTCGCCGGCATGACCCGCGGCAGCACGGGAACTCCGGTCCCGCTCACCCGCGCCGACGGATCCCGCGTCCCCCTCGCGACCGCCCTCGCCGAAGCCCTCGGCGGCGCCCTCGACACCGCCGTCTACGCCGACCCGGTCACCCCCGCCGGCCGCGTCGAACTGCTGCCCTTCCTCCGCGAGCAGGCGATCTCGATCACGAACCACCGCTTCGGCAACCCGATCGATCTGAGCGACGACGTGCTGTAGTCGATTCCACGCCCGTCCCTGACGGGCGTGGCGCGGTCGGCTTCTCGATGGGGTGCGTTCTGAGGAGCGTGGTGCGTTCGGCTACTGCGATCCGCTGGTACGCGGATCGCTGGTTCGCCTCGGGGGCAGTGCTTGCGGGGATGGTGTGGATCGAGTGTGGCGCGGTCGGCTTCTCGACGGGGTGCGTTCTGAGGAGCGGGGGGCGTTCGGCTACAGCGATCCGCTCGCACGCGGATCGCTGGTTCGCCTCGGGGGCGGTGCTCGCGGGGATGGTGTGGATCATGTGTGGCGCGGTCGGCTTCTCGACGGGGTGGTTTCTGCAGGGCGGGGTGCGTTCGGCTGCAGCGATCCGCTGGTACGCGGATCGCTGGTTCGCCTCGGGGGCGGTGCTTGCGGGGATGGTGGGATCAGGCGGGCGCGGGTCGGCCTCCCGACGGAGCCTCGGGACGCGGCTCGACGAGGGGCGACGGGGGACTTACTTGTCGCGGCAAGTAGTGGGTAGGGTGGGGGGATGAGTGCGCCCGAGACACGCTGGCTGACGCCCGATCAGCTCGACGCCTGGCTGCGCTTCATCGCGGTCGTGGAACTGCTGCCGGGCGCCCTCGACACGCAGCTGCAGCGCGACGCGGGACTCACGCACTTCGAGTACCTGACGCTGGCGATGCTGTCCGAGGCGCCCGACCGCGCCCTCCGGATGACCACGCTCGCCGCCCGCACCAACGCGACCCTGCCCCGGCTCTCGCACGTGGTGACCCGCCTCGTCGCCCGCGGCTACCTCGAGCGCCGCCCCTGCGCCTCCGACGGCCGCGCCACGAACGCGGTGCTCACCGACGCCGGCCTCCAGAAGATCGTCGACACGGCGCCCGGTCACGTCGCGACCGTGCTGGCCGACGTCATCGATCCGCTCGACGCCGACCAGATCCCGCAGCTGGCCGACATCATGTCGCGCATGCTCGCCCGGCTCGACCCCGAGGGCAGGATGACGGTCGACGCCGTGCGCTCCTCGCTCGGAGACCCCGACACCCGCTCCTGCTGAGCGCGCCGACCCCTCACTCCCGGGGCGGACCGGCCTCGGCCGCGGCCGGATCCGTGTACAGGGACTCCCGGACGTGGCCGTCAGGGTCCTCGAGGCCGCGCGCCCGCATGGAGCCGAGGTCCTGCACCGCGACCGGCTCGGCGCCGCCGGAGGCCGGCCCGTTCCCGACCTCCTCCCGACTGCCGACGCTCACCGCGAAGAGGCCCTGCATCTGGGAGCGCGCGTCGACGATCTCCTTCGACCTGGAGGTCGAGAAGGAGGGGTGCGGGAGGAGCATCGCGGACACGTGCTCGGAGGCGACGGAGCAGGCGGCGTCGCCGCTGAACAGAGGATTCAGGGCTGAAAAGGAGATCCAGGGTCCGGCCGAGCGCCGGGGAGAACGCCCTCGAGCGCTCCGGATCCGTGAACGGAAGGTCGACGAGGATCGAGTCGACGGCCCTCCGCGTCCGTACGGCGATCGGCCGCGCGACACGCGGGAGTCCGTGCCATCATCGCCTCGTGCAGTTCACCGCGACGCTCTTCCAGATCGGCAACAACACCGGCATCGAGGTGCCGCCCGAGGTCCTCGAGGCACTCGGCGGCGGTAAGCGTCCCGCCGTCGCGGTGACGGTGAACGGCTACCGCTTCACCAGCACGGTCGGAGCGATGGGCGGACGCGCGCTCATCCCGTTCTCGGCCGAGAAGCGCCGCGAGACGCAGCTCGCCGGCGGTGACGCGATCGACGTCGTGATCGAGCTCGACACCGCGCCGCGCGAGGTCGTCGTGCCGGAGGACCTGGCGTCCGCGCTGGCCTCGGCGGGCGCTGCGGAGCGCTTCGCCGCGCTCTCGCCCAGCGCGCGGAAGGCCCACGTCACGTCGGTCGAGGGCGCGAAGGCCGCCGAGACGAGGGCGCGCCGCGTCGCCTCGATCGTCGCGGCGCTCGCCGGCTGACGGGCGCGCCACGGTCCGTGACGCGACCTCCCCGCCGGATAGGCTGCCTCCGGCGCCCCACGGCGGAGCGCCCTGGAAGCGGAGTCGGGGGACTTGATGGGTGCGGTTCGGCGTTGGGTGTTCCCGATCGTATGGATGGTCATCATCGGAGCGGCGAGCATCGCCCTGGTGAAGATCGCGTTCTTCCCGGACGGCGCGGCCGAGGCCGATCCGACGCAGCCGACCGGTGAGATCACCGAGCCGACCGTCACGGTCGCCCGCGGCACGGTCACCAACGACCTCACCCTCCAGGGCACCGTCGCCGCCGACCCCGCCGTGCCGCTGAAGGCGACGGCGGCCGGAACGGTCGACGACGTCTACGTGCAGCAGGGCGCGGCCGTCGCGTCGGGCGATCTCATCTACGACATCCGCGTCGAGACTCCGCGCGACCCGGTCGAGACGACCGGCCCGGACGGCGCCGTCACCCTCACCCAGCAGGAGCCCTCCGTGCGCTTCGAGCGGGTCTACGCCGCGACCGGCGGCACCCTCAGCGCCCTCGGCGTCATCCACGACCAGGCCGTCACGGTCGGCGAGGTGACCGGACAGGTCGCGCCGCCGAGCTACGCCGTCACCGGCACGATCGACGCGCAGCAGCTCTACCGCATCCAGAACCGGCCGACGGAGGCGCAGGTCGCGATCACCGGCGGGCCCGCCGGCTTCACCTGCACCGACCTCACCATCAGCACCCCTCTCGCCGGAGCCGGCGAGGGCGGCACGACCGGCGGAGCGACGGACGGCGGCGGCGGTGGAACCTCCACCGGCGGCTCCGGCACGAGCTTCACCTGCCAGGTGCCGACGGAGGTCACCGTGTTCCCCGGGCTCGCCGCCTCGGTGACGCTCGCGGGAGGCAAGGCGGAGGACGTCCTCGTCGTGCCGACCACCGCGGTCGAGGGCACCGCCCAGTCCGGCGTCGTGTTCCGCCGGGCGGACGACGGCAGCACCGAGGAGGTCCCGGTGACGCTGGGACTCACCGACGGCAGCTCCGTCGAGATCACCGGCGGAGTGGAGGAGGGCGCCGAGCTCCTGCAGTTCGTGCCGGGCGCGGAGGAGGCTGCTCCCGACGTCCAGCTGGGCGGCGACTGCATCGCGCAGCCCGACGGCTCGGTCTTCTGCTCGTGACGATCCTCCGGCTCGAGGGGATCCGCAAGGTCGTCCCGCTGCCCGACGCGCCGCCGCTGACGATCCTCGACGGAGTCGATCTCGAGGTGGGCGAGGGCGACCACGTCTCGGTCGTGGGCCGCAGCGGTTCCGGCAAGTCGACGCTGCTCAACATCCTCGGACTCATCGACGAGCCCACCGAGGGGCGGATGCTGCTCGAGGGCGCTCCCACCGAGACCCTGTCCTCGCGGGCCCGCGCGCGCATCCGCGGCGGCAGCATCGGCTTCATCTTCCAGCAGTTCAACCTGCTGGAGGGGCGGACCGCCCGCGAGAACGTGATGACGCCGCTGCTCTACGCGACCGGATCGGAGTTCTGGCGCCGCCGCGACCTCGCGGCCGAGATGCTGGAGCGGGTCGGCCTCGGGCACCGCGTGGACTCGATGCCCGGGCGCATGTCCGGCGGCGAGCAGCAGCGGATCGCGATCGCCCGCGCCCTGGTGCGCCGACCGCGGCTGATCCTCGCCGACGAGCCGACGGGCGCCCTCGACACCGACACCGGCGAGAGCGTGATGGGCCTGCTCGACGAGATCGCCCGCGAGTCCGGCTCCGCGCTGGTCACCATCACCCACGACCCGGCCATCGCGGCGCGGGCCGAGCGCCACTACCGGCTCGACCACGGCCGACTGGGCTCGACCGCGGATGCGGGCCCCGTCGCCGAGGCGGGGGTCCTCTGATGCGCGTGCTCGTCGGGATCGCCGGCGCGATCGTCGAGGCGTGGACCGAGCTGCGGATCCACCGCGGCCGCGTGCTGCTCTCGCTGATCGGAGTCGCGGTGGCCGTCGCCGCCCTGACCGCGGTCGTCGCCGCCGGCGGCATCGCCCGCCAGGCCAGCATCGAGCAGGCCGAGCGCTCCAGCGGGCGCCCGGCGAGCCTCTTCCTCTCCGCCTACCCCTCCGGCACCGGCACCGCCGAGGTGGATGCCGACGCACTCCAGGCCGCGTGGACCGGTGCGCTCGAGCGGTACTCCATCACCTACGCGAGCCGCTCGACCTACGGCAGCGCGCGCGTCCAGTTCGCCGACGGCGCCGTCGACGTCGCGGTGCAGGCGGTCGACCAGCCCTTCGCCGAGATGCACCGGCTGAAGATCGTGGACGGCTCCTGGTTCACCGCCCGCGACTCCCAGCGCCTCGCTCCCGCCCTCGTCGTCAACGAGCGCTTCTGGGAGCGGATCGGGAGCCCGGATCTGCGCACCCACCCGGTGGTCACCCTGCTCGGCTCCGAGCGCGACGTCACGGGCGTGGTGGTCGGCGTGACTCCCTCCTCGCAGTTCGAGACGGATCCGTCGATGATGATGCTCGCGGACGCCTACCCGGCGGTCGCCCGCGACGCCGACCCGCAGTACGGCGGGCAGGGCGTGCCGAACTACGAGATGTGGGTGCCGCTCGACCTGGCCGAGCCCCTCGCCGCGGCGGTGGAGCGCGACGTGGCCGGCGCCCTGGGATCCGACTTCGAGGTGTCGGTCGACCGGCAGGACTACCTGGTCTACGACTCCGACCCCTTCGGCGTGCTGACCTGGGTGATCGGCGGCGTGGCGGGCCTGGTGCTGGCGCTCGGCGCGCTCGGACTGCTCAACATCGCCCTGGTCACCGTCCGGCAGCGGATCCGCGAGATCGGCATCCGGCGCAGCTTCGGCGCCTCCTCCGGCCGCATCTTCTTCTCGATCATGATGGAGAGCGTCGTGGCGACCGTCGTCGCCGGAGTGGTCGGCGTGACGATCGCGGTCATCCTCGTCACCAACCCCTGGACCGTGGCCTTCGTGCAGGACAACGGGATCGCTGACATCCCGCCTTTCCCGGCCGAGGCGGCGCTGCTCGGGCTCGGGGCGGCGACCCTCGTCGGCGCGCTCGCGGGCCTGGTGCCGGCGATCGTCGCCGTGCGGGTGAAGGTGATCGACGCGATCCGCTACTGAGGCCCGCCGAGGGTGACGACGAGCTCGTCGCCCTCGAGCACGGCGCGTGCGTCGGAGTAGTGCGCGATCCGGGGCAGACCCCGGGTGCTCGCGCTCTCGTGGCTCCCGACGACGATCACGCGCATGCCGGCGTCCAGACCCGCCCGGATGCCGGCCTCGGCGTCCTCGAACACCAGCGCGTCCTCGGGGGAGACGCCGAGCAGGGCCGCGGCGGCGAGGTAGCCGTCGGGAGCAGGCTTGCCGTTCGCGACGTCGTGCGCGGTGACGACGGTGTCGGGGGAGGGGACGCCCGCCGCAGCCAGACGTGCGGCCGCCAGCGCCGGGCTCGCGGACGTGACCAGGGCGACGCGCTCGCGGGGGAGTGAGGCGAGGAACGCCGTCGCGCCGGGGATCTCGACGGTGCCCTCGGTGTGCTCGAGCTCGTACGCGTCGAGCTCCGCGACGATCGCGTCGACGTCGCTGCCGGCCGGGGTGAAGCGGCGGACGCTGTCGGCGGCGCGGACACCGTGAACGGCGCCGAGCACCGCGTCGTGGTCGAGAGCGAAGCGCTCGGCGAAGGCACCCCAGATGGTCTCCACGACGGCCGTCGAGTCGACGAGCGTCCCGTCCATGTCGAAGAGGGCGGCGCGGGCTCGGAGGAGGTGGGGCATGCGTCCATCCTGGCGGTCGGCGGCCTCCGGCGCCTGCCGGTGCGGACAGCGCTCGGACAGCGCGCGATCAGCCCGCCCTCAGGCCACGCATCGTGTCGCGGCGCTACGGTGGTCCGAGATCGCGGGCAGACGCCCGGAGGGGAGTGGAGGACGCCATGACGGACGACAACGGAACCGGCACGGACCAGGGCGCGAGCACGGGCGGCGAGGCCTCCGGACCCCGCGCCGGGTGGTACCCGGACCCGGCGGGCTCGTCCCGTCAGCGCTGGTGGGACGGGACCGGCTGGACGGAGTCGCTCCGCGACGCGCCGGCGGCCACTCCCACCGCCCCGGCCGGGAGCGGGTCGGCGCAGGCCGCCGCGACTCCCGTTCCGCCGACCGCACCGACTCCGCCCGCGCCGCCCGCCGAGCGTCCCGCCTACGGGGAGACGTCGAGCGGAGCGGCGACGAGCTACGGACAGTCGGCCTCGGGTCGGTATCCGCAGCAGCCGTCGTCCGCCGACCCGCAGCAGAGCTACGGGCAGCAGGGCTACGGCCAGCAGGGCGCCGGTCAGCAGCCGCAGCCGCAGCAGCCCTCCGGCCAGCAGCAGCCGCAGCAGGGCTACGGCCAGCAGGCTCCCCAGCAGTACGGCCAGCAGGGGTACGGCCAGCAGCCCTACGGCCAGCAGCCGCAGCAGCCCTACAACCAGCAGCAGCCGCAGTACCCGGCCTACTCCGCGGCTCCCGGAGCACCCGTGCAGCAGCGCGACACGAGCATCGTCACGTCCACCCCGTGGATCTGGGTGGTGGTCCTCCTGCCGCTGCTCTCGGCGCTGTCGATCTTCCTCCTCCCGCCGAGCGCGATCGTCGACTCGTCGATGGCCTCGACCTACGGGCCGAGCTCCTCGATGGGGATGTCGACCGCCTACCTCGTCGGCCTCGGCGTGCTCCAGGTCGTCGGCTTCCTGATCTACGCGGCGGAGGTCGTCTTCGCCTTCCTCGACTGGCGCCAGCTGAAGCGAGCCGGCCTGCAGCGTCCGTTCCACTGGGCGTGGGCCTTCCTCGCCGCTCCCTACGTCTACGTGATCGGCCGCAGCGTGGTCGTGAAGCGCGTGACCGGAGGCGGCCTCCTCCCGCTCTGGGTCTTCCTCGGCGTCGTGGTCGTGTCGTTCCTCATCGCGATCGGCTGGACGGTGTCGCTGTTCTCCCTGATGACGCAGGCCTTCGCTCCCGCGGGCTTCTGAACCCGTGAGCGCCGCCGATCTCGTCCTGACCGGCGGCGCCGTCTTCACCGCCGACGCCGTGCGCTCCCGAGCGCACGGCGTCGCTGTCGTCGGAGGGCGGATCGTCGCGGTCGGCGCCGACGCCTCCGACCTGATCGGGCCGCGCACCGAGGTGGTCGACCTCGAGGGCCGGATGCTCGTCCCCGGCTTCCAGGACGCCCACGTGCACCCGGTCTGGGGCGGCGCCGCGCTGCTGCGCTGCTGGCTCGGAGCGGGAGGGTCGCCCGCCGAGCACCTGGCGACGGTCGCCGAGTACGCGGCTCGGGAGAGCGGAGCGGAGTGGATCCTCGGCGGCGGCTGGAACCTGCCCGACTTCCCCGGAGGCACCCCGACCGCCCGCGAGCTCGACACGGTCGTCCCTGACCGGCCCGCCTTCCTCACCAACGCCGACGGGCACGGCGCCTGGGTCAACTCCGCCGCACTGCGCCTCGCGGGGATCGACCGCACGACGCCGGACCCCGCCGACGGCCGCATCGAGCGCCTGGCCGACGGCACCCCCTCCGGCACCCTGCACGAGGGGGCGATGGACGCGGTCCGCCGCCATCTCCCGCCCGCCAGCGCGGACGAGCTCCACCGCGCGCTGCTCCTCGGGCAGGAGACCCTGCACTCGTTCGGAGTGACGGCGTGGCAGGACGCGATCATCGGCTCCTACGGCGATGTGGGCGATCCCGGTCCGGTGTACCGCCTAGCGGCGCTGAGGGGCGAGCTGACCGGGCGCGTCCGCGGTGCGCTGTGGTGGGATCGGGGCCGCGGCGTCGAGCAGATCCCGGAGCTCGTCGAGCGGCGCGCGGCGCTCGCCGCCGACCGCTTCGCGCCGACGACCGTCAAGATCATGCAGGACGGGGTCGCCGAGAACTTCACGGCGGCGATGCTCGAGCCCTACCTCGACGGGCACGGCGGCCATGGTCACGGCGACGGCCTCTCGATGGTCGACCCGCGCCTCCTGAACGAGGCCGTGCCGCTCCTGGACGCGGCCGGGTTCCAGGTGCACTTCCACGCGATCGGCGATCGTGCCGTACGCGAGTGCCTGGACGCCGTCGAGCGGGCGATCGAGGCGAACGGGCGCCGCGGCAACCGCCACCACCTCGCCCACCTGCAGGTCGCGCATCCGGACGACCTGCCGCGCTTCCGTGCGCTCGACGTCGCGGCCAACCTGCAGATGCTGTGGGCCTCGCTGGAGCCGCAGATGGTGGAGCTGACGCTGCCGTTCCTCGGTGAGCGGCGCGGCTCGTGGCAGTACCCCTTCGGCGACCTGCTCCGCTCGGGCGCGGTGCTCGCCGCGGGGAGCGACTGGCCGGTGTCGACGCCCGACCCGCTCGCCGCGATCCACGTCGCGGTGAACCGGCTCTCGGCGCCGTCCGAGCGCGAGCCGGGGTGGAGCGAGGAGGTGTTCCTCCCGGAGCAGCGCCTCGACCTCGCCACCGCCCTCTCCGCCTCCACGGCCGGCTCGGCGTGGGTGAACGGCCTGGAGGGCGAGTCGGGCTCGATCGCCGTGGGACTCGCGGCGGACTTCGCCCTGCTGGACCGGGACCCCTTCGCCGGCGACCCCCGGGCGATCGGGGACACCCGGGTGCTGGGCACCTGGATCGGCGGCGAGCGCGTCCACACCGCAGCGGACGCGCCCGCCTGATCCGGGTCGTTCAGGAGGCGGCACTCAGCAGGTGATCGCTCCGCCGATGATCCCCGCGAGCAGCCCGCCGGTCGCGGAGGCGATCGCGCCGGGACCGGAGATCGCACCGATCACCCCGCCGGTCGCGGCACCGCTGACGCCGCTCCCGGCGACGCAGTGGCCCCATTCGGGCGAGCTCCAGTCGCTGTTCAGGTGCAGGCCGCCCACCGCCGAGCGGGACGCCGAGTCCGGGGCGAAGTGGAAGGTGAGCGTGTCGGAGTCGTCGATCGACCAGTGGCCCGACACGGTGCGGCCGCGTCCGACGTCGATCCTCTCCGGGAGTGCGTCGGACGTCTCGGCGCCGTCCGTGAAGCCGACCCCGCCGCCCGCCAGCTCGACGATCCGCGTGTCGTCGGTGACGTCGAAGGTCACCGTCGACGCCGATCCGCCCCGTGCCTCGAGGTGCACCCGGCTGCTCGTCTCCTGCCTCGCCGGCTCGGCGTGCGCGGCCTGCGCTGTGAACAGCGGCACCGCCAGCAGAGCGGCCGCCGCCGCGACCAGTGCCGTGCTCGTCCTCTGTCGTTCCATCGTCGTTCCCTCCCTCGGATTCCGATCCAGGAGGGAGGGCTCAGCGCCGCCGATCGACGAGGGCGAGGACGACGGACGCCACCGCTGCCGCGACGGCGGCGGTGACCACGACGTCCCACGGATCCTCGGCGCCCACCGCGGTCGCGACGAGGTGCCCGGCCAGGACGCCGACGAACAGTGCCGGCAGCATCAGCCAGATGCGCCGTCTCCGTCGTGCCGCCGTACCGGCCTGTTCCCTGTCGCTCATGCTCGCCCTCCTGGATTCACCATACAGGTATGGAGTACCAGGCGGTCGCGACGCGCGTCGAGGAGGTGGCGCGATCCGTCAGGCCTCGCTGCGCTGGATGAGGCGGGAGAGGACGATCGCGGAGCGCGTGTGGTCGACGTTGGGCGCGATGCGGACCTTCTCGAGGGCGAGCTCGAGGCTGGGGATGTCGCGCGAGCGGATGTGGACGATCGCGTCGGCGGAGCCGGTGACCGTGCCCGCGTCGACGACCTCGGGGACCGCGGAGAGGATGCGGCGGAGCTCGTCCGGAGCGACGGTGCCGCGGCAGAAGAGCTCGACGTAGGCCTCGGTGGCCATGCCGTCGACCGCGGGGTCGACCTTGATCGTGAAGCCGCGGATCACGCCGTCGGCCACGAGTCGGTCGACGCGGCGCTTCACCGCGGAGGCGGAGAGCCCGACCACGCCGCCGATGTCGCCGTAGCCCGCGCGGGAGTTCTGGCGCAGCAGATCGAGGATCTTCCGATCGATGTTGTCCATGCTCCGAGGATAGGCGCGGCCGGAGCGGCGCCTGGACGGCAGCAGAGTGCCACTGGAGATTCGTGACGCCCGGCTATATAGTTGCTCTCGGTCAATAGTTGATCGCAGTCAACTAGAACCGCCGCCGTGCTGAAGAGGAGCCCATGTCACACCCCGAACACCGCGCCGCATCGCGCGGAACCACCGCGCCGCACGCCCCCGCCGGGCCGGACGGCGCCATGTCGCACCGCCAGGTGCTCGAATCGCTCAGCGGCCTGCTGCTGGGCATGTTCGTCTCGATCCTCGCGGGCACGGTCGTGTCGACCTCGCTGCCCCGGATCATCTCCGACCTCAAGGGCGACCAGAACGCCTACACCTGGGTCGTCACCGCGACCCTGCTCGCGACCACGGTCTCCACCCCGCTCTGGGGCAAGTTCGCCGACCTGTTCAACCGCAAGCTGCTGATCCAGCTCGCCCTCGGGCTGTTCGTCATCGGCTCCGCCCTGGCCGGCTTCTCGCAGGACACGAACATGCTGATCGTCTTCCGCGTGTTCCAGGGCCTGGGCGCCGGCGGACTCGCCGCGCTGAGCCAGATCATCATGGCCGACATCATCAGCCCCCGTGAGCGCGGCAAGTACGCCGGCCTCTTCGGCGGCGTGATGGCGATCGGCACCGTCGGCGGCCCGCTCCTGGGCGGCGTCGTGACCGACGCGTTCGGCTGGCGCTGGAACTTCTTCATCGCGATGCCCGTCGCGATCGTCGCGATCGTCCTCCTCCAGATGACCCTCCGCCTCCCCGCGCACCCGAAGCGCAAGGTGCGGATCGACTACCTCGGCGCCGTGCTCATCGCGGGCGGAGTCTCGCTCCTGCTGATCTGGGTCTCCCTCGCCGGCAAGAACTTCGACTGGGCCTCGTGGGAGACCGCGGTCATGGTCGGCGGTGCCGTCGTGCTGCTGATCGCCGCCGTGATCACCGAGCTCACCGTGGCCGAGCCGATCATCCCGATGGGGATGTTCAAGAACCGCACCTTCAGCCTCGCCGTCGTGGCGAGCATCTCGGTCGGCGTCTCGATGTTCGGCGTCGCCGTCTTCCTCGCGCAGTACATGCAGCTGGCCCGCGGAGCCACGCCGACCCAGTCGGGCCTGCTCACCATCCCGATGATGGCCGGCCTGCTGATCGCGTCGACGATCTTCGGCGGGATCATCTCCCGCACCGGCAAGTGGAAGGCGATCATGATCAGCGGCGGCGTGCTCGCCGTGATCGGAACCTCCCTCCTCAGCACCCTCCGCTACGACACGGACCTGGTCCTCGTCGGGATCTACATGGCCGTCCTCGGCGCCGGCCTGGGCATGCTGATGCAGAACCTCGTCCTGGTGGTGCAGAACTCGATCGAGGTGAAGAACCTCGGCGTCGCGACCAGCGCGGTCACGTTCTTCCGCAGCCTCGGCGGCACCGTCGGAGTCTCGGTCCTGGGCTCGATGCTCGGCACCGTGATCGCCGACCGCATCAAGACCGGCATCGCGGGGCTCGCTCCCGCCGACCAGGCTCTCGCCGCGCAGGCGCTGGGCAGCGGCACGATCCCGCAGCCGGCCACCCTGCCCGACGCCGTGCGCGTCGTGGTCGAGAGCGCCTACGGGATCGGCGTCGGCGACGTGTTCCTCTACAGCATCCCGCTCGCCGTGGTCACGCTGATCGCCGTCGTCCTCCTGCCCAACGTGAGTCTCGGCTCGAAGAACGCGGTGCAGCTCAAGGCGGAGCCGACCACTCCGCTGCAGGCCGCGGAGGACGCCCTCATCGCCGCCTCGGACGGCCAGGCGGCGCTCCGCCCCGTCGGCCAGGCCCGGCGGACGGACGACGCGACGCACGCCCGGGAGGGTCGCGAGGCCACTCCCGCCGGACACGGCCGCCACGCCGACGACGAGCGGCAGGAGGAGCCGGTCGGGCACGCACGCCACGCCGCTCCCACCGGCTCCGTCGACGTGATCGAGCGCTCCTGATGCCCGCCGCCGCGCCCTCGGCCGAGGCGCTGCACGAGGTCGAGGAGCAGATCACCGTGCTCGCCGTCCAGGTGCGCCTCGCCGTCCGGGACGCGGCGGCGTCGATCGACCCGGCGCTGCCGCCCTTCGGACTGCGGCTGCTGCGGATCCTCGAGCGCTGCGGTCCGGTCCACTCCGGCGCCGCGGCGGAGCGGCTCGGGGTCGACCGCAGCGCGATCAGCCGCCAGGCCCGCCAGCTCGCCGAGCTGGGCCTGGTCGAGATGACCTCCGATCCCGCCGACGGCCGAGCGCGGTTCCTCTCGCTCAGCGCGGCCGGATGCGAGCGGATGCGCGACCTCGGCGGCCGTCAGCGGCAGCGGATGCAGGAGGCGCTGAGCGCCTGGCCCGAGGAGGACCTGCGTGCGTTCGCGGGATACCTGGAGCGGCTGACCGCGGCGGAGTGAGCCGCGTGATCTGGACGAGTGGCGCGGTCCGATGCGGTCCGCGCCACTTCTGCGTGCCGCCGGACGCGGCGCGGGCGCGCTGACCGCGCGCCGTCTCGCGCCACCCGGTGCCGACGCCGTCGTAGTCGTTCTACATTTCCTGAGATGTTCTCACTCAGGAGGCGATGACCCTGTTCTCTTTCGACCACGCAGCAGCGGCGGAGCTGGTCCGCGCCTCGGACGAGGCGGCGGAGGCGCTCGCCTCCGAGGGCCTGCTGAGGTCCGTCGCTGCCGAGTACGCGCTGGGCGAGTTCCGCGGCGCGTACGCCGAGCTGTTCCGCCGGGTCTGCGTCTGCGACAGGGAGAACCGCGGTCGGCTGAGCGCCGAGCTGCACGAGCTCGCCGACACGGTTCGGCTCGTGGCACGGAAGGCCGAGGAGGAGCGTCGGCGCCGGGAGGAGTACGCGGCCTGGGAGCGGCGGGCGGACGAGCGCGAGCAGCAGCGCCGCCTCGATCCGGTCGCGGCCCTCGCGGCGGGAGTCGAAGAGGTCGTCGACCGGCCGCCGTCCGATCGGCCGGTCGTGCCTCCGCCGATCCGTGCGCTGTTCTCCCCCCGGTCGGTGCCCCGCACGTCCCCGGGCGGCCCCGCCGCGGGAGGCGCGACCTCCGCCGACCCCGAGCGCCTCGACGTATTCGTCTCGCAGACCCGGCAGGCGGACGAGGCGATGCGCTCCCGGCTCCAGGATCTGATGGCCGCCTGGGGAGCCTTCGGCAACCGCTGCTCGTGGGCGCCGGTCGAGTCCTTCTCGGTGCTCCGGGGCTTCCGCGAGCTGCTGTCGATCGGTGCGGCCGACGCGACCTGGGTCGAGCAGATCTCCCTGGCCTTCACCGCCGCGGGGGGAGCGGCGCTCTCCGTTCCGGTCCTCGACGCCGTCGGCACCCTGGCGCGGCCCCGGGGCGGCCGGAGCCTGCTCGACTCCCTCGCGGCGCTCTCGTCCGACGATCTCGCGACACTCCTGGCGGCGTCGCCCGACCTCGCGGCGCGCCTCGGGCGACTGGCTCCGACCCTCGTGAACGACTGGTGGCGGAGCCTCGACTCCACGGACGGCGCGCGCTTCTCGCCGCAGCAGGAGGCGCTGGTCGCCGGTCTGCCCGGGGTGATCGGGAATCTGGAGGGTGTTCCCTACCGCGCCCGGGTGAGGGCGAACGAGAGGGCGCTGAGGGCGCGGATCGTGGCGCTGAGGAGCGAGGCGGCGGGCCTGCGCGGGAAGGCGGGCGACGGGGAGCGACTCGCGGCGGTGGAGTCGCAGCTGGTGGCGCTGAGGGACGTGCGGGCATCGCTCCGGCGCGGTCTCGGTCAGGACCCGCGCTTCCTCATCTCCCTGACCGCCGACGAGCCTCCGCTCGCCGCCGTCTCGATCGGCGATCCCGACACCGCCACGAACGTCACCTACGCCGTCCCCGGGATGGGACAGACGACGGAGAGCATGACCCGATGGACGAAGGCGTCGCAGAATCTGCAGTCGCTCCTCCCGCCCGGCAGCGCCGTCGTCTCCTGGATCGGCTACGAGACCCCGCCGATGGCGCGGCTCGGCGGGAACGGCATGGACGTCCTCACCTCGAACCAGGCGGTCGCCGGCGGCGCCGCACTCGCCTCGGCTGTCCAGGGGCTCTCCGCGGTCCGGGGCGACGACCTGCCGAAGCCGAACGTCGTCGCCCACTCCTACGGCAGCACCGTCATGGCCGTCGCCGCCTCGCGCTCGGACGTCGAGCTCGGGGTCGTCGTGACGCTGGGCTCGGCCGGCCTCCCGGACAGCGTCGACGAGGCGAGCGACCTGCACGCGGAATCCGTCTTCGCGGGGCAGGCGCGGGACAAGTACCTCGGCGAGACCGAGAGCGGCGACGAGGCCGCGTGGATGGGCCGCGCCTTCAGCTGGAACCACCACACGGATCCCGCTGACGAGGACTTCGGCGCGCGCGTCTTCGGTGTGGAGACCGGAGGCGACGCCGGGAGGATCGTGACGGATCACGCTGCGCTGAAGAGCGACGACGGCGATCTCGCGGGGTATCTCGACACGAACACCGAGTCCCTGCAGAACGCGGCGTGGGCCGTCTCCCGGCGACTCGACCTGCTGACCGAGAACCGGCCGCTCGGACCGACCGCCTTCCAGAAGGCGGTCGTGGGAGCCTCCCATGGCGGGTAGAGGCTCTCCTCAGCGGACGGGCGTCGCGCTGACCGTCGCCGCTCTGCTCGTGATGTCGATGACCGCTTGTGCAACGGAGAAGGAGGCGAGACCGGTGAGCACGATGAGTCCTCGGGAGGGTCGGGATCGGGTGGTGGAGTTCGTGCGGGACTCCGCGGGGCGGCTCGATGTGGAGGGGTGGTGGCCGCGGAGCGGCGCGGCCAGGCCCGATGTGTGCGGCCCCGGCGACCGGGTGAGCGGTGCGAGCTACAGCTACGCCTGGTGGGCCCCGGCGGGCACCGATGTCGAGGGGGATGCGCGGAAGGTCGCGGACTACTGGGAGTCTCTGGGGATGACGGTGAGAGTGACCGATTCGACTCCGCGCCCGACGGTCTACGGGCAGGGCGGACCGGTGCTGCGGGCGAGCTTCGTCACCGGCGCTGTCGAGGAGATGTACATGATCGGGGCGGAGATGCCGTGCGCGCCCGGCGATTTCGAATCACTCCTCCTCGAGGACGAGGCTCAGCGCGCGGCGGGCGCGGTCCTTCCGGGTGATGAAGGGGTCGTCCCGAAGCCGGATCCGCGGGACCTCCCACTCCAGTCCGATCCGTCGGGTTCCGGCTCGGAGGGATGAGCCGCCCCGTCCACCGCGTCCGGATCGGAGATGCCGACGTCGCTTCCGTTGCCGGGGGAGGGGTCTGCCTCAGCGCGGTGCGCCCACCAGCTGCGCGACGTGCACGACGAAGGCGCGGCGGCGGTCGCGCGTCTTCTCCCCGCCCCGGGAGGCGAAGGGGGTGAGGTGCCAGATCTCGCAGAGGCCGAGGAGGGCGATGAAGAGGTCGTCGGCGGACCAGCTCGCGTCGACGACGCCGGTGCGCTGCCACTCGAGGACCCGGGCCTCGGGGGCGGGGACCCCGCCGAGCTGCTCGCCGGCCTCCTCCCAGACGCCGGCTCCCTCCAGGCGCGCCCACGTGAGCAGGCGCAGGAACTCCGGGTGCTCCCACACATGGTCGAACATGCGGCCCGCGAGGTCGGGGAGGTCCGCCGCCTCGGCGAGGAGCGTCTCGTCGAGAGCGCCGAGCGCCTCGACGACGGTCGCGACGAACAGGCCGCGCTTGCCGCCGTAGTAGGCGTAGAGCCGCTCCTTGTTCAGACCCGCCGCCGCGGCCACACGGTCGACCCGGGCGCCCGCGAAGCCGTGGGCGGCGAACTCGACGGAGGCGGCGCGGAGGATCCGCTCGCGTGCGGGCAGCGCCGCATCGGATGTCGGCTCCATGGTTCACCTCCGGGCGCTCGAACGATACACTCTTCTTCGCCCAACCAACTGGTTGGGGTGGTTCGGCCCCGATGACGCGGCTCGGATCCGGACCCGCCGGTCCCGCTCCGCTCCGTGTGAAAGGCCGCCATGCCCTCCCCGTCCGCTCCCTCCTCCGCCCGCCGCTGGTGGGTGCTCGTGATCCTCGCGCTCACGCAGCTCGTCGTCGTGCTCGACGGCACCATCGTCACGATCGCCCTCCCCGCCGCGCAGGCCGACCTCGGCCTCACCGACGTCGAGCGCCAGTGGGTCGTCACCGCCTACGCCCTCGCGTTCGGCGCGCTCCTGCTCCTGGGCGGCCGCATCGCCGACTACACCGGCCGCAAGCGCACCTACCTGATCGGGATGATCGGCTTCGGCGCCGCCTCCGCCTGGGGCGGCCTCGCCACCTCCGGCACGGAGCTGATCGCCGCCCGCGGGCTGCAGGGCGCCTTCGCCGCGCTGCTCGCCCCGGCCGCTCTGGCCCTCCTCACCGTCTCCTTCCCCTCCGGCCGCGAGCGGGGCACGGCCTTCGCCGTCTTCGGAGCGGTCGCCGGAGCGGGCGCCGCCGTCGGCCTCGTGCTGGGCGGGCTGCTCACCGAGTTCGCCGACTGGCGCTGGTGCCTCCTCGTCAACGTCCCCGTCGTCGTGGTCGGCGCGATCGCCGGCCAGCTGCTCGTCACCGAGAGCCGCGCGGAGGGGCGCAACCGCTTCGACGTCGCCGGGACGATCACCGTCGCGCTCGGGCTCGCGAGCGTCGTCTACGGCTTCACCCTCGCCGAGCAGGGCTGGCTCCGCGTCGACACCCTCGGCTTCCTCCTCCTCGGCGTGCTGCTGCTGGCCCTCTTCGTGCGGATCCAGGCCCGCTCGGACCACCCGTCGCTGCCGCTGCGCATCGTCGCCGACCGCGTCCGCGGCGGAGCCTTCCTGGTCCAGGCGATCGTCGGCAGCGTGATGATCGGCTCCACCCTCTACCTGACCCTGCACCTGCAGCTGGTCCTGGGCCTGCCGCCGCTCGAGGCGGGCCTGGCCAATCTGCCGATGACGGTGACGATCATGATCGTCGCCGGAGTCGCCGCCAAGCTGCTGCCGCGCATCGGCCCGCGCGTGCTGATGATCGTCGGCCCGCTGATCGCGGCGGCCGGGCTCCTCTACCTGAGCCGCATCACCCCCGACGGCGGCTACCTCCTCGAGGTGCTGCCCGCGCTGATCCTCCTGGGCATCGGCATGGCGATGGTCTTCGTGCCGCTGCAGAACCTCGCGCTCACCGGAGTCGCGGCCCACGACGCCGGTGCCGCCGGAGCGACCGCGAACGCCGCCATGCAGATCGGCGGCTCGATCGGGCTGTCGATCTTCACGACCCTTTACGCGGGAGTCGCGGGCGAGCAGCAGTCGCCGGTCGCCTTCGTCGACGGCTACTCCGCGGTCTTCGTCGCGGCCGCGATCGGGCTGGTCGTCGCCTCCGTCGTCGCCGTCGCGATGATCCGGGTGAAGAAGGAGGAGTTCCTCGCCCAGGCTCCGAAGGAGGCCGTCGCCCACCTGGGCTGATCCCGGCCTAGGCTCGGAAGCGCCATGCAGCCACTGACCGAGACCGAGATCCGCGAGTCCTTCGTCAACGCCTCCCGCAAGGAGGTCGCCGACCTCGCGCTGCCGAAGGACTTCGACGCGCTGGACTGGTCGGTCATCGACCATCTCGGCTGGCGCGACCGGAGGATGGGCCGCCGCGCCTACGTCGTCGTGCCGCTGGAGGAGCGCCTCGTCGGGGTCCTGCTCACCCAGGCCGACGCCCTGCCGCGCTCGCGGGCGCAGTGCTCGTGGTGCCGCGACGTGCAGCTCCCGAACGACGTCGTCTTCTTCGGGGCGCGGAAGGCCGGAGCGGCCGGGCGGGCGGGGGACTCGCTCGGCACGCTCGTCTGCTCCCGCTTCGAGTGCTCGGTGAACGTGCGGCGGCGCCCGTCGGTGGCCTACATCGGGTTCGACCTCGAGGCGGCGCGGGCGCAGCGGATCGCGACTCTGCGGGCGCGCACCGAGGGCTTCGCGCGCGAGGTGCTCGGCGAGGCGTGACCGCGCTCAGCGGCGCGTGGACGCGCGCACGTGCATCCGCTCGCCCTGGCGGCCGAAGAGGCTGAGGAACTCGACCTGCTGCTCGTCGGCGCGGCCGAACCAGTGCGGCACCCGGGTGTCGAACTCGGCGGCCTCGCCGGCCGGCAGCACCAGATCGTGCTCGCCGAGCCGCAGGCGGAGCCGCCCGCTCAGCACGTAGAGCCACTCGAAGCCCTCGTGCGCGCGCTGCTCCGCCGGCTCCGTCACCGGCCCGGCCGGGAGCGTGTGCTTGAACGCCTGGAGCGCGCCCGCGTCGCGGCTGAGCGGCTGGATGAGCATGCCGTTCCGGCGCACCGGCCGCCCGTGCACGCGGGGATCCTCCGGCGCGGCGCCGACGAGCTCGTCGAGCGGCGCCCCGAGGGCGCGGGCGATCGGGAGGAGCAGCTCCAGCGTCGCGCGACGGCCTCCGCTCTCGAGGCGCGAGAGGGTGCTCGCCGAGATGCCGGTCTCGGCCGCGAGGGACGCGAGCGTGCGGTCGCGGCGGGTGCGCAGGCGTCGGTGGAGGTCATGGGTCGATGCTCCGCCGCCCCGGGCTGGGCCGCGAGGATCCGTGCCGTTCCGGCATGCGGCGCGACCGCCCGTGCCAGGATGGCGTCGTGCCCGAGACCCCGCCCCCGCCGACGTCCTGATCCTCGGCGCCTCCTTCGCCGGCCTCGCCGCCGCCACTGCCCTCGGCCGCAGTCTCCGCGACGTCCTCGTCGTCGACGGCGGACCTCCGCGCAACGCACCCTCGCCCGGTGCCCACAACGTGCTGACCCGCGACGGCGTCCCGCCCACGGAGCTGGTGCGCCTGGCGCGCGCCGAGGCCGAGGGCTACGGGGCCCGGGTGATCGAGGGCGAGGCGGTCCGCGCCTCCGCGGGTGCCGAGGGCGTGACCGCGACCCTCGCCGACGGCACGGTCCTCCGCGCGCGCCGCCTCCTGCTCGCGACCGGCGTCCGCGACCTGCTGCCGGAGATCCCCGGGCTCGGCGCCCGCTGGGGACGGGAAGTCCTGCACTGCCCCTACTGCCACGGCTTCGAGGTGCGCGGCCGGCGGATCGGCGTGCTCGGCAGCTCGTTCGCCGGGCACCAGGCGCAGATGTTCCGGCAGCTCAGCGACCGGACGTCGATCCTGCTCCACGGCGCACCCGCGCCCGCCGGCGACGAGGCGGCGGCGCTGGCCGCCCGCGGGATCGCTCTGGTGCCCGGCCGCGTCGAGAGGGTCCTCGTCGAGGACGACCGCCTGGTCGGCGTGGTGATCGACGGTCGGCGGCACGAGCTCGACGCGCTCGTCGTCGGCCCGCGGGTCGAGGGGCGGCTCCCCGAGGGGCTCGGCCTCGAGCTCGCCGACCACCCGTCGGGAGTCGCGCGGCACCTCGCCGTCGATCCGATGGGCCGGGCCGGCGTCGCCGGAGTCTTCGCCGCGGGCTCGCTGGTCGAGCCGATGGCGCAGGTCGTCGCCTCGTCCGCCGACGGGCTGCGCGTGGGCGCGGCGATCCATCACGACCTGATCGAGGAGGAGATCGCCGCCGCACTGCGGGCCGCCTGACGCGCGCTCAGCGGCGGCGGTACTCCAGCTCCGGGCGGCCGGGGGAGCCGTAGCGGGGCGCGCGGTCCGCGACTCCGGAGTCGGCGAGGTGCTCGAGGTAGCGGCGGGCCGTCACCCGCGAGATGTCGAGGCGGGTGGCGAGCTCGGCCGCCGAGAGGCCGACGGGGCCCAGCAGTGCGGTGACGGCCTCGAGGGTCTGGGCCGAGAGCCCCTTGGCCAGACCCGGGGCGTTGGAGGTGCGGAGCGCCGCGAAGGCCCCGTCCACCTCGTGCTGGCTGGCGACGTCGGCGCCGTGCATCCGCTCGCGGTACGACCGGTAGCTGGCGAGCTTGGCGGCGAACGCGCTGAAGACGAACGGCTTGATCAGGTACTGCACGATGCCGGCGGCGACGGAGGCGCGCACGTTCGCGGCGTCGCGGACGGCGGTGATCGCGATGACGTCGACGTCCAGGCCCGCCGCCCGGACGGCCCGGCAGAGGTCGAGGCCGCCCATGTCAGGCAGGTTCATGTCGAGCAGGATCAGCGCGATGCCCGGGTCCGCGCGCAGCGCCCGGATCGCCTCCGCGCCGCTGCCGGCGACCGCGGCCACCTCGAAGCCGTCGACCCGCCGGACGTAGTCGGCGTGGGCGCTCGCGGTCAGCGGCTCGTCCTCGACGACGAGCACCCGGATCACGACGCCACCCGCGCGGGCAGCGGCAGCTGCACCGTGAACACCGCGCCGACGTGGCGCGAGACCTCGATCGAGCCGCCGAGCCGCTGCACCACCTGCTGCACCAGCGCCAGGCCGATGCCGCGGCCGAAGCCGTCCGACTCCTTCGTCGAGTAGCCGCGCGCGAAGACGTCGGCGGCGCTCGCGACTCCGGGGCCGCTGTCCGACACCTGCACCACCAGCTCGCCCTCCGCGAGGCCGAGGTAGACCTCCACCCACGGCTCGCGGTCCGGAGCGGACGAGGCGGCCGCGTCGAGGGCGTTGTCGATCAGGTTGCCCAGCACCGTCACGAGGTCCCCGGGCTCCAGCCCCTGCGTGCCGGGCTCGAGGTGCGTCTCGAAGTGCAGCTCGACGCCGCGCTCGCGGGCCTGTGCGGCCTTGCCCAGCAGCAGGGCGGCGATCACCGGCTCCTGCACGGAGCCGAGGACCCGGTCGGCCAGGCGCTGGCTGAGGTTCAGCTCGCCGGCGGCGAACGCGAGCGCCTCGTCGGGCCGGCCGAGCTCGATCAGCGACGCGATGGTGTGCAGGCGGTTCGAGAACTCGTGGGTCTGCGAGCGCAGCGCGTCCGAGAGGGTGCGCAGCGACTCCAGCTCGCCGCTCACCCGCTGCAGCTCGGTGCGGTCGCGGAGCGTGACGACCGTGCCCAGGGGGCGGGCGCCGGGGGAGGCGGCGGGCCGCTCGTTCACCACGAGGATCCGCTCCCGGGCGACGACCAGGCGGTCCGAGACGGGCTCGTCGTCCTGCAGCAGCTCGCGCAGGGCGCCGGGGAGGTCGAGCTCGGCGACCGGCACCGGCGTCCGCACGCCCTCGAGTCCGAGCAGCTCCAGCGCGTGGTCGTTGGCGAGCACCAGCCGGCCGCGGTCGTCGACCAGCAGCAGCCCCTCCCGCACCGAGTGCAGGACGGACTCGTAGTAGGCGAAGACCTGGCTCATCTGCTCCGGGCCCCGCCCGCCCGTGACGCGGCGCAGGTAGCGGGCGAGGAGCCACGAGCCGAGGGCGCCGAGCGCGACCGCGCCGAGCGCGCCCCACGCGACGACCTGCACGCGGGCGGCGAAGGAGGCGTCCACGGCCGAGAGCGTGACGCCCGCCGACACGAGCGCGACGACCGCGCCGTCGGCGTCCTCGATCGGTGCGACGGCGCGGACGGAGGGCCCGAGCGTGCCGGTGTACGTCTCGGTGAAGGTCCGCCCCTCCAGCGCGGGCTCGATCGTGCCCTGGAACGGCAGGCCGATCCGGTCGCGGTCGCGGTGGGTGTACCGGGTGCGGTCGGGGGCCATGATCGTGAGGAAGTCGACGCCGGTGTCCCGCATGACCTCCTCGGCGTACGGCTGCAGGCTCGCGGAGGGGTCCGCGCCGGCCGTCGACTCGAGGACGAACGGATTGTCGGCCACCGTCCGCGCCACGACGAGGCTCCGCTGGGCGGCCTCGTCGCCCGCTCGGCTCCGCGCGTCGAGGGCCAGCACCGCGACGGCCGCCGCGGCGATCAGCAGGATGCTCAGCAGCTGCACGGCGAACAGGCGCGCGGCGATGCTGCCGCGCGGTCCGCGTGCGCTCGGCGTCCTGACCATGCCACTCCCTCGTGAGCGAGCGCTCGGGGCGCCCCGCCGTGAACAGTATGAACGCAACCGTGCCGGGCTCCGGAGGCGGGGCCACCATCGTCCTACCCCCTCACCTCGACGAAGAGAAGGACACCCCCATGGCGAAGACGCCTCAGACGCCGTCCGACCGGCTGATCCCCGCGGTCACCCCTCCGAAGACCCGGCGGCGCATCGACCGGAACCACTGGCTCTACATCGCCGTCATCATCGCCGTGGTCGCCGGCGTCGTGGTCGGACTCGTCGCTCCCGCCTTCGCGGCGACGCTCGAGCCCGTCGGCAAGGCCTTCGTCGGACTGATCAAGATGATGATCGCGCCGATCATCTTCTGCACCATCGTCATCGGCATCGGCTCCATCGCGAAGGCCGCCACGGTCGGCAAGGTCGGCGGACTCGCGCTGGGCTACTTCATCGTGATGTCGACCTTCGCCCTGGCGATCGGCCTCGTCGTCGGCAACATCCTGCACCCGGGCGAGGGCCTCGACATCTCGAGCGCCACCTACGACACCAGCGACCTCAAGGCCGAGAGCACCAGCGACTTCGTCCTCGGGATCATCCCCGTCTCGCTGTTCTCCTCGCTCGTGGACGGCAGCATCCTGCAGACCCTCTTCGTCGCGCTGCTCGTCGGCTTCGCGCTGCAGAAGATGGGCGCCAAGGGTCAGCCGATCCTCGGAGCGATCAAGCAGCTCCAGGTCCTGGTCTTCCGCATCCTCTCGATGGTGCTCTGGGTCGCCCCGATCGGCGCGTTCGGCGCCATCGCCGCGGTCGTCGGCAAGACCGGCTGGGGAGCGGTCGTCGCTCTCGCCACCCTGATGATCGGCTTCTACATCACCTGCGCGATCTTCGTGGTCGTCGTCCTCGGCCTGCTGCTGCGCCTGGTGACCGGCGTCAGCATCTTCTCGCTGATGAAGTACCTGGCCCGCGAGTACCTGCTCATCGTCGGCACCTCCTCCTCGGAGGCGGCGCTGCCCCGCCTGATCGCGAAGATGGAGCACCTCGGCGTCTCCAAGCCCGTCGTCGGCATCACCGTGCCCACCGGCTACTCCTTCAACCTCGACGGCACGGCGATCTACCTCACGATGGCGTCGCTGTTCATCGCCTCGGCCACCGGAGCGCCGATGTCGATCCCGGAGCAGATCGGCCTCCTCCTCTTCATGATGATCGCCTCGAAGGGCGCCGCGGGCGTCACCGGAGCGGGCCTGGCCACGCTGGCCGGCGGCCTCCAGTCCTTCCGCCCCGACCTGGTCAACGGCGTCGGCGTGATCGTCGGCATCGACCGCTTCATGTCCGAGGCCCGCGCGGTCACCAACTTCACCGGCAACGCGGTCGCCACCCTTCTCGTGGGCACCTGGACCAAGCAGATCGACATGGTGCAGGTCCGCGAGGTCCTCGGCGGGCGCTCGCCCTTCGACGAGACCACGCTCGGAGCGGACGAGCACGAGGCCCCCGCGTCGGGCACCTCGATCACCGAGGGGATCGCCTCGATCCAGGACTCCGACGAGGCGTCGCGGATGCGCGCGGAGATCGCGGCCAAGCGCTAGCCGATCCGATCGCGAAGGCCCCGCCTCCCGGAACCGGTCCGGGAGGCGGGGCGTCCGTCGTGCGCGGGTCCGTGCCTCCGCACCCCGAGCAGAGGCAGGGTCACCGAGCAGAGCGGCCCGATCAGCACCGCGAAGAGGAGGGTGCCGAGGCCGGCGTCGCCGCCGAGGGCCCAGCCGATGAGCAGCACCGTGAGCTCGACGCCCGAGCGCGCCACCCAGATCGGCAGGCCCGTGCGGGTGTGCAGGCCCAGCATCAGTCCGTCGCGGGGCCCCGGACCGAGGCGGGCGCCGATGTAGATCCCGCTCGCGACCGCCAGCAGAACGAGACCGCCTGCGAAGAGCAGGCCGCGGGCCCACCACTCCTCCGGCGTCGCCAGCACACGCAGTCCGACATCGATCATCGTGCCGACCACGAGCACGTTCAGCACGGTGCCGAGACCGGGCCGCTGTCGGAGGGGGATCCACAGCAGCAGGACGAGCAGGCCGATCACGTTCGTGAGCAGTCCGATCCCGAGCCCGGTCTGGTGCGCGACCCCCTGGGCGAAGACGGTCCACGGGTCCACGCCGATCGCCGCTCGGATCATCATCGCGTCGGCGAATCCGTAGAGGATCAGGCCCACCAGCAGGCGCGGCACGGGTCGGAGGCGCCACTGGCCAGCCGGGGGAGCGGCGGCGGCGACGGGAGCGGTGAGCGTCATGGACTCATCACAGCGCGACATTGGCCTTCTTCGCGCGGTCCAATCCGGCTACCTTGGACGCATGGCTGATGTCCACTTCGGCGCGCGCGCCCTGCAGACCCTCCTCGGCGACTGGCGCGAGCAGCGCGGCACCCGGCCCGCCTACCTCGCTCTGGCCGACCGGATCCGCCTCCTCGGGATCGACGGCCGCATCCCCGCGGGCAGCCGCCTGCCCGCCGAGCGCGAGCTCTCGGCCCGCCTCGGCGTCAGCCGCACGACCGTGGCCGCCGCGTACCGCGAGCTGCGCGACAGCGGCTACCTCGTCAGCGTGCGCGGCTCCGGCAGCGTCACCCGCCTGCCGGGAGCGGCCGTGCACGCGGTGCCCTCGCTCGCGCCGGACTTCCTAGACTTCACCAAGGCGGCCCTGCCCGCCGTCCCCGAGCTGGCCGAGGCGTACACCCGCGCGGCGCAGGCGGCCCCCGAGCACTTCGACTCCGGCTCCTACGACACGGTCGGTCTGCCGGTGCTGCGCCGCGCGATCGCCGAGCGCTACACCGCGCGGGGTCTGCGCACCGAGCCCGGCCAGATCATGGTGACCATCGGCGCGCAGCACGCGATCGCACTCGTCGCCCGCACCCTGCTCGCGCGGGGCGACCGGGCGCTGATCGAGGCCCCGACCTACCCGCACGCCTACGAGGCCCTCCGGCTGGCCGGCGCGCGGCTCGTGCCGGTGAACGTCGACGGGGCGGACGGCTGGGACGGAGAGGGCCTGATCGCCGCGCTGCGCGGCACGAGCCCGAGCCTGGCCTACCTGATGCCCGACTTCCACAACCCGACGGGCCGCTCCATGGCCCCCGAGCTGCGGGAGCGGGCGATCGCCGCCGCGGCCCGGCAGGGCACGCTGATCATCGCCGACGAGACGACGGCCGAGCTCGATATCGACCGGCGGATGACGCCGCTGCCGTTCGCCGCCTACGGGCCCGAGGGGACGGTGCTCTCGATCGGCTCCGTCGGCAAGACGCTGTGGGGCGGCATCCGGATCGGCTGGATCCGCGCCGAGCGGGCGGTGATCCGCAAGCTGGCGCTGGCGCGCTCGGCGAGCGACCTCGGCACGCCGATCCTGGAGCAGCTCCTGGTCGCAGACATGCTCGGCCGGATGGACGGCGTGCTGGAGCTGCGGCGCTCACAGCTGCGCGCGGGCCGCGATCACCTCGAGGCGGCCCTGGCGCGCGCGATCCCGGAGTGGAGCGTGCCGCGGGTCTCGGGCGGCCTCTCCACCTGGGTGGGCCTGGGCCGGCCGGCGAGCTCGCAGCTCGCGCTCGCCGCCCGGACGGCGGGCCTGCTGATCACCGCGGGCCCGCGCTTCGGGATCGACGGCGCCTTCGAGCGCTTCCTCCGCATCCCGATCGGCTACTCGCCCGAGGCGACCGATCGGGCCGTGGAGGCGCTCGCGACGGCGTGGGCGCAGGTCGCCCGGCACCCGGCGGCCGACCCGGGGTACCTCGCCGACGTGGTCTGAGGTGGAGTGCCCGCCGGGCGTGTGAGATCGTTCTCTCATGAGCGACGGGTACGGCTACCTGCTGGTCCACTTCGTGGAGGACCGGACCGGCCACAGCGAGAAGATCTTCCTCTCGCTCAGCCGGGGCGACGATCCGCTGCGCTGGCGAGCGCTCGGGCCGGTGCTGGAGTGGACCGGCGGCACGGGCGGCGTCCGCGACCCCCACATCGTCCGCGGGCCGCGGGGCTTCCACCTCGTCGCCACCGACCTCCGCGTCTGGCGGCCCGAGGGCCCGGACTGGGACCTCTACCGGCACCGGGGGAGCCGCGACCTCGTGGTCTGGGACTCCCCGGACCTCCTCGAGTGGTCCGAGCCGCGCGCGGTCGCCGTCGCTCCCGAGGGCGCGGGCATGGCCTGGGCGCCGGAGTCGGTCTACGACCCGGTCTCGGGCGACTTCCTCGTGCACTGGTCCTCCGGCCTGGCCGAGGACGGCGACCCCGCCACCGGCGAGACGGGCGACAGCCGCATCCTGCTGTCCCGCACGCGCGACTTCCGTACGTTCGCCGAGCCCGAGACCTACCTGCGGCTGCCCGGCGGAGTGATCGACATGACGCTGCTGATCGAGGGCACCGCCGTCCACCGCTTCGCCAAGCAGCACGACGAGGCCCCCGACACGATGCAGGTGTTCCAGCAGGTCGGCTCCTCCCTCTTCGCGGACGACTTCGCCACCGTCGCCCGGGGGATCGGGCAGGAGCTCGGCCCGAGCATCGAGGGGCCGCTGGTCTTCCGGCACCACCGCGAGGAGCGCTGGTCGCTCTGGGTCGACCAGTACGCCCTCCGCCCCTACGGCTACCGCGCCTACACGAGCACCGACCCGGCCTCGGGCCGCTGGGAGCTCGCGGAGGAGTTCGACCTGCCCGAGGACACCAAGCACGGAGCGGTCCTCCCGCTCACCCGATCCGAGTACACGGCGCTCGACGAGCGCCACCCCGCCTGAAAGGCCCCGCATGACCGACTTCAGCCCCCGTCTCGCCGACGCCCTCGTCACCGTCCTCGGTGCCGAGGGCGCTCCGCTCGCCCACGCCGACGTGACGGTCGAGCAGCGCCGCCACGCCTTCGCCTTCGGCTGCACTCCGCCGAGCACCGACCCCGCGCGCGCCGAGGAGCGCCGGCTCTGGCTCGACCTGTTCGACACGGCGACGCTCCCCGTCTACTGGGGCCGCTTCGAGCAGGAGCGCGGCCGCACCGCGACGGAGGGGGTGCTCACCGAGGCGCGCGCGCTCGCCGCGGACGGCGTCCGGCTCAAGGGGCACCCGCTGGTCTGGCACTACGTGAAGCCGGAGTGGCTCGACGCGCTGCCGCTGGACGAGGCCGAGCAGCTCCTCCGCGCGCGCATCCGCCGGGAGGTGGGCGCCTTCGCCGGGCTGATCGACACCTGGGACGCGATCAACGAGGTCGTCATCATGCCGCGCTTCGCGAACGAGCCGGACGGCGTGACGAACGCCGTCACCCGCCTCGCCCGCGAGAAGGGACGCGTCGGCATGGTCGAGCTGGCCTTCTCGGAGGCGCGCAGCGTCGGCACCGGACCGGTGCTCGTGCTGAACGACTTCGACCTCGGGCCCGAGTACGAGCGGCTGATCGAGGACGTGCTCGAGGCCGGGATCCGGCCCGATGCGATCGGCCTGCAGTCGCACATGCACCAGGGGTTCCGCGGGGAGGAGCAGATCACGGCGATCTGCGACAGGTTCGCGCGCTTCGGCCTGCCGCTGCACTGGACCGAGACCACCCTCGTCTCGGGCGAGCTGATGCCCGCCGAGATCGAGGACCTCAACGACCACGTGGTCGAGCACTGGCCGACCACTCCGGAGGGGGAGGCGCGGCAGGCGGACGAGATGGTGCGGCACTACGAGACGCTGGTCGCGCATCCGGCGGTCGAGGCGATCACCTACTGGGGCTTCGACGACGCCGGAGCCTGGCTCGGAGCGCCGGGCGGGTTCCTCCGCCGCGACGGGAGCCCGAAGCCGGCCTACGAGGCGCTGCGCTCGCGGATCCGCGGGGACTGGTGGCTCGACCCGACGGTGCTCCGGACGGACGCCGAGGGGCGCGTCGGCGTCCGGGCCTTCGCCGGGGACTTCGCGCTCTCGAGCGCCGGGGCGGGCGCTGCAGTGAGCCTCCCCGTCGGGTCGTCGACGGCTGAGGTCCGCCTGGGCTGAGGGCGTCCGGGGCCGGCCGGTGGCGCCGGTCGCCCCGTCGCGCGCCCCGGAACGCCGCGTCCCTCCCAACACTCAGTCGGCTGATGGAAGACTCGGAGGGTGCATCTCCTCGCGGTCCTCAGCATGAAGAACCGGGCGCTCATCGCGCTCGTCACCGTCGTCATCGCCGTCTTCGGCGGAGTCGACCTGACCGGGCTCAAGCAGGAGCTCGCGCCGTCGATCTCCTTCCCGCAGCTCGCCGTCGTCACGTCCTACCCGGGCGCCGCTCCGGAGGTGGTCAACGACGACGTCTCGACGCCGATCGAGACCGCCATCCAGGGGGTGCCGGGGCTCGAGACGACCAGCGCGACGTCCTCCACGGACTCCTCCCTCATCTCGGCGTCCTTCACCTACGGCACCGATCTCGCCACCGCTGAGCAGAAGATCCTGCAGGCGATCAACCGGATCAAGAGCACGCTCCCGGACGGCGTCGACCCGCAGGTGGTCACCGGCTCCCTCGACGACCTGCCGGTGCTGCAGCTCGCCGTGTCGAGCGACGGCGACGCGGACGCGCTGGCCGAGCGCCTGCGCACCACGGTCATCCCGGACCTGGAGAAGGTCGAGGGCGTGCGCGAGGCGGCGCTCGTCGGCGAGACCGCCCAGCGCGTCACGATCACCCCGGACGACGCGGCGCTCGCCGCGGCCGGCCTCTCGACCGGCGACATCCGCTCGGCCCTGCAGCAGAACGGCGTGCTCGTCGCGGGCGGACAGATCACCCAGGACGGCTCGACCTTCTCGGTGCAGTCGGGCGTCAAGCTCGACTCGACCGACGCGATCGCGGCGCTGCCGCTGCTGCCGTCCGCAGGTGCCTCCGCGGGTTCGGGCGGCGCCGGTGCGTCAGCGGGCGCGGGTGCCTCCGCGGGCTCCGGCGCTTCGGTCGGCGGCTCCGACGTCGGAGCGGCGGCGGGAGGCGCGGCCGTGACCGCAGAGCCGACGGTCACCACCCTCGGCTCCGTCGCGACCGTCGCCGTCACCGACGCCCCCGTCACCTCGATCTCGCGCGTCAACGGCCAGCCCGCCCTGACCCTCTCGATCACCAAGCTCCCGGCCGCGAACACCGTCGACGTGTCGACCGGCGTGGCCGCGCTGCTCCCGGACCTCGAGGAGTCGATCGGCGACAACGCCGCCTTCACCCCGGTCTTCGACCAGGCGCCCTACATCCAGGAGTCGATCGCGTCGCTCGCGCAGGAGGGGGCGCTCGGCCTCGTCTTCGCCGTGCTGGTGATCCTGCTGTTCCTGCTGTCGGTGCGCTCGACCCTGGTCACGGCCATCTCGATCCCGACCTCGGTGCTGATCACCTTCATCGGCCTGCAGACGGCCGGCTACACCCTCAACATCCTGACCCTCGGCGCGCTCACCATCGCGATCGGGCGTGTGGTCGACGACTCCATCGTCGTGATCGAGAACATCAAGCGGCACCTCGACGCGGGCGAGGACCGGGCCCGGACCATCGCGGTCGCCGTCCGCGAGGTCGCCGGCGCGATCACCGCCTCCACGATCACCACGGTCGCGGTGTTCCTGCCGATCTCGTTCGTCGGCGGCACCACGGGCGAGCTGTTCCGGCCCTTCGCGCTGACCGTGTCGATCGCCCTGCTCGCCTCCCTCGTGGTGGCGCTGACGATCGTGCCGGTGCTGGCCTACTGGTTCCTCCGCCCCTCGAAGCGGCCGGCGGTGCGCCAGGCCGCGCAGGCGGCGCTCGCGGAGGAGCGCGCGGCGGCCGGAGGGGCACCCGCCTCGGGGGTCCCGGCCGAGACCGCCGCGCCGGTCGAGGAGGCCCCGCACCACGGCGCCCACGCCGCTCCCCGGCGGGCGCGCGGGCTGCAGTCGGTGTACGGCCCGATCATCCACTGGACGCTGAAGCACTCGGTCGTCACCGTCCTCCTCGCGCTGCTCGTGCTCGTCGGGACCGGTGCGCTGTACCCGCTGATGAAGACGAACTTCCTCGGCTCCAGCGGGCAGGACACCTTCACCGTCACCCAGACGGTCCCCGTCGGCCAGAGCCTCGACGCGCAGGACGCGACGGCGCAGCAGGCGAGCACGGCGATCCTCGGCGTCGACGGCGTCGAGACCGTCCAGCTCACCGTCGGCTCCTCCGGCGGCCTGCAGAGCGCGTTCGGCGGAGGCGGCGGCGGCACCTCGATCCGCTACTCCGTCACCGCCGACGAGTCGGCCGACCAGGAGGCCGTGCAGGCGGACGTCCGCGACGCGCTGTCGGGCGTCGCCTCGGCCGAGGACATCAGCGTCGCCGCCTCCTCCGGCTTCGGCGCCTCCTCGGACATCGAGGTCGACCTCTCGACCGCCTCGCAGAGCGACCTCCAGAGCGCGAGCGACCAGCTCCTCGAGGCCCTGCGCGGGACCGACGGGATCAGCCAGGCCGAGAGCAACCTCTCCTCCTCGCTGCCCTACATCGCGGTGCGGGTCGACCGCGACGCCGCGGCCCGGGCGGGTCTCAGCGAGGTCGCCGTGGGCACGATCGTCAGCCAGGCGCTCCAGCCCAGCCAGGTCGGCAGCGTCGTGATCGACGACCGCACCCTCTCGATCTACCTGGCCGACGGGCAGCCGCCGGCCACCGTGGACGAGCTGCGGACCCTCGAGGTGCCAACCCTCGCCGGGGCCGTCGCGCTCTCCACCCTCGCGGCGGTCGAGCAGACGGACGGTCCGGCGAGCATCACCACCGAGCGCGGGCAGCGCACCGCGACCATCACCGTCACCCCCGAGGGCGACGACCTCGCCTCGGCCAACGTCGCCGTGCAGAACGCGATCGACGCGACGGCGCTTCCGGCCGGTGTCGACGCCTCCCTCGGCGGAGTGACCGCCGACCAGGCCGACGCGTTCTCGCAGCTGGGCATCGCGCTGCTGGTCGCGATCCTGATCGTCTACGTCGTGATGGTGGCGACGTTCCGCTCGCTCCTGCAGCCGCTGCTCCTGCTCGTGTCGGTGCCGTTCGCGGCGACCGGCGCGATCCTCCTGCAGGTGATCACCGGCGTGCCGCTGGGCGTGCCGTCCCTGATCGGCGTGCTGATGCTGATCGGCATCGTCGTCACGAACGCGATCGTGCTCGTGGACCTGGTGAACCAGTACCGCGACCGCGGGATGCCGGTGCGGGAGGCGCTGCTGCACGGCACCGAGCGGCGGCTCCGGCCCATCCTGATGACCGCCCTCGCGACGATCTTCGCGCTGCTGCCGATGGCGCTGGGGATCACGGGCCACGGCGGCTTCATCTCGCAGCCGCTGGCGATCGTCGTGATCGGCGGCCTGGTGTCCTCGACGGTGCTGACCCTCGTGGTCCTGCCCGTCGTCTACAACCTGGTCGAGGGGTATCGTGAGCGGCGGCGTGCCGCCCGCGCCGGGAAGGCGTCGGTATGACGGACATCAGGGATGCGGCCGAGACGGTCGGCTCGCGCTGGCGCAGCGGTCCGGAGCGCGCCACCGCGGTCCTCGACGAGATCGGTCCGGAGCGCTTCGTCGCCCGCGACTTCCGCCCGGGCACGCTCCGGCACCTCGTCCTGATCCGCTTCCGCCCGACGGCGCTGGTCGCCGAGGCGGACGAGGTCACCCGCCGCTTCCTCGCCCTCGCCGACGAGTGCGTCCGCGACGGACGGCCCTACATCGAGTCCATCGAGACCGGGCCGCAGCTGAGCATCGAGGGCGCGGGCGAGGGCTTCGACCGCGCGTTCCTGCTGACCTTCTCGTCCGAGGGCGACCTGCACTACTACCTGGGCCGGCCGGCCGTCGAGGACCCCGCGCACTGGGATCCGGCGCACGACGCGTTCAAGGAGTTCGTCGGGCCGTTCGTCGACACGGCCGGCATCGTCGCGTTCGACTTCCGACCCGAAGAGCACTGATGGCGACTCCCGACTTCGTGCTGCGACTGCGCGAGCGGATCGGGACCGAGCTGCTCTGGCTCACCGGCGTGACCGCGGTGATCCTCCGGGAGGAGCCGGCGCTCGAGGTCCTGCTCGTCCGACGCGCCGACACCGGCGCCTGGACGGCCGTCACCGGGATCATCGACCCGGGCGAGACCGTCGCCGGGACCGCCCGCCGCGAGGCGCAGGAGGAGGCGGGCGTCGAGATCGAGGTCGAGCGCCTCGTGCAGGTGCACACCCTCCCGCCGATGCAGTACCCCAACGGGGACCGTTCGCAGTACCTCGACCACGTGGTGCGCTGCCGCTGGATCTCGGGGGAGGCCCACGTCGCGGACGACGAGTCGACCGAGGTCGGCTGGTTCGCGCCCGACGCGCTGCCGCCGATGTCGGACGAGCACCGCGCGCGGATCGAGCGTGCGCTGTCGGACGAGCCGGGCTGCTCGATCGACTGACGGCGGGGGTGCGCGCCGGATGAGGGCGGGGCCGCCTCTCGGGAGCGGCACAGGGATGGCGCCGGGCGTCCTGCCGTGTCGGCCTCCGACCGGGCGGGCCCTCGGGCCGGGCTCCTCGGACCCGGTTCGCCTCGGATCGGGCGCTGCTCAGACCGGACGCGCGAAGCAGAGCACCGCATCGTCGCCGACGTGGGCTCCGAAGCCGTCGATCGCCGTGAAGCCGAGCGCCTCGGCCGCTGGGGCGAGCTCCGGCGCGGCGGCCAGGCGCAGCGTGCGGATCCGCTGCACCCGCGCCCACGACTCCGCCGCCGCGACGAGCCGTCGGGCGACTCCCGTGCGCCGGTGGACGGAGGCGACCACGAGCTCCAGCACCTCGGCGAAGTCGTCCGGGCCGGGAGCGAGCACCAGCACGCCGGACGCCGCCCCGTCGATCCGGGCGATCAGGACGCGGGCGTGCGGGGGCGGGACCGCGGCGAGGAGGCCCTCCGCTCCGGCTGCGTCCTCGAGGCGGACGACGACTCCGCTCACGAGCCCAGGTGGGCGCGGAGGAACTCGACGACCCGAGCACGCAGAGCGTCGTCGAGGAGCGCGATCGAGTGCAGCGAGCCGGGGAGGACGAGGAGGTCGACGCTCGAGCCCGCTCCGCGCAGCGCCTCCGCGAAGCGGGTCGACTGGCTGAGCGCGACCCGCTCGTGCGCCGCGTGCGCGATGAGGAACGGCGGCTCGGAGCCGTCCACCTGCGCGAGGGGCGAGGCGGCGGTCGCAGCGGGGCAGGAGGCGAGGTCCGCGCAGTCGAGGTAGCTGCGCACGGCGGCCGCGACTCCGACAACCGGGTCGTCGTCGGCGAGGCCGGCGGCGCTGAGATCGGAGGGACCGCTCAGCTCGACCACGGCGGCCAGGCGCGACGAGGTCGACGGCAGCGTGCCGAGCAGAGAGGCGAGGTTGCCGCCGGCCGAGCCGCCGAAGGCCGCCACCCGCTCCGGATCGATGCCGAAGCGCGCGGTCTGCTCCGGCTCGAGCAGCCAGTCGAGGGCGGCCGTCACATCGTCGAGCTGCGCGGGGAACACGGCGGCGGGCGCGAGGCGGTAGTCGACCGAGACGGCGACGAACCCCTCCGATCCGAGCCACTGGCAGATCGGGCGCCAGTTCGCGTCGGCCTTGCCTCCACGGGCCCAGCTGCCGCCGTGCACGACGAGGACGGCGGGCCGCGGCTCCGCCGACGGGGCAGGGGAGGAGCAGACGTCGACGCTCTGCCCGGTGCTCGCGTCGTAGACGACGTCGGCCGTCACACTCACGCCGGACCAGTCGGGTGCGGGTGCCGCTCCGAGCGCCTGCGCCACCGGCTCCGAGACGGGAGTGGTGCTCGCGCAGCCCGAGAGGAGGAGTGCGAGGGCGGCCAGGACCGTGGCGACGCGTCGCGGGGATCGGGTGGGCTCGCGCATGAGTGCGATCAGCGTACGGGGTGCCCGGCGCCCCGGATGCGGCACCCCCGCGATCAGGGGGTGCCGGGCTCGCGCTGCAGACGGACCAGGACGACCCCCGCGACGATCAGCGCGCCGCCGCCGAACTGGATCGGCGCGGGCAGCTCGCCGAGGATCAGCCACGCGGCCGCGATCGAGAACAGCACCTCCGTCAGCCCGACGAAGGAGGCTATCCGCGTGCCGAGACGGCGTCCGCCCTCGATCCCGAGCAGATACGCCAGCACCGTCGACATGCCGAGGATCACGCCCGCGGGGAGGAGCCAGCTGACCTCCGCTCCGACGAACACCACCTCTCCGAAGGTCGCGCGCAGCGGTGTGACGCCGAGCGCCCCGAGTGCCAGCAGGATCGCGGCGCCGACCGTCATCGCCCCCGCCGTGAGCGCGATCGGCGGCAGCTCCGGATCCACTCGACCGGCGATGACGTAGTAGACGCACAGGCCGAGCGAGGCGGTCAGCGCCCAGGCGATGCCGACCAGCTCGGGGGTCGACTCGCCGGACAGGTCGAGCACGAGCACCAGGCCGCCGAGCGCGAGAGCGGAGCCGGCGAGGGTGAAGCGGCCGGGGTGCCGGCGGGTGCGCGCCCAGGCGAGGAGGACGAGGAACACCGGCGCGAGGTACTCGATCAGCAGGGCGACGCCGACCGACATGTGCTCGATCGCGCTGTAGAAGCAGAGCTGCGCGGCGATCACGGCGAAGACTCCGTAGAGGGCGATCGTGCCGAGGTTGCGGCGGAGCACGGGCCAGCGGCCGCGGAGGGACAGGATCGCCGGGATCGCGAGGATCAGGGCCGCGCCGCCCGCCCGCCAGAGGACCGCGGACGCCGGCGTCCAGCCCGCCTCGAGGAGCGGCTTCACGAACGGCCCGCCCAGACCGAACGCCGCCGACGCGGCCAGCGCCGCGACGAGGCCCGAGCCGAGGCGCCGTGCAGGCGCGGGCGCGCTCGCGGCGGGGAGGGTGACGGCGGCGGTGCTCTCGGCGGTCATGGTCGGCTCCTTCAGGAGTCAAAAGGATTACACTCGTGACAGCGAGCTGATCGCACACTACTGAGCCGCACTGTCAGGAGTCAACATGGTGTTCGCCTATGACGTCGAGGCGTCACTGACCTCCACCGCCACCCTCGTCAACACGCTCCCCGAGCTGTCGCCGTCCGGCGAGGACGAGATGGCGACGATCGAGCAGCTGGACGACTTCCTCCTCGAGAACCGGTACACGGGCAGCCGCGACGGATCGACCGAGGAGCTGGAGGCCGTGCAGTCGATCCGCTCCTCCCTCCGCACCCTCTGGCTCACGCGGGCCGAGGAGGACCTCGTCCCCGTCGTCAACGGGATGCTCGACTCCGGCCGCGCGCTCCCGCAGCTGGTCCGGCACGGACCCTACGGCTGGCACCTCCACGCGACGCGCGACGAGAGCCCGCTCGCCACCCGCATCCTGGTCGAGGCCGCCATGGCGTTCGTCGACGTGATCCGCGGCGACGAGCGCGAGCGGATCCGCGTCTGCGCGGCGGAGGACTGCGAGGCGGTGCTCGTGGACTTCTCCCGCAACCGCTCGAAGCGCTACTGCGACACGGGCAACTGCGGCAATCGCGCGAACGTGGCCGCGTACCGGGCCCGGCGGGCGTCGCAGTAGCGGACGGGCGGTCGTTGCGCGCGGGCGCGCGTCGATCGTGCTGCGGCTCGGGGCCGGGGGGCTGTTGCGGGGCGACTCCGCGGGGGACCGGTTGCGGAGGTGCGCGGCCCCCGGGCTTCGCGGCTCCCGGGCTTCGCGGCTCCCGGGCTTCGCGGCTCCTGGCTTTCGCGGCCCCCGACCTGAGCGGCTCCTGGCCGCACGTCTCCCCGCCCTAGCCAGGCTCCGGGGCCGCGTGTAGACTCGCTCGGTCGGCTCTTGACACCGTGCGTTCTCGTGCGGATGGGTTTGTTAGTCAAGTGGGCCGAGTCTCCGACAGTCGTCGTGAGACGAATCACATGTGTGAATCGGCCCCGGTCAATGACTCGCCCGGGTTCTCCCCCTGCTGCCCCGCAGCAGTCCAGCGCACGGACGCCCCTCACGACGGGGCTCCTCCGGCGTCGCCTCCTCGCGCACGACCTGAACCCAGGAAGAACTGCCATGCCCAAGAACAAGAAGCCCGCCGGCGGACGTCCGGCCAAGAACTTCGAGCCCAACCGCTTCGGCGCCTCGAGCGGCAAGTCCCAGCTCGGCGGCCGCTCGCGCTTCCCCGGCGCCAAGCCGGGCTCGCGCAGCGAGGGCCACCGCGGATTCCGCGCCGTCGACGAGAACGCCCCCAAGAAGGCGCGCTGGAACGCCGACGAGCGCGCCGAGCGGGCCACCGAGCGCGCCGATCGGCCCGCCCGCGGGTACGACCGCGACGAGCGGCCCTCTCGCGGCTACGACCGCGACGCGCGTCCGGCCCGCTCGAACGACCGTGACGAGCGTCCGGTCCGCGGGTACGACCGCGACGCACGCCCGGCGCGCTCGAACGACCGCGACGAGCGTCCGGCGCGTTCCTACGGGCGCGATGAGCGTCCGGCGCGTTCCTTCGATCGCAGTGACCGTCCGGCCCGTTCCTTCGACCGCGATGCGCGTCCGGCGCGCTCGAACGATCGCGACGAGCGTCCGGCGCGTTCCTACGGGCGCGATGAGCGTCCGGCGCGTTCCTTCGACCGGAGCGACCGCCCGGCCCGTTCCTTCGACCGCGATGCGCGTCCGGCCCGCTCGAACGACCGCGACGATCGTCCGGCCCGCTCCTACGGACGCGACGACCGTCCGGCCCGCACCGGCGACCGCGACGAGCGCCCCTCGCGCGGCTACGACCGCACCGAGCGTCCCGCCCGCTCGTTCGACCGCAGCGACCGCCCGGCCCGCTCCTTCGACCGGGACGCGCGTCCCTCGCGCGGCCACGACCGCGGCGACCGCCCGACCCGCTCGTTCGACCGCGACTCCCGGCCCTCGCGCCGCGACTCCGGCTCGGACTTCTACCCCAGCCGCGACGCCCGTGCGCCGCACCAGGCCGACGACGTCGTGCTCGAGCGCCTCGAGGCGACCGCCACGCTCGCCGTCGACGTCGAGGGCGTCACCTTCGGCGACCTCGGCCTGGGCGGGAACATCGTCCGGATGCTGACCGAGCTCGGAGCGGCCGCGCCGTTCCCGATCCAGGCCGCGACCATCCCCGAGGTGCTCGCCGGCAAGGACGTCCTCGGACGCGGCAAGACCGGCTCCGGCAAGACCATCGCCTTCGGCGCCCCCGTCGTCGAGCGGCTGATGGAGAACAACGGAGCGAAGGGCCGCAAGCCGGGCCGCGCTCCGCGGGCGCTCATCCTCGCGCCGACCCGCGAGCTCGCCATGCAGATCGACCGGACCATCCAGCCGATCGCCCGCTCCGTCGGCCTGTTCACGACGACCATCTACGGCGGCGTCCCCCAGTACAAGCAGGTCGGAGCCCTCCAGCGCGGAGTCGACATCGTCATCGCGACGCCGGGCCGCCTCGAGGACCTCGTCGAGCAGGGCCGCCTCGACCTCTCGAACATCACCATCACGGTGCTCGACGAGGCCGACCACATGTGCGACCTCGGCTTCCTCGAGCCCGTGCAGCGCATCCTCCGCCAGACCGCCGACGGCGGCCAGCGGCTGCTGTTCTCGGCCACGCTCGACAAGGGCGTCGCGACGCTCGTGGACGAGTTCCTGGTCGAGCCGAGCGTCCATGAGGTCGCCGGCGAGGACCAGGCGTCCTCGACCATCGACCACCGCGTGCTCCTGATCGAGCACCGCGACAAGGCCGAGATCATCGAGCAGCTCGCCGCCCGCCAGGGCAAGACGCTGATCTTCGCCCGGACCCGCGCGTTCGCGGAGCAGCTCGCGGAGCAGCTCGACCACGCGGACATCCCCGCGACGAGCCTCCACGGCGACCTCAACCAGTCGCGCCGCACCCGCAACCTCGCACTGCTCACCAGCGGACGCGTGGACGTGCTGGTCGCGACGGACGTGGCCGCGCGCGGCATCCACGTCGACGACATCGACCTGGTGATCCAGGCCGACGCTCCCGACGAGTACAAGACCTACCTCCACCGCTCCGGCCGCACCGGTCGCGCGGGCAAGACGGGCACGGTCGTGACGCTCATCACGCGCAACCGTCGCCGCCGCATGGAGGAGCTGCTCGACCGGGCCGAGATCGAGGCCGAGATGATCGAGGCCCGCCCCGGCGACCGCGTCCTGCGCGAGATCAGCGCCCCGGCCGAGTAGCCGCCGACCGCACGACGACGAGGCGCGGACCCCCTGCATCGGGGTCCGCGCCTCGTGTCGTTCGTGGTGAGTGCTGTGGTGCGGAGTGACGGCGAGTGCCGGGTCGTGGTGACCCTCCGACTCCGCACTGCGCAGGGCTTTGCGCTGTGCGGCTTCCCGTGGGGCGGCGCTGCGTTGCGCGACTCTGTGCTGGACGACTCTGTGCTGGACGACTCTGCAGTGCCCGGCTTCGCGGAGGGCTTCTGCACGCACGAACGCCGAAGGGCGGACACCGCGAGGTGCCCGCCCTTCGGCGTGTTCACCGGCCGGAGCCGGTGAGGGGAATTAGCTGGCCGGGGGGGTCAGCACGGTGTCGATGAGGTAGACGGTCGCGTTGGCGGTCTGGACGCCACCGCAGATGACGGACGCGTCGTTGACCTTCAGGTCGTCGCCGGAACCGGTGACGGTGAGGTTGCCACCCTGGACAGTGGCGTGGTCGCCGGCGATCGCGTCAGGGGCGATCTGGCCGGGGACGACGTGGTAGGTCAGGATCGAGGACAGCGTGGCGGCGCCCTCGGGGGTCTTGAGGGAGTCGACGGTCGCGGCGTCGAGCTTGGCGAACGCGTCGTCGACCGGGGCGAAGACGGTGAACTCGCCGCTGTTCAGCGTGTCGACGAGGTTGACGTCGGGGTTGAGGCCACCGGAGATCGCAGCGGTCAGGGTGGTGAGCAGCGGGTTGTTCGACGCGGCGGTCGCAACGGGGTCGAGCGACATGCCCTCGACCGAGCCGGCGCCGTCCGGGACCTGCTCGGCGTAGGCGGCACAGCCGGGGCCGACGAGGTTCGCGGCCGGGTCCATGGTCGCCATGGGGGTCGAGGAGGCGGAGGCCGACGAGGTGGCCATCGGGGTCGACATCTCGGTCGCCGCGTCGCTGGCGGCGGTGGTCGAGCCGCTTCCGCTCGAGCAGGCGGTGAGGCCGAGGGCGGCGGTGCCCAGCAGGGCGAATGCGGCGAGGGCGGAACGCTTGGTGGATCGCATGGGATTACTCCTTCGTGAGACGGCCCCCACGTGATGCGGAGGACCTGTTCTGTGTGGACCGTGTCGCGGCCGTTGACATGTGTTCGGAGCCCTCCCTGCGGGGGTTTGGATTTCTTTCGGTGATCTAGGTAACGGCTTCGTAACGGCAGGGAACCGGGACGGCGGGGAGCTGCTCCGCCGCGTCGATTACCCTGGAGACGTCGCGCGCACGCGTCGACGCGACGACGAGAGGACGGGCGAGTGCAGACCCGAGGTGCACGAGTGGCTCGCGGCGTCGCCGCCGCTCTCGCCGCGACCGCCACGGCCGCCGCCTCCCACACGCTCGCGGGCGCCGAGACCCCCGCTCCTGCCGTGCTCGCCCTCGCCGCGGCGTTCGCCGTCGTCGTCTGCGTCCTCCTCTCGGGGCGCCGTCCGTCCCTTCCCCGGCTGACGCTCTCCGTGCTCCTCAGCCAGATCGCGTACCACGGCCTCTTCCTCATCACGGGCAGCGGTGGGGAGGTGAGCGTGGTCGGGACGACGGGCACCGGCGCGCACTTCCACGACGGGTCGACCATCGAGCTGATCGCCGGCGGAGGCGGACACGCGGCCCACGCTCCGCTGATGCTCGTCGCCCACCTCGCTGCGGCTGCCTTCACGATCGCGGCGTTCCGGTACGGCGAGCGCCTCTTCTGGACGCTGGGAGCAGGCCTCCAGCGCGTCGTCGTACGGATCGTCGCCCGCGCGTCCGCGGTCGCGCTCCCGTCGGCACCCGGCGTCTCGATGACGGGCACCCCCGAGCCGCGGGCGCCCCGTTCCCTCGACGCGGTCCTCTCGATCCTCCGGCACCGCGGGCCGCCGCTGCGGGTCCTCCGCGCCGCCTGACGCCCCTCCCGTGCGGGAGCGGCTCCGGTCGGCGCCTCCGCATGCACCGCGAACCCGCGCTGCGTCCAGAACTCCCGGCCCCGCGCCGGATCTCCCCCGAGGACACGACCGTCATGACCCGTTCTTCTTCTTCTTCTTCTTCTTCCTTCTCGCGGCTCCGCCTCGTCGGCAGCGGCGCACTCGTCGCCGCCGGATCGATCGCGCTCGCTGTCGCCGCGCCCACTGCGGCCAGCGCCCACGTGACCGCGGCGGCGAGCAGCACCGCCGCCGGCTCGTACACGGTGGTGACGTTCTCGGTGGCCCACGGCTGCGAGGGCTCGCCGACGACGGGACTCACGATCACGATGCCCGACGGCATCAACTCGGTCAGCCCGACGATCAACCCGAACTGGGACGTCGTGAAGAACGAGGTCGCAATCGCCGACCCGGTCACCGACTCCCACGGGAACACCGCGACCAAGCGGGTCTCGGACGTGGTCTACACGGCGAAGACGCCCCTCGCCGACGGCTACCGCGACACCGTCGCCCTCCAGCTTCAGCTCCCCGAGGACGCAGCCGGCTCCACGCTGGAGTTCCCCGTGCTGCAGACGTGCGAGACCGGCAGCACCGCCTGGGACCAGCCGACCGTCGACGGCCAGGACGAGCCCGAGCTGCCCGCTCCCACCGTCGCGGTGACCGCGGCGGAAGCGGGGTCCGGCCACGGGGGCGGACACGACGACGACGGCGACGGTGACGACGCGGTCGCGACCACCGCCTCGGCGACGACGGCCACGAGCGGCGACGACGTGCTCGCCCGCATCCTCGGAGTCGGCGGGCTCGTCGTCGGCGCGGTCGGCGTGGCCGTCGGGCTCGCCTCCCGCCGCCGCGGACCCCGGGCGTCGGCGTGACCCGTCGGAAGGCCCTCGTCGCCGTTACCGCGATCGGGCTGCTCGGCTCGATCGCGGTGGCGGCGCCCGCCAGCGCGCACAACTACCTCGTCTCGACGACTCCCGCTGCGGACTCGACCGTGACGGAGCAGCCGGGAACGCTGGTGCTGACGACGAACGACGACCTGCTCGTCCTCGGGACGGACGGAACGGCGGCGGCTCTGCGCGTCGTCGGGCCGGACGGGCTCTACTACGGCGACGGCTGCGTCAGCGTCGTCGGGCCGGAAGCGTCGATGCCGCTCGAGCTCGGCGCGGCGGGGGAGTACGAGGTGACCTGGCAGGTCGTGTCGACCGACGGGCACCCCGTGTCGGGCCAGTACGCGTTCGACTGGGCGCCGGCCGACGGGACCGCGCTCGCCGACGGGTCGGACTCGGTCCCGGACTGCAACGGCACCGTCGCGGTCTCAGGAGGACAGGCCGAGTCCGCCGACGAAGCGCAGGCGACGTCCGGATCGGACCCGGCACTCCTCGGGGACGTCCTGTGGATCGGCGGCGCTCTCGCCGCGGTCGCCGCCGCCATCGGAGTGACGCTCCTCGTGCTGCGACGGCGACCCCGCGACTGAGGCTCGTGAGCCTCCTGGGGTGGCGGTCGGTCAGTTCAGGAGGCTCGCGAGGGGCCCTTCACCGAGACCGGTGAGGACGGCCGCCGCGTCCTCGTAGACGGCGACGGCTCCGGCCTCGCGGAGTTCGTGCTCCGAGGTTCCGCCGGAGAGGACTCCGACCGTTGCCAGGCCCGCGCGCTCGGCTGCCAGGACGTCCCAGGTCGCGTCGCCGACCATGACGGCGCGGTCGACGGAGACACCCGCGCGGTCGAGCGCGATAGAGATCAGGTCGGGTGCTGGCTTGGCGGTGGAGACGTCGGCGCCGCTGGTGACAGCGTGGACGGACCCGCCGAAGTCGAGGACGTCGAGAAGCACGTCCAGCTCGTTCTGCGGTGCCGAGGTGGCGAGGACGACGTGGACGCCTCGACCGACGAGCGTCGCGACGAGCTCGCGAGCTCCCGGAAGTGGAACGATGCGTGCTGTCGTCTCGGTGTAGTTCTTGGTGTGCAGCGACTTCACCAGTGCGCGCTGCTCCTCCTTCACTTCGTCCTCGAGGAGCATGTCGAGCAGCTCCGACGAGTCTGCGCCGATCGCTCGTTGGATGCGCCAGGCGGGCACGACGAGGTCGGCCTGCCAGAAGGCGCGCGACCACGCCTCGACGTGGAGGAAGTTCGTGTCGGCGAGGGTCCCGTCGATGTCGAAGAGCACCGCGGAGGTCCCCGTCGTCGCGTCTTTCCTGTCCTTCGTTCCTGCCATGTCGCTGCCCCTCTTGTCGCTTCCGCGCCTATCGGCCCGTGCCGTCCACGCTACGCGGGCGCGCCGAAGCGGGCCCGCCCCTTGACCTGCCCGTCCACGCCACCCGACCTGCCCCTTGTCACGGCCCGCCGGTCCCGGTCGGATCGTGTCCGCCCTCCGTCCCGTTCCCCGGCTCCCCGGGCCGGGTGACATGCTGCCGTCCCGTCGGGCTCGTCCAGTGCAGCGTGCCGTCCGGCTCCTGCCGGTGGGTCCAACCCGTGGTGTGGCGGAGCCGGTGGTGGTGTCGGCAGAGGTGCGCGAGGTTGTCGGCCGACGTGGTGCCTCCGTGGTGCCAGTCGTTCGTGTGGTCGACGTCCGCGTTGCGGGTGCTGCGGGTGCATCCCGGGAACCGGCAGGTCCCGTCGCGGTGCTGGAGGTGGCGACGCAGGTCCGCCGGCACTCGGTAGGAGTCGCGTCCGACGGAGAGGACCGCTCCGCTCTCCGGATGGGTGAGCAGCCGCGTGAACGAGGGAGCACCTGCTGTGAGACGCCGCGCGGTCTCCGGATCGACGGGTCCGTATCCGTCGAGGACGGCGGGCTGGTCGGACCGCCCGAGGAGGGTCAGCGCCGGCACGGTCACCGCGACTTCGGCGCGCACTCCCGCCGGCATCGACGTGCCGTCTCCGTCGGCCGATGTCTCCCCGTCGACCAGCAGCGCAGCGGCGATGTCTGCGCGGAGCTGGCCCAGCGTCCGCTCCTCGTCCGGCAGATCCGCGAGGGAGCGGGCGGCCCGGTCGATCCTGTCCATCGCGCCGAGCACATCGGGAGCTGCGGTGTAGAGGTGCAGGATCGCCATCCCGTCGTCGAGGCCCTCCACCCAGAGCGCGCGACGACGGGCGCAGTCCCGATGACGTTCGCTGAGCGTCTGCGGGTGCAGCCGTTCCCGGAGCGACCGGAGGGCGCGTCGCAGCTGGGGCGGCGTGCAGGCGACCGCGATCGTGGCGGCCTCCTCGTCGAAGCGCCCACGGACCTCGGCGGGGACGTCGAGCGCTCCTCGCACCACGAGTCGCGCGTGCTCGGGGGAGAGCGCTCCGTCCGCGAGTGCGCGCAACGTCGCCGGGAGGTCGTTCACCAGCAGGCGTGCCTCGTCGACCAGTGCAGAGGCGTGCGCCTCCGAGACCCGGAGTCTCGTCGCGAGCTCCGCGATCAGCGCCCGGTGCGCCGCCTCCGCCCGATCCACCTGCACCTGGACGTGCTCGCCGGCGAGCGCCGCCGGTGCCGCCATCGCGAGGCGGCGTGCCTCCTCGACTGCCCGGTACCGGGATGCCTCGACGGCGGACCGCTCAGCGTGCCGTGAGCCGGCGAGCGCGAGCGCCTCCGTGAGCGCGTCGTCTACTGTCGCCGATTCCTTCATGCCCTGATCTCACCGGACGAAGTCTCGCCGTAGGCCTCGGGAGCGCCGTTTCATCGGACAGCATCGCGAAGAACCGTCTGTGGAGGAGCGTCGCCCCCCTCACACCTTCCGCGGCACCGTGAACACGGTCTCCACTCCGGCCGAGTACAGCACCGAGTCCGGCGCGCGCGTCGCCAGCCCGGGGAAGCCCGCGGCGTCGAGCAGCCCGTCGTCGAGCGCGAGCAGCTCCGCGCGTCGCAGCGGCCACGGCCGGTGCAGGTTGCGGCCGTACCAGGTGGAGCCCAGGTGGCGCTCGTGGTAGGCCCAGCGTGCGGTGAGGAACGAGCCGAGCGGGTCCTCGTCGACCGGCTCGCCCGGGCGGACGACGATCCGGGAGCGGGCGGCCGAGTCCGAGTGCCGGATCGTGTCGTAGATCACCGCGCCGTGGCGGTGCTCGATGCTCATCCGGGCCCAGCGGTAGGGGAGCCCGAACACCGCCTGCGCGGTGAGCACGGGAAGGAGGTGGGAGGCGTCGAGCGAGACGAACACGACTCCGCGTCGTCCCTGCTCGTCGACGGAGTAGAGCCGGACGTTCACCTCGGGGAAGGTGCCGAGCCAGGGCACCCGCGGGCCGCCGAGGAAGGCCGTCCGCGAGAGCCGGAACGGGATCAGGCCCACCCAGGAGGAGCCGTCGTGCTCGTCGGGCCTCGTCCCGGCCGGGAGGTGGGGCGCCACCAGGGCGGGGTCGACCCGCCAGTGCAGGAACGTCGCCTCGGTCCAGCGCTGCTTCAGGATGCGCGGTCCGCCGAGCGCGGGCGCGGAACGGGTGACGGGTTCGACGGAGCTCACGCGCCCATCGTGCTCCGGTGTGCTGCGAGCTCGCCCGTGCAGGCGCGCTCAGCGGCGCGCGGCGAGGGCCTTCAGTGTCTCCAGCACCAGGGCCACCGGTGCGGAGGAGGCGGCGGAGTTCCGCACGACGGCCTCGAGGGAGCGGACAGGCCGGGGACGGACGACGGGCACGGCGCGGACGCCGTCCGGCAGGCGGTGGGCCGCGAGCTCCGGCAGGACCGTCACGCCCATGCCCGCGGCGACGAACGCGGCGGCGGTGATGTGGTCGTTGGCCTGGACGTGGAAGGGCGGCGCGAACCCGGCGGCGGCGCAGGCCTCCACGACGTTCCGGCGGCACCAGCCGGTGGGCAGGTCGTTGTCGACCCAGCGCTCGTTCGCGAGCTCGGCGAGGTCTATCTCGCTCCGTGAGGCGAGCGGATGACCGTCGGGCAGGACGACGAGGTAGGGGTCGTCGAGGAGGTGGTGCGCCGTGAATCCGGGGGCGGTCGGCTCGGAGGAGGCGACGAGGAGCTGCACGTCGGGGCGCGCTCCGAGGTCGTCGTCGAGCTCCTCTCCCAGGCGCAGATCGAGGGCGAGGCCGGGGAACGCGGCGGTCAGCCGGCGGGCGACCTCCGGCATCCAGGCGCTGCCGACGGAGGCGAAGTACGTCACCGAGAGGCGGCCGGAGCGGCCCTCGCGCAGCTCCTCCACCACGGCCTCCGCTTCGGCGAGGCGCTCGAGGACGCGGTCCGCCTGGGCGGCGAGGGCGCGTCCGGCTGGGGTCGGGCGGACGCCGCGGCCCACCCGCTCCAGCAGGGTCAGTCCGGTCTCGCGCTGCAGAGCGGAGAGGTGCTGGCTGACGGCGGAGGACGTGTAGCCGAGGCCGGAGGCGGCTCCCGCGATCGAGCCGGAGGCGACGACGGAGCGGAGGATGCGGAGCCGGTGCACGTCGAGCATGAGACGACCGTACAGTCCGGCTGAACGATCCGACAGTGAACGGAACTGGTGCTGAATCCCCGGCAGCGCCACGATGGCCTCATGACCGACGTCTCCTCCTCCGCCCCGCCCTCCACGAGGGACGCCCTCCTGCTGTGGGGCGCGATCGCGGTCACCGTCCTGCTCTGGGCGTCGGCCTTCGTCGGCATCCGCGCCACGACGGAGGACTTCGGCCCGGGCGCGCTGACCCTCGGCCGCATCGTGGTGGGGTCGCTCGCGCTCACGGTGGTGCGCGTCGTCCTCACCGCCCGGAGGCGCCGCTCGGAGGCGGCTCCGGATCCGCGCACGGCGGTCCCGCGCGGGCGCCTCCTCCTGCTCGTGCTGGGCTGGGGGGTCGCCTGGTTCGGGGTCTACAACCTGGCGTTGAACGCTGCGGAGCGGCACGTCGACGCGGGGACGGCGGCGCTGCTGGTGAACATCGCGCCGATGATCACCGCCGTGCTCGCCGGGCTGCTGCTGGGGGAGGGGTTCCCCCGCCGTCTCCTCGCCGGGATGCTCGTGGCGCTGACCGGCGTCGCGGTGATCGCGTTCTCCACCTCCACCGGGCAGTTCGACGTGATCGGCGTCGCCCTCGGCCTGGTCGCCGCCGTCGTCTACGGCAGCGCGGCGACCCTTCAGAAGCGCCTGCTGGGACGGATCGACGCACCGACGATGACCTGGCTCGGCTGCCTCGCCGGCACGGTCGCGTGCCTGCCCTTCGCCCCGGAGCTCGTCGAGGCGCTCGCCGCCGCTCCGCTCTCCTCGATCCTGGCCGTGGTCTACCTCGGGATCTTCCCGACGGCCGTCGCCTTCACGACGTGGGGGTACGTCCTCGCGCGCTCCAGCGCGGGTCGTACCGCGGCGTCCACCTACGCGGTGCCCGCGGTGGTCGTGCTGCTGTCCTGGCTCGTCCTGGGCGAGACCCCGCCGCTCGCCGCGCTGCTCGGAGGCGCGCTCGCCCTGGCCGGAGTCGCGGTGGCGACGCTGCGGAGGCGCCCGAAGGCGGTCTGACCGGCGGCGGATGCTCCTCCACAGCCGCCCGATCGCGTCGAGTCCTCGGACGAGGCGGCTCGCGGAGATCCCGCGGGAGGGCCCGGGATATGCTGGGCGGACGTTCATCCCAGTCGGCGCCGAGCGCCAGGAACGGTGAGGATCCCGATGACCGAGGCCCTGCAGCCGCCCGTCCAGAACGCCCTCTCGCTCACGCCTCCGGAGCCGGTGGCGGCGGTGCCGACCACCTCGGCGCCGTCGATCGCGCCGAAGGTGCCGGAAGCCGCACTGCCCGGCCTCGAGGCGAAGGTCGACGGCTACCTCGACACGCTCCTGGCGACGGAGTCCCGCAGCCCCGAGTTCGCGACGCGGGCCAACGACATCCGCACGATGGGCGACGCCGACATCCGCTCGGCCGCCGACTCGTCGAACCGGCTGCTGAGCACGCCGGTGCGCGCCCTCCAGGAGGGCGGGCTCTCCGAGGGGTCGACCATCGGCAAGACGCTGCTCGAGCTGCGCCGCACGGTGGAGGATCTGGACCCGTCCGAGGACAACCTGCAGAAGAAGATCCTGGGCTTCATCCCGTTCGGCAACAAGATCACCGACTACTTCCGCCGCTACGAGAGCGCCCAGTCGCACCTGAACGCGATCATCCAGGCCCTGTACGACGGGCAGGACGAGCTGCGGAAGGACAACGCGGCCCTGAATCTCGAGAAGCAGAACCTCTGGGAGACGATGACCCGTCTCAACGAGTACATCTACGTCGCCGAGCGGCTCGACGTGAAGCTCTCGGCGAAGATCGCCGAGCTCGACGCGACCGATCCGGAGCGGGCGAAGGCGCTGCGCGAGGACGTCCTCTTCTACGCGCGCCAGAAGCACCAGGACCTGCTGACCCAGCTGGCCGTGTCGATCCAGGGCTACCTCGCGATCGACGTCGTCATCAAGAACAACGTCGAGCTGATCAAGGGCGTCGACCGCGCGACGACCACGACCGTCTCGGCGCTGCGCACGGCGGTCATCGTGGCGCAGGCGCTCGCCAACCAGCGCCTCGTGCTCGATCAGATCACGGCGCTGAACACCACGACGTCCAACATGATCGAGGCCACCTCGCGCATGCTCGCCGACCAGTCGGCCTCGATCCAGTCGCAGGCCGCCTCGGCCACGGTAGGGCTGCCGCAGCTGCAGGCCGCGTTCGCGAACATCTACCAGACGATGGACTCGATCTCGGACTTCAAGATCAAGGCGCTCGACAGCATGGCCCAGACCGTCGGAGTCCTGCAGACCGAGACGGCGAAGGCCGGCGAGTACGTCGAGCGGGCCCGCCGCAGCAACTCGGACATCGACGCGACGTCCTCGCTCGATCTCGGCCGCTAGCCGATGGGCTGGTTCTCCCGCCTGTTCACGGGTGCCCCCGCGGCGCCGGAGGAGACCGCGCCCGCTCTGCCGAGCGTCCCGACGAGCGACGACATCCTCGCGGCGCTCGACAGGGTCGGCACGCGGACGGAGGGCCGGGTGCCCGGCATCGTCGCGGCGCGCATCCAGCGGATCGACGAGACGGTCCGCGAGATGGTGCCCCGTCTCGACCGCCTCGGCGGGATGAGCCGTCAGGGCCACACCGTTGTCGCGACCGCGACCAGCTACCTCCCCGAGGCGGTGGAGGGCTACCTCCGCCTGCCGAGGGACTTCGCCGACCGCCGCGCCGTGCACAGGGGGAAGACCTCGCTGATGATCCTCTGCGACCAGCTCGACCTCCTCGGAGGCACGCTCGACCGCATCTCGGACGCCGTCTCGCGACAGGACGCCTCGGCGCTGATCGCGCACGGGCAGTTCCTGGCCGAGAAGTTCACGGAGTCCTCGCTCTCCCCGAGCGGTCTCGACGCGCCTCCGCAGCCGGGAGCGCCGTCCGGATCCGGCTCGCTGACCCCGCCGAGCGCCTCGTGACCGCGCTCGCCCCGGCGCTGGACGCCCTCGTGCTCGCGGGGACGGCCGCCGGCCTCGACGCCGCGGCCGTCCGCGACGAGGGTGCGCGGCTGGCCGCCGCCGTCGCCGAGTCGATCCGCGGCGCCGGGCAGGACTGGCTCGCCGCGACCGGCGCGACGGGCGGTCTGGAGGCGTTCTTCACCGCCGCCTCGAGCGGCCGGCGCTGGCGGTCGGGGCCGACCGATCAGCTGGCCGCCCTGGTCGGCGCGGGCTCTCACCACTCCTCCGCCTACGCCCGCGCCCTGACCGAGGTCGTCTCGGCGGCCAGCGCTCTCGGCGACCCGGGCATCGGCGGCATCGCCTCCGCCTCCGCGACCGCCGCGGCCCAGCTCTCCGCCGTCCCGGGTGCTCGGGGCGCCGCTCCGACGACGAGCGGGGGAGCGCCGCACACGACCGGCCGGACGCCGGACGGTGCCGCGAGCGCCGACCTGCCGACCGGTCTGCCCGCCGGCGTGCCCGGGGTCGACGAGATCCTCGAGCGCCTCCGCCGGACCGAGCACGACGGTCCGCAGGACGAGCCGGCGCCCGCCGCCGCGGAGCCCGCCTCCGAGCCGGAGCCGCTCGACCCGCCGGAGTTCATCGACGACCTGCTCGCCGAGCTCGACGCGCTGATCGGCCTCGACCGGGTGAAGAGCGAGATCAAGCGGCAGACGCAGCTGCTCCGGATCGACACCCTGCGCCAGGCCGCCGGACTCAGCACGCCCACGCTCACCCGCCACCTCGTCTTCACGGGGAACCCCGGCACGGGCAAGACGACGGTGGCGCGGCTGGTCTCGCGGATCTACCGCTCGCTCGGCATCCTCTCGAAGGGCGTGCTCGTCGAGGTCGACCGATCGGAGCTGGTGGCCGGCTACCTCGGGCAGACCGCGACGAAGACCGCGGAGGTGATCGCCTCCGCGCGCGGCGGCGTCCTCTTCATCGACGAGGCCTACGCGCTCGCGCTCGACCAGTACGGCGCGGAGGCGGTCACCACCCTCGTGAAGGACATGGAGGACCACCGCGGCGACCTCGTCGTGATCGTCGCCGGCTACTCCGGGCCGATGCAGGGCTTCCTCGACACGAACCAGGGTCTCGCCAGCCGCTTCTCGACCACGATCGACTTCGCCGACTACTCCGACGACGAGCTCTCGGCGATCTTCGGCCGCCTCGCCGCCTCCGCGGACTTCGAGCCGACGGAGGAGGCGCTCGCCGCGTTCGCGGGCCTCGCCTCGGCGCAGCAGCGCACGGAGGCGTTCGGCAACGGGCGCTGGGTCCGCAACGTCCTCGACGCGGCGATCGCCCGGCACGCCTGGCGCCTCCGCGACGTGGAGGAGCCGACGCTCGACGAGCTGCGCATCCTGCTCCCCGAGGACGTGGTGGAGAGCCCCGAAGCCTCGAGCAGCCCGGACGGAGCCGGCGACGACGACGAGGGCGCGGTCGACGGCTCTGAGGAGGCCTTCGGGCAGGCGGACGCCGCCCCGAGCGGCACGGCCGTCCCCGTCACCGACGACCCCGAGGAGGAGAGCCGTTGAGCACCGCACCCGCCGCGCCGCCCGCGCAGAGGATCCCCGAGCCGCCCCTCGTCCAGGTCGCCAACCGGCCGGCGCAGCGGAAGCCGTCGCTGCTGGCCCGCGCGACCGCGACCACTCCGGCCACGCTGCGCCTCCTGCTCGCCCTGACGGCCCTGGCGGCCGTGCTGTTCGGCGTGTTCGCGCAGCAGGCAGGAGCGATGCAGGCGCGCGCCGCGACGACGGCCCGGGAGCAGTCGGCGCAGCTCCTCGGCGTGCAGAACGTCCGCACGCTGCTGGTGGACGCCAACGCGATCGCGGCCAACACCTTCCTCGTCGGCGGACTGGAGCCGACCGAGCTGCGGGCGTCGTACGTCTCGAGCCTCACCGGCGCCGCCTCCGCGATCGCCGGACTCTCGGCAGCCGACTCGGCGGACACCTGGGCCCTCGCCCGGGTCGCCAGCAGCATCACGACCTACAGCGGGCTGATCGAGCAGGCGCGGGCCAACAACCGGCAGGGCTTCCCCGTCGCCTCGGCGTATCTCGACCAGGCGTCGACGGCCCTCTCGGGAGACGGCGGCATCCTCGAGGACCTCGACGGACTCGTCGACTCCGGTGCCGACCGGGTCGCGGCCGCCTACGACGCCGTCCGCTGGAGCGTCCTGCTCATGATCGGCTCGCTCGTGATGCTGGTCCTTCTCCTGGCGGCGCAGCTCTGGCTCGCCCGCCGTACGCACCGCTACCTCAACCGCCCGCTCGCCACGGGGACCGCCCTCCTGCTGGTCGTCGGCGTCGGCGGGGCGCTCGCCTACGGATCGGTCGCGGCGGACGCGGGGACGGCGCGGGTCGAGTCCTACCGCGAGGCGCTCACCGTGTCGAACGCGCTCATCGCCGCGAGCGACGCCAAGTCGCTCGAGAGCTTCACGCTGATCAAGCGCGGCTCCGGCGCCGCCCTCGAGGAGCGCTACACCCAGGCCGTCGACTCCGCCCGGGAGAAGCTCTCGGGCGACCTGCAGGACGAGCTGGCGAGGACACGGCTCGTCGACGAGTTCGGGCAGTGGCAGTCGTTCCACGAGGAGATCCGGGAGGCGGACGACGCCGGGAACTGGGACCAGGCCGTCCGCGTCGCCACGATCACCGGGAACGGCACGCCGAACGAGCTCTTCACCACCTTCTCCGACGACGCCCGCGACGTGGTGCAGGAGAAGGCACTGGCCGCCGCCACCACGCTCGATCGAGGCGCGGAGTTCGCGACCCTCGTCTCGTGGATCCTGCTGGCGGCGGGTCTCGCCGGAGCCGTGTTCGCCTGGCGCGGCATCGCCCAGCGACTGGAGGAGTACCGATGAACCGCCTGCGCGCCGCCGCCCTCGCCCTGGCCACCGCCGCGGCTCTCGCCCTCACCGGCTGCACGACGGGGGCGGACGACCTCGGCACGCCCCTCGCCGCGGCGACCCCGACTCCGACGGCGAGCGCGTCCGCTCCCGCCGCTCCTGCCGCGGCGGACTGCTCGCCCTCGGCGGTCACCTCCTACGCGCCGACCGGCGTGACCGACAGCACCAGGCTCGCGGAGATCCGCGGGCGCGGGACCCTGCGCGTCGGCGTCTCGGCCGACACCCTCCTGATGAGCGCCCGCAACCCGATCACGGGGGCGATCGAGGGCTTCGACGTCGACATCGCCCGCGAGGTCGCCCGGGCGATCCTCGGCAGCGACTCCATCGACTACGTCGTGATCACCTCCGCTCAGCGCCTCCCCGCGCTCACCGGCGGCGACGGCGCCCCGCAGGTCGACATGGTGGCCCGCACCCTCACGATGACCTGCGATCGCTGGAGCTCGATCGCCTTCTCTTCCGAGTACTACGACGCCGGCCTCAAGGTGCTCGTCTCCGACGACCCCGACGGCGTCCCGATCACGGGCATCGGCGACCTCGGCGGCGAGAGGGTCTGCGCGCCCAGCGGCACCACGACGCTCAGCCGCCTGCAGAACGACTACCCGGAGGTCGAGGCCGTCGAGGCCGCCACGCACTCGCAGTGCCTCGCCCTCTTCCAGGCCGGCGAGGTCGACGCCATCGCGGGCGACGACACGATCCTCGCGGGCTTCGTGGCGCAGGATCCGTACGCGAAGGTCGTCGGCGACGCCCTGAGCTCGGAGCCCTACGGCCTCGGCCTGCCCGCCGACGACCCCGACTTCGTGCGCTTCGTCAACGCCTCGCTCGAGAGCATCCGCAGCGACGGCCGCTGGCAGAGCATCTACGAGCGCTGGCTCGGGGTCCTCGGCGAGGCCTCGCCGCCGGCCCCGGTGTACGGCCGATGAGCACCGGTCTCGCGGAGGGGACCCCCGTCGCTCCGGGCCGGCTGGGGGAGGCCGCGCCGCAGCGCGAGCTCTTCGAGTACCTCGCCGCTCTCACCCGCTGGCTCCAGCGGACCACGCGCGAGCTCTCGCGGCTGGACGCCGCCGCGCTGGCGTCGCCGCAGGCCGAGAACTACACGGCCGACGTGGTGCTCGCCCAGTCGCTCCGCGAGTCCGTCACCCGGCGCCTCGCCGAGCTCGAGGCGGTCTGGGACTCCGGCCGCGTCGACGTCGCGGCGCGCGAGCGGATGTCGCAGCTGATCTGGGGCCGTCTCGACGCCTCCGGGAGCGGCGCGGTCTCGCTGGTGGAGGCGGTGCGCCTCTGCGACGCGGTCGTCGGCCAGCTGCGCTCCCGGCTCGAGCTCGACCCCAGCGGCACCGACGTCGCCGGGCGGATCGTGGGGGTGCGCGCCGAGATCGAGCGCTGCCGCGACCTCACCCGTGACGGCGGCGGCACGGTCGACCGCGAGCGGGCGGAGCGGGTCGCCGTGCTGCGCTCCCGCCTCGACGCGCTCGCCGAGCGGGCGGGTCGGGGAGCCGACGTGTCGGGGCCGCTCGGCCAGCTCGAGAGCGACTCCGCCCGGCTCGAGCGCGACCTGATCATCGCCGCGTCCGAGCGGCGCGGACTCGAGCGCGACCGCCGTCGGGCGCGCGAGCTGGCGGAGGCGGCCGAGCGCCGCGAGGCGCCGCTGCGCGAGCTCGTGGCCCGCTGCCGCCGCGAGATCGCCGACCCGCCGCGGCTGGCCGTGCCCGACGTCTCCCGGCTGGGCGATCCTCCGTCCGACCGCGAGGCGCTCGACGCGCACCTCGCCCGCCTGACCGCCGTCGGCCGCGCGTTCGACGCGGTCGAGGCCGCTTACACCTCGCCGCTGCGCGAACGGGCCGCCCTCGGCTTCCGCCTCCGGGCGCTGCGGGAGCGTGCCGAGGGCAACGGCCGCGCTGCCACCGCCGTCGGCGTCGCGGCCGAGGAGGAGGTGCGCGCCGCTCTCGACGCGGTGCCCTGCTCCGTCCCGCTCGCCCGCCACCTGGTCGAGCAGTACGACGTCGTCACCCGCGACCTCCCGCACCCCGACCCCGCGCACCACCGGAAGGCCACTTTATGAACGGCGCCCCCTGCACCGCGACTCCCGGCTGCACCGGGACGATCGAGGACGGCTACTGCAACGTCTGCGGCCTCCCGCCCGAGGAGGGCGCCGCCGCCTCCACGCCGACCGCGCGCCGCGCCGCTCCGGCCTCCCCGCCGGCCACCGCCTCCGCCGCCTTCGGCACCGGCTTCGTCGAGGGCACCCCCGGCGCCACGGCACCCGGGCCCGCGGAGGAGTCGGCCACCGCGCGCAGCACGCGCACCTCCTCCGCCCGCCTCGCCACCGCCGCCCTCGGCTCCGCCCGCACGGCGCAGACCGGCTCGAAGGTCACCCGCCGCGTCGGCACCACCTCGACCCGACTGCGCGGCCCGAGGCTCGGCGCCGGGCTCACCACCGTCCCGTCCCGCCCGGCCGCCGACCCGATGGCCGCTCTGATGACCGAGGCGGTCCTCCCCGAGCGCAAGCGCTTCTGCTCGCACTGCGGCACGGCCGTCGGCCGCGGGCGCGACGGTCGGTCCGGCCGCACCGAGGGGTTCTGCCCCAACTGCCGCACGCCGTTCTCGTTCACTCCGCAGCTGGTGAAGGGCGACGTCGTCGGCGGCCAGTACGAGGTCGTCGGCTGCCTGGCCTACGGCGGCCTCGGCTGGATCTACCTCGCGCGCGACCGGAACGTCTCGGGGCGCTGGGTGGTGCTCAAGGGCCTGCTCAACTCCGGCGACCCCGATGCGTACGCGGCGGCCGTCACCGAGCGCCGGTTCCTGGCCGAGGTCGAGCACCCGCTGATCGTCGAGATCTACAACTTCGTCCTGCACGACGGCGCCGGCTACATCGTGATGGAGTACGTCGGCGGGCCGAGCCTCAAGCAGATCCTGAAGGAGCGGCTGGACGCCAACGGCGGCGCCGCGGATCCGCTGCCGGTGGACCAGGCGCTCGCCTTCGTGCTCGAGGTCATGCCCGCCTTCGCCTACCTGCACGACCACGGCCTGCTCTACTGCGACTTCAAGCCGGACAACATGATCCAGGTGGGCGACCAGGTCAAGCTGATCGACCTCGGCGGAGTGCGCCGGATCGACGACGAGGACTCCGCCATCTACGGCACCGTCGGCTACCAGGCTCCGGAGGTCGCCGACCTCGGTCCCTCGGTCGCCTCCGACGTCTACACGATCGGCCGCACGCTGGCCTCGCTGGTGCTCGACTTCCGCGGCAACCAGACGACCTTCGTCGCCTCGCTGCCGCCGGTGTCGGAGACGCCGCTGTTCCAGCGCTACGACTCCTTCTACCGCCTGATCGCGAAGGCGTGCGCTCCCGACCCGCAGGACCGCTTCGCCACGGTGGACGAGATGCGCGGCCAGCTGCTCGGGGTGCTGCGCGAGGTCGTCGCGACCGACCGCGGTCCCGGACACCCCGCGCTGCACTCGACGGAGTCGGCCCTGTTCGAGGCGCCCGTGGCCGACGTGGTCGACCGCGTCCCGCCGTGGGACGCGCTGCCGGCGCTCCGCCGCGACGAGTCCGATCCCGCCCGGTCGTGGCTCGCGGGCGTGAACGTCGCCGACCCGATCGTGCGCCTGCGCGCTCTCGCGCTCGCGCCCACCGTGACGGTCGAGGTGCGGCTCGCCCGCGCCCGGGCGGCGATCGAGGCGCAGCGCTGGGAGGAGGCGGCCCGCGCGACGGGCGAGATCCTCACGGAGGACCCGTGGGAGTGGCGGGCGGTCTGGATGAGCGGTCTCGCGCAGCTCGCGCGCGGCGACGACATCGGGGCCCGCGCCTCCTTCAACACCGTCTACGGGCAGGTCCCCGGCGAGCTCGCCCCGAAGCTCGCGCTCGCCGCGGCGTGCGAGGCGAGCGGTGAGCCCGAGGTCGCCGAGTCCCTCTACGTGATCTGCGCCCGCGCCGACGCGAACTACACGGCACCCGCCGCCTTCGGTCTCGCGCGGGTGCGGCAGCTGCGCTCCGACCTCGACGGGGCGCTCGACGCGCTCGACATCGTCGCGCCCACGCGCTCCTCCTACTCCGACGCGCGCCGCCGCCGGGCGGAGCTGCTGGCGGAGTCGGGCCGCGGGCTGCCCGCGCTCTCGGCCGCCCTCGCGAGCGTCGACTCCGTGTCGATCGACCAGCGGACCCGCCTCGAGCTCACGACCCAGGTCCTCGCCTCCGCCCTCGAGCTGGTGCGGCGCGACGGCCCGGCCGAGGGAGCGACCCTCGGTGGAGTCGAGGCGAACGAGGCCGCCATCCGCGACGGCCTCGAGGCCTCCTACCGCGCGCTCGCCGCCTCCACTCGCGAGCGCGACGAGCGCCTGCGCCTCGTCGACCGGGCCAACGAGGTCCGACGCTGGACGCTGACATGAGCGGCGCGCTGTCGACTCCCTGTCCGAACTGCGGCGAGCCGGTCACGACCGGCGACGCGTTCTGCGAGGCCTGCGGGACGCCGCTGATCGTCGCGGCCACCCCCTCCGCTCCGCCCGTCGCCGTCGGAGGATCCGCCGCCTGCGTCTACTGCGGGGGAGCGGTCGCCGAGGACGGCTACTGCGAGCAGTGCGGACGCCCCGCTCCGACCGAGCGCGAGCACTGGGCCGAAGCGCCGCACCCGCTGGTCGGCGGCGTCTGCGACCGCGGGCTCCGGCACCCGGCCAACGAGGACGCGATGGCGCTCGGGGCGGTCATTGGCGCCGACGGCTCTCTGAGGACGGCGCTGCTCGTGGTCTGCGACGGGGTCTCCTCGACCCCCGACTCCGACAAGGCGTCGCTCGCCGCGGCCCGTGCGGCACTCAGTGCGCTGCAGGCCGAGGTCGGCGGGGAGAGCGCGGGAGCGGACCGCTGGCGCGCGCTGCTGCAGATGGCCACCGCGCGCGCCTCCGGAGCGATCGACGCGGCCGTGCCCGAGAAGCGGTCGAATCCGCCCTCGTGCACCTTCACCGCGGCGGTGCTGGACGGCGCGCTGCTCGTCACGGGCAACGTGGGCGACAGCCGCAGCTACTGGATGCCGGACGCGGGCGAGCCGCGGCAGCTCACGGTCGACGATTCGTGGGCGCAGGAGCAGATCGCCTCGGGAGTGCCGCGGGAGCAGGCCGAGACGGCGCCCGACGCTCACGCCATCACCCGCTGGCTCGGCGCCGACGCGCACGACGAGGAGCCGCGGGTCGCCTCCGAGGAGCTGACCGAGCCGGGCTGGGTGCTGGTCTGCTCCGACGGGCTCTGGAACTACGCGTCCGCCGCCGAGGACCTCGCGCGCGTGCTGCGCGAGGCGCAGGAGAGGGTGGGCGCGGATCCGGTCACGCTCGCGGAGGCGCTGGTCGCCTGGGCGAACGAGCGCGGCGGGCACGACAACATCACGGCCGCGCTGGCGCGGTTCGACCCGGCGGGTGCGGCGGAGACTGCGGCTGAAGCGTCCGCTGCCGAGGTGAACGGTGAGGAGACCGGTACAGCCGAGCAGGATACCGCCGACGCCGGCGCCGCCGACCTCGGCGCTGCGGATCCCGGCGCTGCGGATCCCGGCGCTGCGGACCCGAGCGCGGCCGACCCCGCCGCCTCGAGCCCCGACGCGGCCACCCCCTCGCCCGACGCCGACGCCGACGCCTCCCGTCCCACCGACTGAGCGCGCCGATCCGTCCAGACCACCCCTCCACCGCTGGACGGATCGGCACCCCCGCGGCCGTGGTCACGCCCCTACAGTCGTCGCCATGAGCATCGCCGAGCCCGCCACCGCCCTGTCCGTCGTCGGCCACTGGATCGACGGGGCTCCCTCGGCCTCCTCGTCCGGCCGCACCGCTCCCGTCTACGACCCGGCGCTGGGAGTCGCGACCAAGGAGGTCGCGCTCGCCGACTCCGCCGAGGTGGACGCCGCCGTCGCCTCCGCGAAGGCCGCGTTCCCCGCCTGGCGCGACACGTCGCTCGCGAAGCGGCAGCAGATCGTCTTCCGCTTCCGCGAGCTCCTCGAGGCGAAGAAGCAGGAGCTCGCCGAGCTGATCACGTCGGAGCACGGCAAGGTCGTCTCGGACGCGCTGGGCGAGATCACCCGAGGGCAGGAGGTCGTGGAGTTCGCGACGGGGCTCGCGCACCACCTCAAGGGCGAGTACTCGGAGCAGGTCTCCACCGGCGTCGACGTCTACTCGACCAAGCAGCCGCTGGGCGTGGTCGGGATCATCTCCCCCTTCAACTTCCCGGCGATGGTGCCGATGTGGTTCTTCCCCATCGCCATCGCCGCCGGCAACACCGTCGTGGTGAAGCCCTCCGAGAAGGACCCGTCCTCGGCGATCTGGCTCGGCGCCCTCTGGAAGGAGGCCGGCCTCCCCGACGGCGTCTACACGGTGCTCAACGGCGACAAGCAGGCCGTCGACGGGCTGCTCGAGCACCCCGACGTGCGCTCGATCTCGTTCGTCGGCTCGACCCCGATCGCGCAGTACGTCTACGAGACGGGCACCCGCCACGGCAAGCGCGTCCAGGCCCTCGGTGGGGCGAAGAACCACATGCTGGTGCTCCCCGACGCGGACCTCGACCTCGTCGCCGACTCCGCCATCAACGCCGGTTTCGGCTCGGCGGGCGAGCGGTGCATGGCGATCTCGGTCGTCGTCGCGGTCGAGCCCGTCGCCGACGAGCTGATCGCGAAGATCCAGGAGCGGGCCGCGACCCTGCGCACCGGCGACGGACGCCGCGGCTGCGACATGGGTCCGCTGATCACCGAGGCGCACCGCGACAAGGTCGCCTCCTACATCGCGATCGCGGAGGAGGACGGCGCGGAGGTCGTCATCGACGGGCGCGGGATCGAGGTGGACGGCGACGCGAACGGCTTCTGGCTCGGCCCGACCCTGCTCGACAAGGTCCCCACGACCTCCCGCGCCTACACGGAGGAGATCTTCGGACCGGTGCTCTCCATCGTCCGCGTCGCCTCCTACGAGGAGGGCGTCGCCCTGATCAACAACGGCGCGTTCGGCAACGGCACGGCCATCTTCACCAACGACGGAGGAGCGGCCCGCCGCTTCCAGAACGAGGTCGAGGTCGGCATGATCGGCATCAACGTCCCCATCCCCGTCCCCGTCGCCACGTTCTCCTTCGGCGGATGGAAAGCGTCCCTCTTCGGCGACACCAAGGCCCACGGAGCCGAAGGCGTCCGCTTCTTCACCCAGCAGAAGGCCATCACCAGCCGCTGGCTCGACCCCTCCCACGGCGGCATCAACCTCGGGTTCCCGCAGCATTCCTAGGCTCTCTCCTCCTTCGTCGTCGATCGCCCGCAGTCGGCTCGGGAGGGTGGTCGGGTCTTGCAGAGCGTCGCGCGTTCCGCGCACGTCGATCCGCTGGGACGCGGATCACCGGTTGCGCTCAGCGGTGCTCGTGAGGCTCTCTCCTCCTGGCGTCGTCGATCGCCCGCAGTCGCGGCGCTGGTGAGCCTCTCTCCTCCCTCGTCGTCGATCGCCCGCAGTCAGCGTGGGAGGGTGGTTCCGTTCTCGAGGGCGTCGTGCGTTCCGCGCACGTCGATCCGCTGGGACGCGGATCACCGGTTGCGCTCCGCGCCGGCGGGAAGTGCTCGGTCGACCGGAGAGGCTCCTGAGCACCGCCGAGCGCAACCGGCGATCCGCGTGTGAGCGGATCGTCGTACGCGGTAAGCGACCCGCTCTTCCCATCGTTCCCACCTTCTGAGGCCGACCGCGGCCGATCGACGACGCCAGGAGGAGAGAGGCTTTTGAGCACCGCGCAACCGGCGATCCGCGTGGGAGCGGATCGTCGTGCGCGGTACGCAACCCGCTCTGCGGAACGCGACCACCCTCCCCGGCCGACCGCGGCCGATCGACGACGAAGGAGGAGAGAGGCTATGAGTGGAGCCGCAGCGCCGTCCAGAGCTCGGTGCGGGCGGAGACGTCGTCGAGGTCGAGGCCGAGGGCGCGCTCGACGGCGGTGATGCGGTTGCGGAGGGTGTGACGGTGCACGCCGAGGTCGCGGGCGGCGGGCTCCCAGGCGCCGTTGCGGCGGAGCCAGACGCGGGCGCTCTCGAGCAGCACGGCTCCCTCCGGGGTCAGCAGCGGTGCGAGCATCCGGCGGGCGAGCGGTGCGGCTCCGGCGGCGGCGAGGAGCCCGATCATCCCCTCTGCGGCGACGTCCTCGAAGCGGACCACCGTCCCGTCTCCCGTCCGCTCGGCGGCGCGCCGCGCCTCCTCGAGGCCCCGGTCCAGGTCCGACCATCCGATCGGGGCGGAGGCGCCGGCGCTCGCGCCGTGCCGCTCCAGCACGGCGGTCAGCGGCCCGAGTCCGTCGGCGGCGGCCACGGCGACGAGCGAGCCGTCCCTCTCGGCGAAGAACAGGCGCGCGCCGTCCTCCTCCGCCACGACCTCCAGCTCGTCGAGGAGCGAGTCGCCGTGCACGGGCGCGCTCAGCACGACCACCCGCACCGGCTCGGCGGGCAGCGGGCTCCCCAGGCGCCGTGCGGTGCTCTCGGCGACGTCGAAGGCTCCCGCGGCCAGCAGCTCGAGCAGTCCGGAGCGCAGCTGCCGACGGGAGGAGTCCAGCGCGCGCCGCTGCTCCAGCGCGATGCTCGCCAGCGCGATGACGCTCGCGACGAGGTCGCTGCCCGCCGGGTCCAGCGGCGTGCCCGTGCCCACGGCGAGCACCCCGCGCAGGTGGTCGCGGCGCCCGATCGTCTGCAGCGTCACTCCGCCGCCGTCGTCGAGTCGGAGTCCCGCTCGGCTGCCGCGGGTCAGGGCGTGCCTCGCGGCCGCGGCGACCGCCTCCTCCGCGGGCACGTCGAGCCGGGTGGGCAGGTGCACCCTCTGCCCGGCGGCGTCGTAGAGGGCGACCCAGCAGTCCAGCTGCCGCTCCAGCTCGGTGAGGATCGCCGCGAGCCCGTCCGGCCGCAGCGCCGCGCGGGCGACCCGCCGCTGCGCCTCGATCGACCACTCCAGCCGCTCGCGCTGCTCCCGCGAGATCACGTCGGCGACGAAGCGGATGATCCCCATGAACGGAGTCAGGTCCGCCACCTCCAGCAGCGGCAGGCCCTGGCGCTCGCACGCCGTGACGAGAGCGGCGGGCACCTCGTCGTGCACGATGCGGGTGGCGAAGCCGAGCGCGCGGATGCCGCGGCCGCGCAGCCGGGCGACGTACTCCTCCGAGAACTCGGCGCTGTCGTGCCCGGTGAAGTGGACGCCGTCGGTCAGCAGCAGCTGGCCCGACTCGAGCCAGGGCGTCGGATCGACGAGGTCCGAGGAGTGCGCCCACACCAGAGGGGCGTCGAGGTCGGCCTCGTCGTGGACGCCGGCGAGCACGCGGAGGCGGAAGGCCGGTTCGGCCAGCAGATCGCGGACGGTCGCGGGCATGCGCGGCTCCCTTCGACGTTCCGTCCATCGTAGGGTCCGCGGATCGACGGATCCGCACGCCCACTTCCGAGGCGCGCGCGGCACGATGGGGAGCATGACGTCCTCGACCGCCCCCACCGTCCGCGACAACGCCTCGGTCACCGCCGCAGACCGGTCCCGCGTGTTCCACTCCTGGTCGGCGCAGGGCGCGCTGAATCCGCTGCCGATCGCGGGCGGTCTCGGCGCCGAGGTCTGGGACGTCGACGGCACCCGCTACCTCGACTTCTCGAGCCAGCTCGTGAACGTCACCATCGGCTACCAGCACCCGAAGGTCGTCGCCGCGATCCAGGAGCAGGCGGGCGTCCTCACCACCGTCGGCCCCGCTTACGCGAACGAGACCCGCGCCGAGGCGGCCCGCCTGATCACCGAGCGGGCGCCCGAGGGCATGGAGAAGGTCTTCTTCACCAACGGCGGCGCGGACGCGAACGAGAACGCGATCCGCATGGCGCGGCTGTTCACCGGCCGCGACAAGGTCGTCTCGCTGTACCGCTCGTACCACGGCAACACGGGAGCGGCGATCGTCTCGACCGGCGACTGGCGCCGCATCCCCAACGAGTACTCCCGCGGGCACGTGCACGCCTTCGGGCCCTACCTGTACCGCAGCGAGTTCTGGGCCGAGAGCCTCGAGCAGGAGTGCGAGCGCGCCCTCCACCACCTCGAGCGCGTCGTGCAGGCGGAGGGGCCGGAGTCGATCGCCGCGTTCCTCCTCGAGACCATCCCCGGCACCGCCGGCGTGCTCACCCCGCCGCCCGGCTACCTCGCGGGTGTCCGCGAGATCGCCGACCGGTACGGCATCCAGCTGATCCTCGACGAGGTCATGGCGGGCTTCGGCCGCACGGGGGAGTGGTTCGCCTTCGACGCCTTCGACGTGCGCCCCGATCTGATCACCTTCGCGAAGGGCGTCAACTCCGGCTACGTCCCGATCGGCGGCGTCGTCATCTCGGATCCGATCGCCCACCACTTCGACGAGCGCGTCTTCCCCGGCGGTCTCACCTACTCGGGCCACCCGCTCGCCGCGGCCAGCGTCGTCGCGACGCTCCAGGCGATGGAGGAGGAGGGGATCGTCCACAACGCGCGCACCATCGGCTCGGAGCACCTGGCCCCCGGCCTGGCGGCGCTCGAGGCGAAGCACGACCTGATCGGCGAGGTCCGGGGCTCCGGAGTGTTCTGGGCGCTGGAGCTGGTCACCGACCGGGCCGCGCGCACCCCGCTGCCGGCGGCCTCCGTCGCCCGCCTCAAGGCCGACCTGCTGTCCCGCGGCCTTCTGCCCTTCACCGCCGACAACCGGATCCACGTGGTCCCGCCGGCCGTCATCACCCCCGCCGAGGTCGCCCGCGGCCTCGGCATCCTCGACGACGCCCTCACCGCCTTCAGCGGCTGACCGCACTCCGTTCCGCAGGCGGCGGCGTCCTCGCGAGGCGTGTCCGGGGATCGGTGGTTCAGCGGATCCGCGTCGCCGTGCGCGTCCCGCTCCTCGGGACCCGGCCGCGCGCTCGGGCCGACTGCGGGACGCCGCGAATGCAGCGGCGCCGTCGCGAGGCGTGTCCGGGGATCCGCGTTCCAGCGGATCCGCGTCGCCGTGCGCGTCCCGCTCCTCGGGACCCGGCCGCGCGCTCGGGCCGACTGCGGGACGCCGCGCGGGGAGCGGCGTCCTCGCGAGGCGTATCCGGGGATCCGCGTTCCAGCGGATCCGCGTCGCCGTGCGCGACCCGCTCCTCGGGACCCGGCCCCGCGCTGGAGCCGACTGCGGGACGCCGCGCGGGGAGCGGCGTCTTCGCGAGGCGTATCCGGGGATCCGCGTTCCAGCGGATCCGCGTCGCCGTACGTATCCCGCTCTTCGGGACCCGGCCGCGCGCTCGGGCCGACTGCGGGACGCCGCGCGGGGAGCGGCGTCCTAACCAGCACTGTGCAAGGCGAACGCCGTCACGAACCCGAGCACCGCGTACAGCCCGGTGAGCACGTCGTCGCGGTCGAACGCCTCGGGGATCATCGTGTTCGAGATCATGGCGAGGATCGCGCCGGCGGCGACGGTCGTCACGAAGGCCACGACCGCGCCGGGCGCGGTGGCGAAGACCAGAAAGCCGACCAGCGCTGCGGCGGCCGAGATCGCGGCGATCCCGCCCCAGACGGTGAAGACGTAGCGGGCGGAGCGGCCGTCGGCTTTCATGCCGACCGTCGAGGACAGGCCCTCGGGGAGGTTCGAGATCGCGACCGCGGCGACGATGGGCACGCTGATCGCCGCTCCCGCTCCGCCCTGGGCGACCGAGAGGCCGAGCACGATCGATTCGGGGACCCCGTCGATCAGGGCGCCGGCCGCGATGGCCGCGCCTCCTCCTCCGCCCGACCCCTTCGCGCTCTTGCGGTTCCCCGCGCCGGCGCGGGTGAGCAGCGCGTCCGCGCCGACGAAGACGACGGCTCCCGCGAGCGTGCCGAGGATCGTCGGGAGCAGTCCTCCGTCGTCCGCCGCTTCCTGCACGAGCTCGTAGGCGAGCGCCGAGATCAGCACCCCTGCTCCGAACGCCGAGATCGCGGCGGTGAGCTTCGGGGGCACGCGCACGAACCAGGCGAGCGCGGCGCCGATCAGGAGGGTGGCGCCGCCGATGGCGCCGCTGGCGAGGGCGAGGGTCCAGGGAGGCACGGCTCCACCCTGGCACCGGCGGCGTCCGGTCGCGGCGGGCTTGACGGGGGCGCTCCGGCGGCGCTCGACCCGCCTCCGCCCGCCCCGACAGCTGTCGTGCAGGCGTCGAGCCGCGATGCCCGGCCGATCCTCGGCGATGGAGGGCCGCTCGGGCCGGGCGTCCCCGTAAACTGCCGGAATGGCGGAGTTCAGCGCGAGTGTTTTCCAGAACGAGTTCCTCTCGGACGGCGCCACCGACGTGCACGCCATCGTCACGGTGACCGCGTCCGGCACGGGGGTCGCCGGGTCCGACGGGGCCGCGGCCGAGATCATCATCGTGGACTGCTCCGGATCGATGACCGGCGAGAACATGACGGCCGCGAAGCGCGCCGCCGCCGTGGCCGTCGACCAGATCCTGGACGGCACCTTCTTCGCCGTCGTGGCCGGGTCCGAGCGCGCCGACCGCGCCTTCCCGTACCCCAACGCCACCGTCTCGATGGTGCGGATGGAGCCGGGGGCGCGAGCCGCGGCGAAGGAGGCGATCGGCTACCTCCAGGCCGACGGCGGCACCGCGATGGGTACCTGGCTGACCCTCGCCCGCCAGCTGTTCGCGACCGTGCCGGAGGCGACGCAGAGGCACGCGATCCTCCTCACCGACGGCAAGAACGAGCACGAGTCGCGGATGCAGCTGGACGCGGCGATCCGCGCGGCGTCGGGCGACTTCCAGTGCGACGTGCGCGGCGTCGGCTCCCGCTGGATCGTCGAGGAGGCGCGCACCATCGCGAGCGCCCTGCTGGGCACCGTGGGCCTGATCGCGAACCCGGCCGACATGGCCGCCGACTTCGAGTCGCTGATGCGGGCGTCGATGGGCCGGGGAGTCGCCAACGGCGAGCTCCGCGTCTGGACTCCGCAGGGCGCGCAGCTGCTCTTCGTCCGCCAGGTCGCGCCGAACCTCGAGGACCTCAGCTCCCGGCGGAACGCCGTGAACCCGCTCACCGGCGCCTACCCGACCGGCGCCTGGGGCGACGAGTCGCGGGAATACCACGTGGCGGTCCGGGTCGCGTCGAAGCCGGTCGGCTCGGAGCAGCTCGCCGCGCGGGTGCAGCTCAGCGTGCGCGACGAGGTGGTCGCCTCCGCCCTGGTGAAGGCGCGCTGGACGGACGACTCCGCCCTGACCGCCCGCATCGACCCCGCCGTCGCCCACTACACCGGCCAGACCGAGCTCGCCTCGGCGATCCAGGACGGGCTCGCGGCCAAGGCGCGGGGCGACGAGGCGACCGCCACGGTCAAACTCGGGCGGGCGGTGCAGCTCGCCTCCGTCACAGGGAACGACGAGGCGACCGCGAAGCTGCGGAAGGTCGTCGAGATCGACAACCCGAACGAGGGCACCGTGCGGCTCAAGCGCGGCGTGGACCGCCTCGACGAGATGGCGCTGGACACCGCGTCGACCAAGACCACGCGGGTGCGCAAGTGAGCTTCCGCTGTCCCGAGGGGCACACCTCCCAGTCCGGCGACTACTGCGACGTCTGCGGGGCGCCCATCGGTGCCGCTGCGGCCCCGTCGCCCGCTCCCGCCGCGCCGACCACCGCGATCCCGACCGGCCCCTCGGTCTGCCCGCACTGCTCGTTCCCGAACGAGCCCGGCGCCCTGTTCTGCGAGAACTGCGGCTACGACTTCACGACCGGCTCCCTCCCCGAGGCCGATCCGTTCACCTCCTCCGGCGCCGTCCGCGCTCCGGGCGAGGTCGGCGGCTCCGCGACGCCGTCGGGGGACCCGGCCCAGCACCTGGGCGAGGCGCCCGCGCCGCAGGCCGATCCCGCGGCTCCGACCGAGCTGGTCCCGGAGCAGGAGGCCGGCTTCGACACCCCCGTCGCGACCGCGCCGCCCGCCGCTCCGCCGACCGAGGTGATCCCGGAGGCCCCTGCACCCGAGGCCGCAGCCCCCGACCCGGCACCCGGGGCCTCGGCGTCGGAGGAGGAGGCTGCGTCCGCGCCGGCCACCGGCTCCGCCCGCCCCGCCGCCGCCTCCGCGGACCCGGACCGCCCGTGGATCGCCGAGCTCTGGGTCGACCCGGAGTGGTACGCCGAGCAGCGCGCCGACGACCCCATGCCCTCGCCCGGCCCGCCCGCGACCGTCGTCCTCCGCGAGCGGACCCTGCTCGTCGGCCGCCCGTCCGTCTCCCGCGGCATCTCGCCGCAGGTGGACTGCGGCTCCGACTCCGGTGTCTCGCGGCGCCACTGCCAGCTGAGCACCGACGGCTACCGCTGGTGGGTCGAGGATCTGCAGTCGGCGAACGGCACGTACCTCGCCCCGGCCGGGGCTGCGCTCCCGCAGTCGCCGATCGCCGCCGGTCAGCGCCGCGAGGTCGAGGAGGGCGATCGGATCTACGTGGGCGCCTGGACGCGGATCGTGCTCCGTCCCGCGTTCCCCGGCGAGGCCTAGGGCCCCGCGCCCGGTCGTTCAGCGACCGGCGAGCGCTCCGAGCATCCACGACAGCGCCGCGATCGCGCCGACGCCGACCACGCTCGAGCCGATGATCACGGAGCGCCGGATCCGTGCCGCGCGCGAGTCCGAGGCGGTCGGCGCGCCCGAAGCCGAGCCCGTCGTCATCCCGCCGCGGAGCCGGTGCGCGACCTCGTCGGCGGTCGGACGCTTCTCCGGGTCCCTCTGTGTCATCGAGGTCAGCAGCGCCCGCCACTCCGCCGGCAGGGTGTCGGGCACGGAGGGGCTGCGGTGGAGGCGGGCGATCGCCGCCTCGAGGACGGTGCCCGAGTACTCCCGGTGACCGGTGATCGCCTCGAGGAGGACCAGGCCGAGGGAGAAGACGTCGCTCGCTCCGCTGATCGGCTCGCCCGCGACCTGCTCCGGGCTGACGAAGCTCGCGGTGCCGATCACGACGCCGTCGCTGGTCAGGCGGGAGCCGTCCATGAAGTGGGCCACGCCGAAGTCGGTGAGCTTGGCGGTGCGGGTGTAGCCGCTGGAGGCGACCTCGCTGACCAGGATGTTCGCGGGCTTCACGTCGCGGTGCACGACGCCGCGCTCGTGCAGGTAGGCCAGGGCCTCCGCGAGCTGTGTGCCGATCGCCGCGACCTCCGCCGCCGGGAGGGGGCCGGACTCGAGCCGCGCCTCCATCGTGGGGTCGGCGACGAGCTCCATCACGACGTAGCGGCGGACCTCGCCGCCGAAGTTGTGCAGCCCCGCGTCGAAGAGGTTGACGATGCCGGGGTGGGCGAAGGAGCTCAGCATCCGCACCTCGCGCTCCTGGCGGGCCACGTCCTCGGGGTTCGAGGCCTCCGCGCGGAACACCTTCACGGCGACCTCGCGCTGCACGGTCTCGTCGCGGGCCCGGTAGACCGAGCCCATCCCGCCGGAGCCGATGCGCTCGATCAGGTAGTAGCGGCCGGCCACCTTCTGCTGGGCGGCGTTCGCGGCGACGGTACTCATGGCGATCCCGCCTTCCGCTCGAACGGTGCGCTCCGGAGCGCACGAGGTGGGCGCCTGCGACGACGGTACCGCGGGGCGGCGCCGGCCGGGTCGGCGGAACGGGGGGATTGACACTCCCGGCCCCGGACGGGGGGACGAATGGCCGCTCAGTGCACCGATCGGCATCCCCCGCCGCGGGGTCAGCGGAGGCCGCTGCGCGCGAAGCCCTGCACGAAGTAGCGCTGGAACACCAGGAACAGCACCACCATCGGCACGACGTTCACCAGGGCGAACGCCATGGTCGCTCCGTAGTCGCTGCCGAACTGCCCCTGGAGGAAGAGCAGCCCGATCGGGAGCGTGAACAGCGCGTTCTCCTTCAGGGCGATGAGCGGCCAGGCGAAGTCGTTCCAGGAGCCGAGCAGCGACATGAAGAAGAGCACGGCGATGAGCGGCTTCGAGAGGGGGAGGACGATGGCCGTGAACACGCGGAAGTGCCCGGCGCCGTCGATCCGGGCCGCCTCGATCAGGTCCCGCGGGATCGCGAGGATGAACTGCCGCGCCAGGAACAGCCCGAACGCCGACGCCGCCGTCGGCAGGATCACCGCCCAGTAGCTCCCGTAGAGGCCGAGGTCGGTGACGAGCCGGAACAGCGCCACCATGATCACCTGCACGGGCAGGGTGAGCGTCGACAGGGCCAGGAGGAAGAGCACGCCGGATCCGCGGAACCGCAGCTGCGCGAAGGCGTAGCCGCCGAGCAGGTTGATCGTCACGGTGATCAGGGCGGTGACCAGGCTGATCGCGAGGGAGTTGCCGAACCAGGTCGCCACGGGGAACGACGAGAACACCCGCTCGAAGTTCACCAGCGTCAGCTCGCGCGGCCAGAGGCGGAGGGTGCCGCCGAGCAGCTCGGACCGCGAGGAGAACGCGACGACGACCATCCAGTACAGCGGGAAGACGATGACCACCGAGACACCGAGGGCGAGGGCGAGGCGGAGCAGGCGCGAGGTGCGCGACGTGCGGATCATTCGACGAGGTCCCTCGAGCGGTTGGTGCGCCACTGCACCGCGGTGAAGATCATGGTCAGGATCAGCAGCACGATGCCGATGGCCGCGGCGTAGCCCTGGTCGCGGGTGACGAACCCGGTGTCGTAGGCGTAGGTCACGAGCACCGAGGTCGCGTTCTGCGGTCCGCCGCCGGTGAGCACGAAGACGATGTCGAACACCTGGAACGAGTAGATGACGTTGAGGATGAGCAGGAAGAACGACGACGGGCCGACCAGCGGCAGCGTCACGTGGCGGAACTGCTGCCACGCGTTCGCTCCGTCGAGCCGGGCCGCCTCGTAGAGCGCCGGGTTCACCCCCTGCAGCCCCGCCAGGTAGATCAGCATGTTGAAGCCGGTGCGCCACCACAGGGTGACGAGCACCACGGAGGCGAAGGCCGCCGCTCCGCCGGACTGCCAGGCGATGCGGGGGAGGCCGATCGTCTGGAGCATGCCGTCGAGCACGCCGCTGTTCTCGTCGAAGATCAGCACGCCCATCAGCGCCGTCGCCACTCCGGAGACCGCCATCGGCAGGATGAGGATGCTGCGGAACACCGGCCGCGCGGGCAGCACCGAGTTCATCAGCACCGCCGCGCCGAGGCCCAGCGCCATCGAGAGCGGGGTCACGATCAGGGTGAACAGCGCCGTGTTCAACGTCGAGCGCCAGAAGAGGCCGTCGCCGAGCAGCCGCGCGTAGTTGTCGAGTCCGACGAAGACGCCGTCGCCGAAGCCGTTCGTGCGCTGGAAGCCGATCAGGAACGCGCCGCCCAGGGGGACGAACACGAACAGGCCGAGCATCAGCAGGTTCGGCGCGAGGAACGCGTAGGCGGCCGCCGTCTCGCGCCGAACCTGCTGATGCTCGGCCTGTTCGTGTTCGTCCCCCTGGGCGGCGCGTTCCTGATCGGCTT